>CALRZT010000019.1:0-27299 GCA_943372725.1 Pseudoxanthobacter soli DSM 19599
CTGGATTCAGAGACGCAGACACCACAGCCCGTGCAAAGCACCTTCAGGGGATGCGTCTGGCTGTCGGCGGCGCTGGCGGTGACTGGCCTCGTGTCGAAGTCCGGGCTTTGGGAGGTGGGGGGCGCGCTGTTGCGGGCTTTGCCGGCAAGCGCTGAAGTGAGGAATTCCTGCGACTCGCCTCGCAGTTTCTGGAGACGCCGATTGACAGCGGCCCAATCGATTGGCCGCAGCATCCGGTCGACGTCGACTTCGCCGCGCTGGATGACGAGTCGATCCTCCAACCCCAGCATCCTCATCAAGGAAACGAAGCGGGCCATTCCTCGCTTCGGGTTGCCGTAGGCGATGAAGGGCTTGTTGAAGAGAATCGAGAACACCGCGCCGTGGAAGCTGTCCGTCACGACAAAGGCGGCCTGGTGGATCGCCGCAAGCCATCCTTCGACCGACGCGTCCCCCTCGTCGCCTTCAGGCGGGATCGCAGGGCCAAACGGGAGACCCGTCGTCGAATAGGGGCTGATTGAGAGCCTTCTGGAAAGCTCCTCGACGACCCGTGTCTTGTCCTCGTTGCGATCCAGGATGTAGGCCAGAAGCTGTCCCGCCTGCTGCTGCCGCTGCGCGGGCGAGAAGAGACGCGCATAGTGCTCCGGCGTCAGCAGCAGCGTCGGGTCCAGAACATGGCGGGCTTCGACCCCGAGATGGTCGCGGCACAGGGCAACACCACTATCTTCCCGCACCGATACGGCGCTGAAGCGCTTGATCAACGACGACACCTCTGCCGTCTGATCAGCGTCATACTCCCAGTCATCGGTTCCGAATGACGCCGCATAGCTTATCCGCTTGATCTTCGTGTTTTCCTCCGGGAGGAATTTCATGAAGAAATCAAACAAGATCGACTTCGCATATTTCGGCCGCCAGACCTGATCGCTGCCAACGACGATGGCATCGAATTCATACTGGTCGACATTATTCCCGAGATGGGCCGTCGAATAGAATTCCCGCGAGATCGGAGCGATATGCCTTTCGATGAAGGCGCGATTGGGGGCGTGACTCAATGCGATGGTGTCGGACAATAGCGGTGCTTCGTTGTCCGTCTTGGTGACGGCATCATCGACCCGCACACCCTTGGGCGCGCGCCGCCGATTGATGAGGACCGGTTGGTGCCCCATCCGCCTCAGCACCTCGATGAGGGCGTATCCCTGCAGATTGCCGCCGATGTTCGCATTGAAGGGCAGGGTCAGGACGCCAACCTTCATCGGCCTGGGGCGCTTCGGGCGCTTGGGGGTTGGCGCCGACGCGAGTCCTGTGGCGTCCTCGGTGCCCGATGACGGACCGCTGAGCGGTACTCCGGCGTCGATCGCCTTCAGGACGTCAATCACGGAGGTTCGCAAGCGCTCCAGCGCCTGCCGCAAGGGCACCTTCGCCGCCAGTGTCCGCTTCCTGTCACCGCCGCCAATGATCCGGAAAGCGGAATCCTGATTCTTCTGAAGGATATCTATCGAGACCGCACCGTCCTTGGACGGAGTGATGTCAAATGAAAATCTGATCTTCTTGTACGAGAAATCCGCAACCACGCACCGGTCTTTGTAAACCCACACCTTCAGAAGGTGCTTATCGAGCTTGGAAGATTCAATAAAAAGCAACGTCAGGTCAGATATATTCTGCAGCATCGGATACTACCATACATTTGGCGCGCCGAAACCCTGGCGGGGTGTTCCGCGCTTTAAAATTCGCGCGGCGTCCGCTCTGCGCAGTGCCAATCGAGACGACGTCGATCCAAGTTATCACTCGGCCATGCCTCTGAGAAGCACGCCCTCCAGAGGCTGGGGCGGCACCGCGCCGCCATCACGATCCGGCCACCGGCGCGTCAGGCAGCGAAAATTCCTTGCTGAGCTCCGGTGTGACTGGCAGCTTCCGCTTGGCAATCCGCAAAGGCACCTCCTCCTGACGCATGGCCTTGATCGAGTAGTGCAGGTTGTTGCTGTGGTTCAGGACGTAGACCGCCGCCGGAAACGGAACCACAGCCAGGGGTCGACCGAGGTCGCTCATGACGTGCTTCCACTGGGAATGCTGCTTGAGTTGCATTGCCAGGTGACGGGCGCCGTCCTCCGCCTCCGCGCCCCGCGGAAGTGGCAAGTCGTCCACGCCATACTTGATGACGGAGCAGCTGCCGCAGACCGAATCGAACGTCTTGGACCAGGCCCCGGGGATAGGCGCGATGCGCCCGTTTCCCCAGTCGTAGGCGTAGCCCTTCTCGATGATGTAGCCATTCGGATTCAGGTCCGTCAGTACGTATTCGACAAGCCGGTTGCTGACAAGATCATCCGCATCGAGCATCATCACATAGCCGCCGCCGGCCTCTCGCACAGCGCGTAGCAGAACGATGCGCTTTCTCCGCTTGTCTCGCAGCTTTTCATTGTTTGCGTTCTGCACGTCCCAGTCGGCGTGAAGCCAGTTAACTTTGATCTCGATATCTGAATCAAGATCCGGGCGATCCTGTCCGGCGAGAAAAACCGTGAAATTCTGGTTCTTCTGATTCTGTATGGATCGCAGTGTCTGATTGAGAACGGCGCAGACCCGCTCCCAATTGTTGGCATTCGCCTTTGGCTGCAGGGGGATACAGAAGAAAAACGAGGCGTGACCTGCTTCGGCTGGCATTTTTTCGACCTCTAGTGTCGTTTAGCTGACTTGTTCAACCGAAAATTGGAAAGAGCCATGCCACCATCCTGTCAAAAACGCCTTTAGAGAAGCCGTGACCGACGCCGCCCACCACGTTTCCCCTTCCCGGTGAGATGCCTTCCAATATGCCGCACTGTACAAGTCAGAGCGACAGATCCCATGACGCGCTCATGACCGGATCGCCTCCGGCGCCTTGAACGGCCGTCTCCCGCCCTCCTTCAGCGCGATCGGCAAGCCCTTTTCCAGGCGTTCGAGGTGCCAGGCGAGCCAGGCTTCGGTGTAGGCGAGGCGGACGGGGGAGTAGCGGTATTCGTCGAAGGCGGTGGCGCCGGACTGGGTCAGCGAGGTCTCCGAGTGGAGGCCGACGCCGAGGCAGGTGGTCAGCGTCGGCGCCGAATCGCGGCCGTAGTGGTTGCGGATGCGCGACAGGATCTCCGAATCCGCCCCCGTCCGCACCGTGTCGAACGGGCCGATCGCCTCGAACACTTCCCGGCGGATGAAGGTCGAGGCCGGGTTGAGGTGGAGGTAGGGCCCGCCGCGCCGCACGATCGAGCGGCCGGCAAGGTCCATGCGGATCCACTGCGACGCCGTGCAGGCGACGCCGCTCTGCATCGCCGTCACATGGGTGGCGAGGCGGTCGGGGTGCATCCAGTCGTCGGAATCGTGGAAGGTGACGAACTCGCCCTTGGCCACCGCGATCGCCTGGTTCTTCGAGGCGTAGGTGCCCATGTTGCGGGTGTTGAAGATCGGCTTCACCCGGCCGTCGCGGGCGGCGAGCGCCTCGATGAGGGCACGCGATCCGTCGGTCGAGACGTCGTCGACGATGTAGAGCTCGAGGTTGCCGGCGCCCTGGGCGAGCACGCTCGTGGCCGAGGCTTCCAGCGTCTCGGCGCCGTTGAAGCAGGTGGTGACGACGGTGACGAGCGGTCCGTCGCGGCTCTGGTCGGTGGTGGCGGTGAGCGCGAAGGGGTGGCCGATCGCCGCCTCGCCGTCGCCGCCGTCGAGGCGGAGGCCCGAGAGCTGCCCGAAGCGCCGCAGCGCCCCCCACCACAGCGCCGGCCGGCCGCGCACCGCGGCGACGTTGGCGAGGCCGAGGAAGCCGTCGGCATAGGTCGGCTCGTCGCGCAGGACGCGCAGGAACGCCGCCTCCGCCTCGTCGAGCGCGCCGCGCGAGAGCAGCACGTCGCCGATGAAGACGAGGTCGTTCTGCGCCACCTGGATGGCGTTCGAGAGGATCGCCTTGCCGATCGACACGGCGGCGTCCGGCTCGCTGCCGAAGATCGAGGTGAAGTAGTTGACGATGGCGTCCGCCCCGTCGGGATGGAGGAGGAAGGTCTCGCGGTAGAGGCGGGCGGCCTCCTCGACGCGGCCGGAGCGCAGCGCCGCGCGGGCGATGAGGTTTGTCAGGCGTCGCTGCTCACCCTCGGGAAGCTGCGCGTGCAGCGGCCCGTCGCGCAGCGCCCGGGCGACGCGGTAGGCGGTCTCGGCGGCGTTGTTGTTGGTGTAGACGCGCACCGCCGTCATCGCGAGATCGGGCGACAGCCGCGGGTCTACCGGCAGCGTGCCCGCTTCCGTGAGGCGGTGCAGCAGGCAGAGCTGAAGGCCGCGGCCGGAGGCGACGAAGCCCGTCATCGCGGCGCGCGTCACGCCGGGGTCGGCGGGATCGGCGAGCGCCGCGACGAAGTCGGCGACGGTGGTCATCACCGTCTGGCCGCGCGCCTTGTAGGGGAAGCGGTCGGAGAGCTGGGCGGCGACGCCCTTCGGCAGGCCCGCCGCCACCGGCAGCTCGGCCGTGCCGCTGCGCAGCCGGCCGATCTCGGCGGCCGCCGCGGTCGCACGGCGCGCGCCGCCGGCGCCGCCGCGGATGACGCGCACCACCGGCTCGCGCGGTCCAGCCGCGCGGGCATCGGCCGCGCCGCCGGGCGCGCGGGCGAGGGCGCGCGGCTGCCAGGCGGCGGGCGGACGCTCGCTCGCCTTCGCCACCGAGCGCTGCAGCGCCTCGGCCTGTTGGGCCTCCGCCATCGCCATGTCGCTCGCGAGCGAGATCATCCGGTTGACCGGCGGGAGCCGGCCGGTCTTGCCGGCGCGCTCGCGCAGCAGCGCCCGGAAGCCCTTGTCGGAAAACAGCCGCGAGATGGTCTCGTAGAGGGTGGGCGCCTCGGCCACGGCGCGGCGGCCGCCGCCGGTGAGGCCAGGCATGAGCGCGAGCCGGGCCGTCAGGTCCGGCGGCACCGGAGCGTCGGTGACGCGTCTGCCGGCGGTCGGCGAGGCGCCGGCGACCTTCATCAGGGCGGTGGCGACGAAGGCCTCCGCCGCCTCCGGCTCCGCCGTACCGTCGAGGGCCGGTGCGACCTCGCCCAGAAGCACGTCGATCAGTTGCGCCAGCATCCCCGCGTCGCCCTCGCCCGCTCACTCACCCCGAAACGAGGCCAGCATAGCGTCGCGCGGCGGCGCCCGCCACGGCGCGTCGGTAGGCCGGCGGCGATCTTCGCGCCGCCGGCCCGCCGTAGCTCGATCAGAAGTCAAACCAGTCCTTCTTGACGTCGTTCTTGTCGAAGCCCTCGATGAGGATCTTAACCTTGCTGCCCTTGACCTGGACGAGCACGCCGTCGCCATCGTTCTGCAGCTTGAGGTCGCCGAACTTCGTCTTGAAGTCCTTGAGGTCGATTGTGTCCTGCTTCGGATCGAAGTCGCCGATCGTCTGCTTGGTGCCCTTGCCGGTGTCGTCGACCTCGAAGACGTCCTTGCCGCCGCCGCCGGACAGTTCGTTCTTGCCGTCGCCACCGTTCAGCGTGTCGTTCTGGTTGCCGCCGAACAGGTCGTCGTTGCCGCCGTCGCCGAACAGCTTGTCGTTGCCGCCGACGCCGAACAGCGTGTCGCCGTCGCCGCCGCCTTCAATGGTGTCCTTGCCAGCGCCGCCATCGAGCGAATCGTCGCCGGAACCGCCCTTGATCGCGTCGTCGTTGTCGCCGCCTTCGACGGTGTCGTCGCCGTCGCCGCCGTCGAGCACATCCTTGCCGGTGTCGCCGGAGATGCTGTCGTCGCCGCCGCCGCCCTTGATGGTGTCGTCGCCGGTCTCGCCGCGCAGCAGATCGTCGCCGTTGTCGCCCTTGATCGAGTCGCTGCCGTCGCCGCCGAAGATCGAATCGCGGCCACCGCCGCCGGACAGGTCGTCCGTGCCGCTCAGGCCGAACAACAGATCGCCGCCCTTGCCGCCGTCGACGGTGTTGTTGCCGTCGTTGCCGAGTACCAGGTTGTCGAGGTTGTTGCCGATGATGTTGGCATTTCCGCTCTCGCCGAGCGTCAAGCCCTCGAGATTCTGACCCATCTCATAGGTCTTGCCGAAATTGACCGTGAAGATGCCGTAGTTGTACTCGCTGCCCGGAAAGTTCGGGGCGTCCCGCGGATCGAACTCGACGACGTTGATGTCTTTGTTCTTCTCGGGGAGAAAGTCGGCGATGATCTGCTTCTGCTCGCGCGTGAACTCGACGTTCTCGCTACCGGGGACCGTGGCCATCGGCGGGCTCCTCACTCATACGAGCCCGCGCGCACCGACCCAACGCCGACGACACACGGGCAACAATTGGCCCCCGCCGCCGGCAAGACAACACAACCTACCGCGATGCACAAGCCGCAATGATCACTCCGGCGTGCAGGACGGGGCGACGGGCGAGGCCGCGGCAGCATCCCTCGACGCAACCGCGACGAGCTACTTTCTGGAAAATTCATTAAATCCAACACATTGGTGACATGCTGCAATGCGGGATGAGGCCTCCTGCGGGCTCCCGGAGCGACCCGATCCTAAGCGCCTGATTCCCTTCATTGTGCACTGCAGCGGAATATTTTCGCCGATTCGTCCGGCCGTGGCGGTCGGCGCGGCTCGGCTCCCGGCCTGGTCCCAGGCCCCGCCTGCATTGCGGCGGGCGGTGGAATGCCTACATCAGGCGGACGCCCCCGCCGCGCCGGCGTGCGCCCCGCCACCGCCCTTGCACAGGCAGTAACAATCTCGTGAGCTTGCGCTCCCTCGGCGACGACGCCCGCCTCGCCCTCGCCACCCTCGCCGACCGGGCGATCGAGATCGGCACGCCCACCGTGCGGCTCGGCGTCACCGGCCTGTCGCGGGCGGGCAAGACCGTCTTCATCACTTCCCTGGTGCATGCGCTGACGCGCGGCGGCCGGCTGCCCCTGTTCGAGCCGGCAGCCTCGGGCCGCCTCGCCCGCGCCCGCCTCGAGCCGCAGCCGGACGACACCGTGCCGCGCTTCGAGTACGAGGCCCACGTCGCCGACCTCGTCGGCGCGCGCATCTGGCCGCAGTCGACCCGCCGCGTCGCCGAACTGCGCGTCACCCTCGACTACGAATCGGCGACCTTCCTCGGCCGCACCCTCGGCCGCGGCCGCCTCCACCTCGATATCGTCGACTATCCCGGCGAGTGGCTGCTCGACCTCGCCCTGATCGACCGCAGCTACGCCGCCTGGTCGGCCGAGGCGATCGAGCGCGCCCGCGCCCACGCGGAGGCGCCGGAGACGCAGCGCTTCCTCTATGCCCTCGGCGGCGCCGATGCGGCCGGACCCGAGGACGAGGCGGCGGCGGCCGGCCTCGCGGCCCTGTTCACGGCCCACCTCTCCGCCCGCCGCGCCGATCCCGAGGCGCTCGCCGCCGAACCGCCGGGCCGGTTCCTGATGCCGGGCGACCTCGCCGGCTCGCCGGCGCTGACCTTCGCGCCGCTGCCGCTGGCGGAGGGCGGGACGCCGGTGCGCGGCACCCTCGGTGGGCTGATGGAGCGCCGCTACGAGGCCTATCGCACCCAGATCGTGAAGCCGTTCTTCCGCGACCACTTCGCCCGTCTCGACCGGCAGATCGTGCTGGTCGACGCGCTCGCCGCCCTCGACCGCGGCGCGGCGGCCACCGCCGAGCTCGAGCGGACGCTGGCCGACGTGCTCGCCGCCTTCCGCCCCGGCCGGCTGTCCTTCCTCGGCCGCCTCGTCGACCGCCGCATCGAGCGCATCCTGTTCGCCGCCACCAAGGCCGACCACCTGCACCACCGCGACCACGACCGGCTGGAGGCGATCCTGCGCCGCCTCGTCGGCCGCGCCATCGAGCGCGCCTCGTTTGCGGGTGCCGAGGTCGACGTGCTGGCGATCGCCGCCGTGCGGGCGACACGGGAGGCCACCGTCCGGCGTGGCGGCGAGCGCCTGCCGGCGATCCTCGGCACGCCGATCGCCGGCGAGAGTGTCGACGGCACGGTCTATGACGGCGCCACCGAGATCGCCCTCTTCCCCGGCGACCTGCCGGACGATCCCGAGGCGGTGTTCGGCCGCGCCGAGGGCGACGGAACCCTGCGCTTCCCGCGCTTCCGCCCACCGAAGCTCGAGCCGGACCCGGACGGCATCCGCCTGCACCTGCCGCACATCCGCCTCGACCGCGCCCTGCAGTTCCTGATCGGAGACCGGCTGGCATGAGTGAATTCCGCTCCGGCGAGCCCCGCACCGACCCGCCCCGCCGCCGCCCGACGGCGATCCGGCTCGACGAGGCCGAGTTCGTCGGTGCCGTCCCGCCCTCCGGCGACCGGCCGGTGATCGTGCCGGAAGCCGAGGACGAGCCGCCACCGCCGCCGGCGCCACGCCGGCGCGGCGTCAGCTGGGGCACGCTGTTCACGGCGGCCACCGGAGGCCTCGTCTCGCTCGCCCTCGGGCTTGCCCTCGACGCGCTGATCCGAGACCTGTTCACCCGCGCCGAATGGCTCGGCTGGCTCGCCGCCGTGCTCACCGCGCTCGCCGTGGTGGCGGCACTCGCCGTCATCGGGCGCGAGGTGCTGGCGCTGACGCGACTGTCGGCGATCGAGTCCCTCAGCGCCGACGCCGCCTTGGCCGCTGCCGCCGACGATCGGCCGAAGGCGGAGGCCGTCGTCGCCCGTGTGACGACGCTCTACGCCGGCCGGCCGGAGACGGCGCGCGGCCGCGCAGCCATGGCCGACCATCTCGCCGAGGTGATCGACGGCCGCGATCTCCTGATGCTCGCCGAGCGGGAGGTGCTGGCGCCCCTAGACGCCCGCGCCCGCGCCATGGTGGTCGCCTCGGCACGGCGCGTCTCGGTGGTCACGGCGCTGTCGCCGCGGGCGCTGATCGACCTCGTCTATGTGGCGGCCGAGGCCGCCTCGCTGACGCGCCGCCTATCGATCCTCTATGGCGGCAGGCCGGGGACGCTCGGTTTCCTGCGGCTTGCCCGCCACGTCCTCGGCCACCTCGCCGTCACCGGCGGCCTCGCCGCCACCGACGGGCTCGTCCACGAGATCGTCGGCCGCTCGGTCGCCTCCAGGCTGTCGGCGCGGCTCGGCGAGGGCATCGTCAACGGGCTGATGACCGCCCGCGTCGGCCTCGCCGCCATCGACGTCTGCCGCCCGCTGCCCTTCCTCGGCACGAAGCGCACGACCATTTCCGAGATCGTCGGCGACGTCGCCAAGCTGACAACCCCGCCGGACGGCGAGCCGCCCGCACGGCCTTATGGCGAGCCGCCAGCCCGAAGCTGAGCCCGCCTCACTCCTCCGACGGGAACACCTCGGCCACCTGCATCATGCCGAGGTCCTCGTGGATGAGGATGTGGCAGTGGTAGACGAAGCGGCCCTGCTCGGGGAACTTCACCTTCACCACCACCTTGCCGCTCGCCGGCAGGGGTGCGGTGTCACGCTCCACCGGCACCATCTCGCCGCCGGCCTTCACGTCCTTGAAGAAGCCCGCCATCACCCGGTTCGGGCGCTCGTCCGGGCCGCCGGTCTCGTACTTCACGTTCTCGACGATGAAGCGCGACTGGTGGATGTGCAGGTTGTGGAAGATCGGCGAGGAATTCTCCACCTCGAAGCGCACCGTCGACCCCTTCTCGATGCAGAGGTTGATGCGGTCCATGTCGAAGGCCTTGGCGCCCTGGCCGTTCGTGTTGATGAAGAACTTGTCGAAGTTGGGCGAATTGCCGAAGCGCAGCGGGATCACCGCGGTCTTGCCGCTGCTCTGGCTGTGGTCCTCGTCCGGGCCCATGACGGTGCCGTCCTTGAAGACGACAGTCGGATTCCCCAACCCCTTCTTGTTCTTGCAGGCGTCCGGGCGCTTGTGCTGCTTGCCCACCGGCCCGACGGCGTCGTCGGCCATCAGGGTGGCGATGCGGGCCTCCGCCGTGGCCGGATCGAGGCCGAATTCCGCCACCTCGGCCGCCTTCGCCTGCGGGTCGCCCTTCATCACCACTTTCGCCAGCGCCACCGCCGGATAGGTGGAGGTGCCCGACAGCACCTGGCGCTGCACGAACTGGAAGGTCTTGTCCTTCTTGAAGGGCTGCAGCTTGCCCTTGCCGTCGATGCGGCCGGAGGAGACGACGATGTCGGCGCGCGTGCCCGGCATCATCAGGAGCGAGCCCTTCGTCACCGACTTCGCGACATAGTTGCCGTCGATGTTGATGACCTGGAAGTCGGTCTTGTTGCCGTCCTCGTCGAGAAGCACGAGGTCGTAGGACGCGTTGGCGCCGATGTTGGCGATCCGCCAGATCTCCTGCGCGCCCGGCTTCAACTCGACTGTCGGATAGCGGGCGCCGTTGACGAGGAAGAGCCAGAGATCGCTGCCCTGGCCGGCCGAGCCGTCAATCTTGCAGCCGCCCTTGACCTTCGAATAGTCGATCGGTTTGCCCTGGCCCGAGCAGCTAACAAAGATGTCGTAGGGGCGCAGCTCGGCCGTCTTCGCCTTCTCGTCGATCTTGGTCAGCTGCACGTCCTTCAAGAGCATGAAGCGCTCGCGGATCTGCGGGCTGCCGTTCTTGCAGAGCTTCTCCTGGTCGGCCGGCAGCAGGTGCTTGCCGTCGCAGAGCGAGCCGATCTGGATGCCGCCGGAGAGGCCGGCATTGACCATCTTCTGCGAGAAGCCGTGGATGTGCGGGTGGAACCAGAACATGCCGCTCTGGCCGTTGTCCTTGACGCCGATGCGGTAGTCGGCCGCGCCCTTCAGGGTGACGAGCTGGCTCTTGCCGCAGTCGCTCTTCGCCTGGGGCTCGATGTCTCCGTCGGCGGCAGCCGCCTCCGCGCCGTGGCCCGCGTGGCCGCCGTGGCCGGCATGGTCCGCATGGGCGTCGCTCTGCTTGGCGAGCGAGCCGGACTGGATGGTGAGGAAGATGTTGTCGCCCTGTTTCTGACCCGAACACGGGCTCGTGATCAGCCCGTGCGTGTGCATGTTGAGATCGGTCGGCACCATCATCTGCTCGCCTTCGAGCTCGGCGGCCGTAACGTTCGAGGGCGGTGCGTCGATCTCGTTGACGAGCCTGAAGCGCAGCGCCTCTCCCGGCTTCGCCTTGATCACCGGCGGCACGTAGAGGAACGCGGCCTTCTTGCCGAAGGCGTAGGAAAGCGCGCCCGAGACGGCGTAGCCGCCGATCTCCACCGGCGCCGACTTCGATGACCGCCGCACCTTGACGACGGTGTCGTCCTTGGTCGCGAGCGAGCGGTCGATGCCGGGATTGGGCAGCGTGTCGGCGGCGCGCGCGAGGGTCGGGGCCGCGAGGATCGCGAGCGAGAAAGCGGCGGCCGCTGCCGCAGCGAATGTCTGGCGCAAAGTCTGGCCCTCCCCTCGGCCCGCCGTTTCGTTCAGCGCGACCGGATTTCGTCACCCGGCAGCAGGGAAGCGCGTTGCGGGCGTTGGGGCAAGCACCTTGCCGCGCGGCGGAAGGCCGAGGGCGGCGACGGCCCTCAGGAGGGGGAGCCGGCACGCATATACTATCCCGCCATCAGTCGCCCAGCGACGCCGGCCGTCCCCGCGAGCGCGCCCAGACCGCGAAGCTCGGCTGCTTGGCGGGGCCGCCGTCGGCGAGATAGTCGGCGTAGCTTTTCGTCAGGGCGATGGCGCGGTCGAGCCAGCGCAGGTGGAAAGCGCGCCGTTCAGCGTCACCGATGCCGCACGCGATCGGGCGCGCCCAGACCAGGAAGGCGAGGTCTTCGCGCGGCTGGCCGCCGAGGTAGCCCTGGGGCATCTCGTGCAGGTAGAAGTCGAAGATTCCCTCGTAGCGTCGAAGCAGACGGTGCCCGACCTCATCATTCGTCGGATCTAGGTCGTAAGCAGCGCGCAACGCCTCGACGGTGCCCACCATCAGCCGGGGCTGCGCGACCGTCGGCTCCCGCTCGATCCACTCCTGGAGCGTCGGATCGATCAGTCGGTCGTGCAGTGGGCGTGGGCAGAGCATCGACGTCGACCGCCAGGGGGTCAGTTCCCAGTATCTCCCGAGGGCCGTGTCTTGCTCGAACAGCCAGACGACGAGATCTCGACGCACAGAGAAGTCCAGAGCCACGACGGCGGTGAGGAAGCGCTCGAGCACGGCGAGGGACTGCCACCGCTCGCCGCGCTCCCGCAGCCGGCAATATTCGGAGTAGTCCGGCCAGCGCCCGGCGGTGGCCGCAGCCGTCCTGCGCAGCGCCGCAAACTCCTCGTCGCGCCAGGAAAGCATCGACCCGCCCACCGCCGCCTTCCCCGCTCCCGCCCCATCCCCTACCATCCGCCCCATCACGCGGAGCGCACGGGTCTCATGTTCATCACCTTCCTCGGCGAACTGCGCGCCGCCGGGCTGCCGGTGTCGATCACCGAGTACCTGACGCTGCTTCAGGCCACCGAGGCCGACCTCGCCGGGAAACGGGTCGAGGACTTCTACTTCCTGGCGCGCACCTGCCTCGTCAAGGACGAGACGCGCGTCGACAAGTTCGACCGCGTCTTCGCCCACGTCTTCAAGGGGCTCGACACCCTGCCGGAGGCGGTCGAGGCGGAGGTGCCGACGGAGTGGCTCCTCAAGCTCACCGAGCGTTGGCTGTCGGAGGAGGACAAGGCGAAGATCGCCGCGCTCGGCGGGCTCGAGAAGCTCCTCGAGACGCTGAAGGAGCGCCTCGCCGAGCAGAAGGGCCGCCACCAGGGCGGCTCGAAGTGGATCGGCACCGGCGGCACCTCACCCTTCGGCCACGGCGGCTACAACCCCGAGGGCATCCGCATCGGCGGGCCCGGGGGCCAGCGCCGGGCCGTCAAGGTGTGGGAGAAGCGCGAGTTCAAGGACCTCGACGACACGGTGGAGATCGGCACGCGGGCGATCAAGATCGCGCTCCGGCGGCTGCGCCGCTTCGCCCGCACCGGCGCGGCCGAGGAGCTCGACCTCGAGGGGACGATCGGCGCCACGGCGCGGCGCGCCTTCCTCGACGTGCGCATGCGGCCGGAGCGTCACAATGCCGTGAAGGTGCTGCTGCTGCTCGATATCGGCGGCTCGATGGACGACCACGTCCGCGTGGTGGAGGAGCTGTTCTCCGCCGCCCGCTCGGAGTTCAAGCACCTCGAGCACTACTACTTCCACAACTGCCTCTACGAGGGGCTGTGGAAGTCGAACCGGCGGCGGCGCAGCGAGCAGACGCCGACGGCCGAGGTGCTGCGTACCTTCCCGCCGGACACGCGGGTCGTCGTGGTCGGCGATGCCTCGATGTCGCCCTACGAGATCAGCCATCCCGGCGGCGCCGTGGAGCACTGGAATCAGGAGGCCGGCGCCGTCTGGCTGCAGCGGCTGGCGCGCGCCTTCCCCAGGCTCGCCTGGATCAACCCGCTGCCGGAACGCCACTGGGCCTACACCCATTCGGTCGCGATGATCCGCGACCTCGTCGGCGGGCGGATGTATCCGATGACGCTGGACGGCCTCGACGAGGCGACGCGGGCGCTCTCCCGCTGAGGCCCGTCGGCGGCCCACGAGGCGCACGCATTGCGCCTGAAATGCGGCACCCCGCCACACTTCCGCGCCGATCGCATCCCGAAGCCGACACGATCCGAGGCTAGTTCCGCCGGACTGCTTGCCGATGCGACGTCGAACGAGCGCGGGTGCAAGTAACCCATGACGCTGACGAGGTTCAACCTTGGGTTATTCTATAACATTCACCGTCGACGATCGCTGGTCCACCGGGTTCGTCGCGTCGATGTCGATCACCAACACGGGTGACCGGCCCGCCAGCGGGTGGACGATCGGCTTCGATGCACCGTTCGATATTACGAACATCTGGAACGGCACGCTCGTCAGCCGCGAGGGCGACCGCTACACGGTCAGCGCGCCGGACTGGGCGAGCCGCCTCGCCCCCGGCGAGACCGTCAGCTTCGGCTTCGAGAGCGCCCACACCGGCCCGATCGGCGAGCCGGACGGGTTCACCGTCAACGGCGAGACCGTCGTGGTGGAGGATGCTCCGCCGGCGATCTCGGTCGAGGATGCGCTGATCATCGACGGCGCCGACGGCTTGCCCGTTGCCTCGTTCACGGTGTCGCTGTCGGCCCCGTCGGACGCGACGGTGAAGGTCGGTTTCGCCACCGAGGGCGGCACCGCCATCCTCGGCCACGACTATCTCTCGACCGCCGGCACGCTCACCTTCGCGCCGGGCGAGACCGAGAAGACCGTCCTCGTCACCCCCTCGGCGGAGGACCTCGACGTGCTGTCGCTGACGCTCGCCGGCCCCGTCGGCGCGACGATCGCCGACGCCCACGCGGTCGCGACCGCCCCGGCCGCCGACGAGGCCCCCGCCGATAGCCCGCAGGCGAACGAGCCGACCGTCTCGATCGGCGACGCCTCGGTGCTGGAGCGCGACGTCGTCACCGTCACCGGGCCGGTCGGCTTCCTGTCGACCAAGGGCAACCAGATCGTCGACGAGGCCGGCACCGCCGTGAAGCTCGCCGGCGTCAACTGGTTCGGCCTCGAATCCGGCCGCTTCGCGCCGGACGGGCTGCACGCCCGCAACCTCGAGGACATGATGGACCAGATGGGGGAGCTCGGCTTCAACACCATCCGGCTGCCGTTCTCCCAGGACCTGTTCGACGGGGCGATGCCGAGCGGCATCAACTACGACCTCAATCCGGAGCTGCGAGGCCTCACCGGCCTCGAGATCATGGACCGCGTCATCGAGTACGCCGGCGAGATCGGCCTCAAGGTCATCCTCGACCACCACCGGCCCGCCGCCGGCGCCGGCGCCTCGGAGAACGGGCTCTGGTACGACGCGAACCACAGCGAGGCGGACTGGATCGACACCTGGAAGATGCTCGCCGACCGCTATGCCGGCGACACCGCGGTGATCGGCGCCGACCTCCACAACGAGCCGCACGCGGCCACCTGGGGCGGCGGCGGCGCGACCGACTGGGCGGCCGCCGCCGAGCGGGCGGGCAACGCCATCCATTCCGTCAACGACGACTGGCTGATCTTCGTCGAGGGCGTCGCCAACGATGACGGCAGCTACTGGTGGGGCGGCAACCTGAAGGGCGTCGCCGAGCGGCCGATCGACCTCAAGCAGGACGGCAAGGTCGTCTACTCGGCGCACGACTACCCGAACTCGATCTACGAGCAGCCTTGGTTCTCCGACAAGGACTTCCCGGACAACCTGACCGCGAAGTTCAAGGAGTTCTGGGGCTACATCCACGAGGAGAAGATCGGTCCGGTGCTTCTCGGCGAGTTCGGCAGCCGCCTCACCGACCCGAAGGACATCGCCTGGTTCGAGAAGATCACCGCCTATCTGTCGGGTGACTTCGACGCCGACGGCGACGCCGGGGCGAACGACGCCGGCATCAACTGGACGTTCTGGTCGTGGAACCCGAATTCCGGCGACACCGGCGGCATCCTGAAGGACGACTGGACGAGCGTGCACCAGAACAAGCTCGAGGGCTTGCAGGACCTGATGTTCGACTGGCCGGAATCGAGCAAGCCGCAGAACTCGAAGGCCGAGTTCGACGTGACGCTCTCGCACGCCAGCGACGAGAAGGTGAAGGTCGACTACAAGATCGTCGGCGAGACGGCGGACGGCGACGACTACGTCGTCAAGACCGGCCGGGTGAAGTTCGACCCCGGCGAGACCGAGAAGACCATCAAGATCGGCATCCTCGGCGACCTGAAGGCCGAGGGCGACGAGACCTTCCGCGTCGTGCTCCGCGGCGCCAAGAACGTCGAGATCGACGACGGCCGCGGCATCGGTACCATCATCGACAACGACGGCGATCGCACCGCCATCAAGGTGCAGCAGGCGCTCGAATTCGAGCTCTGAGCGGCGCACCGCTCGACGGACACGAAAACGGGCGGGCCATCGCGGCCCGCCCGTTTTGTTTCTGGCGGTCAGGCGGGCCGGTCGGCCCGCCCCGTCACGCCCCGCCTCAGCCGACCGTGCCGAGGTCGAAGGGCAGCGAGCGCAGGCGCTTGCCGGTCGCCTGGAACACGGCGTTGCCGATCGCCGGGGCGAGCAACGGCACCGCCGGCTCGCCGATGCCCGACGGCGGCGCGTCGACCTTGGCGATGTGCACCTCGACCACCGGCATCTCCGACATCCGCGTCGGCTCGAAGCCGTCGAAGTTCGACTGGTCGACGACGCCGTCGGTCAGCGTTATGGCGTTGCGCAGCACCGACGACAGCGCGAAGCCGACGGAGCCTTCCACCTGGGCGGCGATGATGTCGGGGTTGACCGCGATGCCGCAGTCGATGGCGGCGACGATGCGGTCGACCTTGATGTCCGCCCCGTCCACCGTCACCTCGGCGACCATCGCCACCCGCGTGCCGAAGCTCTCGTGCACGGCGATGCCGCGGCCTTTGCCGGCCGGCATCGGCTTGCCCCAGTCGCCCTTCTCGGCGGCGAGCTTCAGCACGTCGGCCATGCGCGGATGCTCGGCGAGGAGCTCGAGGCGGAACTCGACGGCGTCGCGACCGGCCATGGTCGCGAGCTCGTCCATCATCGTCTCCATCACCTGGGCGGTGTGGGTGTTGCCGACCGATCGCCACCACAGCACCGGCACCTCGGAGGTCGGGTTGTAGGCCTCGACCGCGAAGTGCGGGATCTTGTAGGGGCTGCCCTTGACGCCCTCGACGCTGGTGTCGTCGACGCCGTCGTGCACCACCATCTGCTCCATGGCGGTGCCGAGGAAGATCGACTTGCCGATCACCTTGTGGCGCCAGCCGGCGATCTTGCCGTCCGCCGTCAGGCCGGCTTCCACCGCGTGCAGGAACATCGGCCGGTAGTAGCCGCCCTTTATGTCGTCCTCGCGCGTCCACACGAGCTGGACCGGGTCCTTCCGGCCGAACGCCTTGGCGACCGCCGCGAGCTCGAAGGTCCAGTCGGCGTTCGGCACGGCGCGCCGGCCGAAGCTGCCGCCGGAGATCAGGATGTTGATCTTCACCTGCTCCGGCTTGATGCCGAGGACGGCCGAGGTGACGTAGAGGTCGATGCTCGGGAACTGGCTGCCCGACCAGATCTCCGCCCCCTCGTCGGTCAGCTGGATGACGCCGTTCATCGGCTCCATCGGCGCGTGGGCGAGGTAGGGGAAGGTGAACTCGGCCGTCGTCGTCTTCGCCGCCCCGGCGATGCCGGCCGCCGCGTCGCCGCGGGTGTCGGCGGGAAGCCCGGTCTTCTTCAGCTCCTCGCGGTAGCTCGCGAAGATCGCGTCGGTCGAGCGCGTCTCGGCCTTGGCGTCGTCCCACTCGACGGTGAGCGCCTCGCGGCCCTTCATCGCCGACCAGGTGTCCTTCGCGATGACGGCGACGCCGGTCGGGATCTGCACGACGTCGACGACGCCGGCGACCGCCTTCGCCGCCGTGGCGTCGAACGACTTCACCGTGCCGCCGAAGCGGTCCGGCCGGCGGATCACCGCCACCAGCATGCCCGGCCGGCGGATGTCGAGGCCGTAGACGGCCGTGCCGTTGGTCTTGGCGAAGCTGTCGAGGCGGGGCAGGCGCGTGCCGATCAGCGTCCACTGGTCGGAGGTCTTCAGCGCCGGATCGGCCGGCACGGCCTCCGCCATCGCGGCGCCGGCGAGCTCGCCGAAGGTCGCCGTCTTGCCGGACGGATGGGAGAGCGTGCCCTTCGCGACGGTGATCTCGCCGGCCGGCACGTTCCACTGCTTGGCCGCGACAGCGACCAGCATCGCGCGGGCGGCGGCGCCGACCTTGCGCATCTGCGTCCACGAGTTGGCGGTCGAGGTCGAGCCGCCGGTCCCCATGTAGGTGCCGAAGAACAGGTTCGCGTAGAGGGCGGGATTGGCCGGCGCCATCTCGTAGCGCATCTGGCCCCAGTCGGCGTCGAGTTCCTCGGCGACGAGCGTGCTGAGGCCGGTGGTGATGCCCTGGCCCATCTCGAAGTGCTTGATCAGCACCGTGACGGTGTTGTCGGGGGCGATCTTCAGGAAGACGTTGGGCTCGAAGATGCCGGCCGGCGGGCCGTTCGCGGCCGCTTCCTGGGCAAGCGGACCGCGGCCGAGCGGCACGAAGGTCGCCAGCACGAAGGCGCCGGCGACGGTCGCCGTGCCCTTCAGGAAGTCGCGGCGGGAGGCGCCGCGCGTGGCGGGGCGGGGGGTCAGCGGATTGACGGGCAGGTCGGTGCGAAGCATGGCCGTTCTCCTCACGCGAGCTTGCCGGCGGCGTCGTGGATCGCCGCCCGGATGCGCTGGTAGGTGCCGCAGCGGCAGATGTTGCCGTCCATGGCCGCGTCGATGTCGTCGTCGGTGGGCTTGGCGTTGTCGGAGAGCAGCGCGATCGCCGACATGATCTGGCCGGACTGGCAGTAGCCGCACTGCACGACGTCGAGTTCGCGCCAGGAGGCCTGCACGGCCTCGGCGACCTTGCCGTTCGCCCCTTCGATGGTGACGATCTCCGCACCGGCGGCGTCGCCGACCGGGGTCTGGCAGGAGCGGACGGCGGTGCCGTCGAGGTGGACGGTGCAGGCGCCGCACAGCGCCTGGCCGCAGCCGAACTTGGTACCGGTCATGGCGAGCGTGTCGCGCAGCGCCCAGAGCAGCGGCATGTCGGGCGGCACGTCCAGTTCGTGCGCGACGCCGTTGACGGAAAGCGTGATCATCGGAAGGCTCCCTGAGGCAGGGTGGACGGGGTGCCGCGCCCGCACGGCGGGGGGTCGATGCGGGCGGCACGACAACGGCCGCTACCGCCACGGCAGCGCCGAATGGGCGCGCTCCGGCGGAACAGCGAACGATGATCACCATCTCACGGCAGGACCCGGCGCGTCTTTCACCTTCCGTGGAGCCATTGCAAAATCCACGGCGCGTCATACCTCCTCTCATCAAGGGCCTCGGCCGGGGGGACGACGGTGGGGACGACGATGCAGGACGACGGCCGATTGCATCTCTTGCGCGCTGAGGTCCCGGTCGCCCCGGATGCCGTCCGCGCCGGCGAAATTCCGAACAGCTGCGGCGTCGACGGCGAGTGCCCCATTCCGCTCGACGTCCAGTGCGAGGAGGTCGTCGCCGACTGGCCGCTCGCCCGTCTCGTCATCCGCCGCGAAGCCGTCGACCGCGAACGGGCGTGGAACGCGGTGAAGCGCGACCACACGGTGATGGTCAATCTCGGCAGCGGCGGCGGACGCTTCGCCGTCGAGGTGGGCGACGTCAGCGCCCTCTACACGCCGGCACCCGGCGACCTGTCGATCATGCCGGCCGGGCGCACCTTCGTCGGTATGTTCCAGGGCCGCACGCTCGACTATGCCGTCTGGATGATGCCGGCGGCGACGATGGACCGCCTCGCCGCCGAGGCGGGGCTCGCTGTGCCCGTCGAGTTCGGGGTGCGGCTGTCGCACCGTGACGAGTTCCTCTACCGCGCCCTCGAGCGTCTCGCCGCCCTCGCCCGGTCCGCCGATCCGGCGGCCGCGACGGTCGCCGACGGTCTCAACCGCGCCGTCGCGCTGCATCTCGCGACCGTCTACGACGGCGTCGCCGTCGCGTCGGCGGCCGGCCTGCCCGACGAGACCGCCGCCGCCCTGATCGACTATGTCGAGGCGCGGCTGTCGGGCAAGATCAGCGTCGAAGAACTGGCCGCGGTGGCGGGCCTGACGCCGCATGCGCTGCTCCCCGCCTTCCGCGCCCGCTTCGGCCGCTCGCCGCTGCAATACGTCATCGACCAGCGCCTCGGTCGCGCCCGCCGCCTGCTCTCGGAGACCTCACGCCCGATCGCCGAGATCGCCTACGAGGTCGGGCTCTCCAGCCAGAGCCACCTCACCAACCTCTTCCGCTCCCGCTTCGGCGTGACGCCCGCCGCCTACCGCCGCGCGCCACGCTGACGCCTCAGCGGGCGACGACGGCGCGGCCGCGGCCGCTGTCCTTGGCGCGGTAGAGGGCGCGGTCGGCCGCGCGCAGCAGACGGTCGGCCTCGAGCCCCTCGACCTCCGTCAATGACACGCCGACGCTGAGCCCGATCCGCACCGGCACGCCGGCACAGTCGACCGGATCGTCCATCGCGGCGACGAGCCGCTCCGCCAGAGCGGCGGCCGTCTGCGATCCCTCGGGCGAGCCGTGGGCGGCGCGCAGCACGACGAACTCGTCGCCGCCGATGCGCGCCACCGTATCCTCCTCCCGCACGACCGCCTGCAGGCGCTCGGCGACGGCCTTCAGCACGCTGTCGCCGGCCTCGTGGCCAAGACGGTCGTTGACCTCCTTGAAACGGTCGAGATCGAGCCAGAACAGCGCGAAGTGCGCGCCGTTGCGGCGGCAGCGGGCGATCTCCAGGTGCAGGCGGTCGCGGAACAGGGTGCGGTTGGCGAGGCCGGTGAGCGGGTCGTGCAGGGCCGCGTGCTCGAGCCGCGCCTCGGTCGCCTTGCGGTGCGAGACGTCGCGCACCGAGACGACGTAGCCGTCGGGCTCGCCGCTGCCGGCGCGGGTCAGGCGGATGTGCGCCTCCATCCACACCCAGCGACCGTCCCGGTGGCGCTGGCGATGTTCCGTCGTGGCGTGCTCGATGCGCCCGGCGCGAATGTCCGCCATCACCCGTGCGAACATCTCGGCGTCGTCGGGATGGGTGATCTCGAGCGCCCGCCGCCCGGTCATCTCCTCCGGCTCGTAGCCGAGGAGGGTGCGCACCCCAGGCGAGATGTAAAGGCGCACACCGTCGAGGGTGCCGCGGACCAGGGTGTCGGTAGAGTGCTCGGCGAGCATCCGGAAGAAGTCCGCCTGCTGCCGCGCTGCCGCGGCGCGCGCCTCGGCCTCCACAAGCTGCGCGGCGAGGGCGGCAAGATCAGCGAGCCGGTCGCGGTCCTCGGCGGTCAGGCGGCGCCGACGCGGATCGGCGAGGCAGAGCGCGACGGCGCCTCGGCCTTCACCGAGATCGACCGGCGCACAGGCGACCAGCCTCGACGACCCATGCCCCGCGAGCCATGCCTCGGTCGCGGCGTCCTCGACGACGAGGCAGCCGGCCTCGAGGTCGACATCGCCGCGCCGCCATCGCTCGATGAGGGGCAGGCAGGCCCGCGCCGCCCCAGCGGCCGCGGTGCCGTCCCGGTGCACGGTCGCGTCGGTGACCCCGAACAGCGCCTTCGCGGTCAGGCAGATCGCCTCGAAGGGCGAGGACGACGGGGCTTCGTGATCGGGCAAGGCGCGGTCTCGACGACTGGACGTGGCCACCCCGGAGGGTGAAGACGGGATGGGACGGATCCGCTGACGTCAGGCTCGTGGGTCGGCGCTGCCGGGAGGCGGCAGAAGAGGAAATAGCAGACCGCGGCTCCGGCCCCTAGCGGGCCGGCCCGGCCGAGCGGCGAGCCATCAGCACCACGAAGGCGACGGCCACCGCGAACGCCCACGTCACCAGGCCGACGGTCTCGCCGAGGATCAGCGCCGCCAGCGCGATGGTGACGAAGGTCTGCATCAGTTGGACCTGCGCCACCCGCGCCACGCCGCCGATCGCCATGCCGGCGTTCCAGAAGAAGAAGCCGAGGAACACCGAAAACAGCGCCGTGTAGAGGAGACCCAGCACCGCCGGCAGCGGTGCTTCGAGGTATTCCGGCCGCCAGATCAGCGCGCAGACGGTGACGGTGAGCGGCGACGACAGCACCAGCGCCCAGGAGATCGATTCCCAGCCGCTCACCCACGGGGCGATGCGGGCGTAGTGGGCGTAGCCGATCGCCGCCGAGGCGCCGGCGAGCACGAAGAAGGCGTCGCCCCAGCCCGGAACCGTCTCGGCGTCGCGCACCGCCATCGCGATCACCAGCACCGCGCCGAGCGTACTCCACGCCCAGAATGCCCGCCGCGGCCGCTCGCCGTTGATGACGACGGCGGCGATCGCGGTGGCGAGCGGCAGGAGCCCAAGCACGATGGCGCCGTGGGCGGCCGGCACGGTCTGCAGCGCAAAGGCGGAGAAGGCCGGGAAGCCGATCACCGTGCCGGCGGCGGCGATCGCCAGCGAGCCGCGGGCGACGCGCGGCGGGAACGGCCGGCGGAACAGGAGAAGCAGCAGCGCCGCCGGCACGGCGGCGATCGCGGCGCGGCCGAGCGCGATGAACCACGGGTCGAAGGCCGCGAGCGCCAGGCTCGTCATCGGCAGCGTGCCGCCGAACATCACCACGCCGACGAAGCCGAGACCGAGCCCGAGGAATTGCCGCAGCCCGTCGCTGCGCGGGGGCTTCATGCGTTCGCTCCACCCATCGTCGTGCGACCGCGCGGTCGCGTCGGTCCGAAGCCGTGGCCGCGACCGGCGCGCACCATGCCCCGCCCGGGGCGGCGCACAATGGTCGATGCCGGCGGCGCTGTCGAACACGGCGGCCGCGGACGACGCCGGCGGGGCGCCGTCGGGGACGGCGGGCGACCGCGGCATGCCGGGCCACCGGCCAAAGGCCGGGCCGGTCGCGCCGGACGATCGCCGCCGTCGCCCTGGCCGCCGCTGCACCGCGCACTGCCGCCGCACCACCCGTGACAGACTGCCCGTGCCGGGCGGATTGACAGCGATCAGCACGGATGGAAACTTGGCATGCGTATCGGCGATCCTGGTATGCCTGACCATCCACCGAGGCGCGGAGGACGACGTGACGGCTGCGATCCCGACCCGCGCGACGCCCTCTGGATCGGAGCATGGCGCCGCCGCCGAGCCCGCCCCGGTCGCCGGCTTCGAGCAGCGCAACCGCCACTTCGACCGCCTCGTGGCGACGCCCGGCCTCCGCTGGATGGGGCAGAACACCAACCACATGCCGGCCCACCCCGACGTGGTGCTGGCGATGCATGCCGCGATCGCCGCCGGCGAGTACCAGATCTACGCGCCGCCCTCGGGCCTCGAGGCGCTCAGGGCTGGTATCGTTTCCGACCTCGGCCTGCCGGGTGCCGTCGCCCACGTCACCGACGGGGCGGTCTCGGCGCTCTACCACATCGTCCGCACACTGCTGTCGCCCGGCCACGAGTTGCTGACCACCGACCCGACGTGGAAGTGGCCGGTCAACTTCGCGCTCGAAGCCGGCGCCACCGTCCGCCAGATCCCGATCTACGGCGCCGAGCACGGCTACCGGCTGTCGCCGGAGCGGCTCGCCGAGGCGATCGGGCCTGAGACGCGCCTCGTCTATCTCGTCGACCCCAACAACCCGCTCGGCACCGCCGCCACGGCGGAAGAGATCGAGGGCTTCGTGGACGTGCTGCGCCCCCGCGGCATCTACCTCATCCACGACTGCACCTATCGCGACTTCGCCTACGACCACCACCTCGCCGCCCGGCTCTATCCCGAGCGCACCATCACCACCTACTCGTTCTCGAAGTGGCTCGGCCTCGCCGGCCTGCGCGTCGGGGCGATGGTCGGCGATCCCGGGCTGATCGCCCGCCTCGCCGCCGCACCGCCGAACAATCTCGGCTCAAGCCTGATCGCCCAGCGCGCCGCCGTCGCGGGCCTCGCCATCAAGGCCGAGTGGTTCCCGGGCGTGCTCGCCCTGAGCCGCGACAACCAGCGCCGCATCGTCGAGGCGGTGGACGCCCTGCCCGGCCTGTCGGTGCCGATCCCGCGCTCGAACGGCAACTTCCTCGTCGTCGAGACGGCCGAGGACGCCCCATCGCCGGAGGCGATCTGCGCGGCGCTCGCCCGCCGCAACATCCTCATCCGCCAGGGCGCCTACCATACGCCGGCCTTCGGCCACCGCTTCGTCAAGATCTCGACCAGCGTGCCCGCCCAATGGGCCGACGCGCTGATCGAGGCGCTGCCGGCCGCCCTCGACGAGGCCCGCAAGGCCCCCACCGGCGCCAAGCTGTTCTGACCCCAGACCCGCGGCCCCTCCCGCCGCGGCCCCATCACGAGACCGGCAGCAAGCCGACGGAGAGTTGATCGATGGATCTCGGACTGACGGGACGGCGCGTGCTGATCACCGGCGCGTCGCAAGGCATCGGCGAGGGCCTCGCCCGGGCGTTCGCCGAGGAGGGATGCGACCTCCACCTCGTCGCCCGCGCCGGCGACCGCCTCGCCGCACTCCGTGAGGAGATTGTCGCTGCCCACCCTGTCACGGTCACCATCCAGCCGCTCGACCTCACGCAGGACGGCGCCGTCGAGGACGTCGTCACCGCCGCCGGCGACGTCGACATCCTCGTCAACAACGCCGGCAGCATCCCGAGCGGCAACCTCGCCGACGTCGACGAGGCGCGCTGGCGCCAGGGCTGGGAGCTCAAGGTCTTCGGCTACATCAACCTCTGCCGCGCCTACTACGCCCGCATGAAGGCCCGCGGCGCCGGCGTCATCGTCAACAACATCGGCAACGGCGGCGAGATCTTCGACCCCGAGTACATCGCCGGCACCACCGGCAACGCCAGCCTGATGGCCTTCACCCGGGCGCTCGGCGGCTACAGCCTCGACGATGGTGTCCGCGTCGTCGGCATCAATCCCGGCCCGGTCGACACCGACCGCATCTATGCGATGCTGAAGAAGCGGGCGAAGAGCTGGCTCGGCGACGAGGCCCGCTTCGGCGAGCTCGTCGAGCGCTATCCGCTGAAGCGGCCGGCGACGGTGCGCGAGATCGCCGACCTCGTGCTGTTCCTCGCCTCCGACCGCTCGGCCTACACGACGGGCACCATCATCACCGTCGACGGCGGCATCTCCTCCCGCCGCTCGATCATCTGAGGGAGCAGCCCTTGCCCTTCGCCACCACCGACGACGGCGTCCGCCTCTTCTACGACAGCGTCGGCGAGGGCGTGCCGATCGTCTTCGTGCACGAGTTCGGCGGCAACCATTGGAGCTGGGAGCCGCAGGTGGCGGCCTTCGCCCGCCGCCATCGCTGCATCACCTATGCCGCCCGCGGCTATCCGCCGTCGGACATCCCCGCCGACGTCTCGTCCTACAGCCAGGCCCGCGCCGCCGACGACATCATCGCGGTGATGGACGCCGCCGGCATCGACAAGGCCCACATCGTCGGCCTGTCGATGGGCGGCTTCGCCTGCCTGCACGCCGGCTTGCGCCATCCCGGACGGCTGCTGTCCATCGTCGCCGCCGGTGCCGGCTACGGCGCCGAGAAGGCCCACGAGGCCTATTTCCAGGGCATCTCCAACACCGTCGCCGACAATTTCGAGAGCCAGGGCTCCGCCGCCTTCGCCCCCGTCTATGCCGAGGGCGCCTCGCGCGTGCAGTTCCAGGCAAAGGACCCAGCCGGCTGGCGGCTGTTCGCCGAGCGGCTCGCGAAGCACGATGCCCGCGGCGCCGCCAACACCATGCGCGGCGTGCAGGCGAAGCGGCCGTCCCTCTACGATCTCGAGGACCAGTTCCGCCGCCTCGACCTGCCGGTGCTGATCCTCGTCGGCGACGAGGACGACCACTGCCTGCAGCCGGGGATTTTCCTCAAACGCACCATCCCGCGCTCCGGCCTCGCCGTCTTCCCGAAAACCGGCCACACGCTGAACCTGGAAGAGCCCGCGCTCTTCAACACCTTCGTCGCCGAGTTCCTCGCCCAGGTCGCAGCCAACCGCTGGGGACCCCGCGACCCGCGCGCCGACCCGGCGCAGATCATGCGGACGAAATGACCGCCGCCGCCGCCCTCGCGACCGACGACCCGGCCGCACACGTCGATGCCGGCCAGCTGCTGGCCCGCCTCGACGCCCTCGCCCGCCACGGCGCGCGGGCGGACGGCGGCGTCGACCGGCCGGCGCTGGGGGAGGCGGAGATCGCGGCGCGGGCCGAGCTCGTCGCCTGGGGCCGCGCTTCCGGCCTCGAGCCCGCCACCGACGCCCTCGCCAACCTGTTCCTGCGCCTGCCCGGCCGCACCGACGACGCTCCGGTCCTCGCCGGCTCGCACATCGACAGCCAGCCGACCGGCGGCCGCTTCGACGGCACCGTCGGCGTGCTCACGGCGCTCGCCGCCGTCGAGGCGATCCAGACCGCCGGCATCCGCCCGAAGCGACCGATCGAGGTGGTCGCCTGGATGAACGAGGAGGCCTGCCGCTTCGCCCCCGGCATGATGGGCTCGGAGGCCTATGCGGGCCTGAAGACCGCTGACGAAATCCTGCCGATCACGGACGCCGCCGGCATCACCGTCGGCGAGGCCGTAGCGGCAGTGCTGGCCGCGGACCACAACGTGCCCCTGCGCCCGCTGCCCGGCACAGCCCACGCCTTCCTGGAGGCCCACATCGAGCAGGGCACCGTGCTGGAACAGGCCGGCGTGCCGCTGGGGATCGCCACCGGCATCCAGGGCACCCGCCGCTACCGCGTCCGTGTCACCGGCGAAGCGGCCCACGCCGGCACCACCGCCCGGGCCGACCGTCGCGACGCCCTGATGGCGGCGATGCGGATGATCGCCGCCCTCGAGGACCTCACCCGGGCTGCGTCCGACACCCTCTTCACCGTCGGCCTGTTCGAGGTGAAGCCGAACGCCCCCTCCGTCATCCCGGCGGAAGCCTTCTTCTCGATCGACGTCCGCCAGGCCGACGACGCCGTTCTCGACCGCCTCGGCACCGCCATCCCCGCCACGCTGCGCGCCAACGCCGGCCCCTGCGCCGTCGACGTCCGCGAGATCGCCCACGCCCGCTCCGTCGCCTTCGACGAGGGCCTCCGCCGCACCCTCAATGACGCCGCCGCCGCCCTCGGTGCCCCGGCGATCGACGTCTTCTCCGCCGCCGGCCACGACGCGCGCTCGCTCGCCCGGGTCTGCCCCACCGCCATGCTCTTCATCCCCTGCCGCGGTGGCGTCAGCCACCACCCGTCCGAGCACGCCGAAGCCGAGCACATCGTGCTCGCCGCCCGCGTGCTCGCCACCACGCTCGCGAGGCTCGCCGATGGCTGAGGCCCGCCCCGCCCCGGCACCCCCGGCGGACGCCCCGGTCGTCGACGTCCGCGACGTCTCGCTCGTCTATGCTGGTGACCGCGGCGCCGCCGGCCTGCGCGCCCTCGACCGCGTCTCGCTCGCCGTCGCCAAGGGCAGCTTCGTCTCGCTCATCGGCCCGTCGGGCTGCGGCAAGAGCACGTTGCTGCGCATCGTCGCCGACCTGCTCGCCCCCACCGCTGGCACCGTCACCGTCGGCGGTGCCACCCCGAAGGCCGCCCGCCTCGCCCGCCAGATCGGCTTCGTCTTCCAGGACCCCGCCCTGCCGGAGTGGCGGCGCATCCTCGACAACGTCGTCCTGCCGCTGGAACTGCGCGGCGTCGACCGCGCCGCCCGCGAGGCGCGCGGCCGCGAGCTGATGCGCCTCGTCGGTCTGGAGGGCTTCGAGCGCGCCTGGCCGCGCCAGCTCTCCGGCGGGATGCGCCAGCGCGCCGCAATCGCCCGGGCGCTCTCCACCGAGCCACGCGTCCTGCTCATGGACGAGCCGTTCGGCGCGCTCGACCAGATCACCCGCGACCGCCTCAACATGGAGCTCGCCGCCATCCACGAGCAGACCGGCGTCACCGTCCTCTTCGTCACCCACTC
>CALRZT010000020.1:0-26897 GCA_943372725.1 Pseudoxanthobacter soli DSM 19599
AACCAGATCCGCATGAAGATCGGCGTGATGTTCGGCAGCCCCGAGACCACCACCGGCGGCAACGCCCTGAAGTTCTACGCCTCGGTGCGCCTCGACATCCGCCGCATCGGCGCGATCAAGGATCGCGACGAGGTCGTCGGCAACCAGACCCGCGTCAAGGTGGTGAAGAACAAGGTCGCCCCGCCGTTCCGCGAGGTCGAGTTCGACATCATGTACGGCGAGGGCGTCTCCAAGGTCGGCGAACTCGTCGATCTCGGCGTCAAGGCCGGCATCGTCGAGAAGTCCGGCGCCTGGTTCTCCTACGACAGCCAGCGCCTCGGCCAGGGTCGCGAGAACGCCAAGCAGTTCCTGCGCGACCACCCCGACGTCGCCAAGACGATCGAGGCGGCGATCCGCCAGAACGCCGGGCTGATCGCCGACCGCATCGTCGGCAAGGGCGCGCCCGAGCCCGAGGACGACGGTCCCCCGGCCGACCTGTGAGACCGGCGGCGCGCCCCTTGGCGCGTCGCCTGGCCGCCCGCTTCCGTGCCGTCCGGCGGCGCTCGCCGCCGTGCCCCGCCCCTCGCCGTCGCCCGGGCGTGACAGCCGGCGGCGGCGACGCTAAAACCCGCCGTCCGCCGGCCCGCCGGCGGCGCCTCTGAGGCCCCGCCGCGTGCGCGGGCAGATGACGGACGGGTGGCGGCCGCGGCCGCCGGAGGGAGCCGGCGCGCGTCGCCGCGAGAGGGTTGTCGATGAGCGGCGTGAACGAGATCCGCAGTGCGTTCCTGGACTACTTCGCGCGCGAAGGCCACGAGGTGGTGCCGTCGAGCTCGCTCGTGCCGCGCAACGACCCGACGCTGATGTTCACCAATGCCGGGATGGTGCAGTTCAAGAACGTCTTCACCGGCCTCGAGACGCGCCCGGTGCCGCGCGCCGTCACCGCCCAGAAGTGCGTGCGCGCCGGCGGCAAGCACAACGACCTCGACAATGTCGGCTACACCGCCCGGCACCACACCTTCTTCGAGATGCTGGGCAACTTCTCGTTCGGCGACTACTTCAAGGAGCGCGCCATCGAGCTCGCCTGGCGGCTGGTGACGAAGGAGTTCGGCCTCGATCCCGGCCGCCTCGTCGTCACCGTCTATGCCGAGGATGAGGACGCCGGCCAGCTTTGGCGCAAGATCGCCGGCATCGACGAGCGGCGCATCATCAAGATCGCCACCAGCGACAATTTCTGGGCGATGGGCGACACCGGCCCGTGCGGTCCGTGCTCGGAAATCTTCTACGACCACGGGCCGTCGATCCCCGGCGGGCCGCCGGGCTCGCCCGACCAGGATGGCGACCGCTTCATCGAGATCTGGAATCTCGTCTTCATGCAGTACGAGCAGGTGCCCGGCGCGCGCGTGCCGCTGCCGCGCCCGTCGATCGATACGGGCATGGGGCTCGAGCGCGTCGCCGCCGTCCTGCAGGGGGTGCACGACAACTACGACATCGACCTGTTCCGCGCCCTCATCCGCGCGTGCGAGGACATCACCGATGTCCCCGCCGACGGTCCGCACCGGGCGAGCCACCGGGTGATCGCCGATCACCTGCGCGCCGCGAGCTTCCTCATCGCCGACGGCGTCATGCCGTCGAACGAAGGCCGCGGCTACGTTCTGCGACGCATCATGCGTCGCGGCATGCGCCACGCGCAGCTGATCGGCGCGCGCGAGCCGCTGATGTGGCGGCTGGTGCCGGCGCTGACGCGGGAGATGGGGCGCGCCTACCCCGAGCTCCTGCGCGCCGAGGCGATGATCGCCGAGACGCTGAAGCTCGAGGAGACCCGCTTCCGCCGCACCCTCGAGCGCGGGCTGACGCTGCTCGACGAGGCGACCGCGCGCCTGGTGCCCGGCGCCGCCCTCGACGGTGAGACCGCCTTCCGCCTCTACGACACCTACGGCTTCCCGCTCGACCTCACCGAGGATGCGCTCCGCGGCCGCGGCCTCGCCGTCGACACCGAGGGCTTCCGGACGGCGATGGAGCGCCAGCGCGCCGAGGCGCGCGCCGCCTGGGCGGGCTCGGGCGAGTCGGCCACCGAGACGGTTTGGTACGGCGTCAAGGACCGTGTCGGCCCGACGGAGTTCCTCGGTTACACCACCGAGCGTGCCGAAGCAGTGGTGACGGCGATCGTCCGCGAGGGCGCCGCGGTGGCGCACCTCGAGGCCGGCGAGAGCGGCCTCGTGGTGTTCAACCAGACGCCGTTCTACGGCGAATCCGGCGGCCAGGTCGGCGACACCGGCACGGCGCGCGCCCCCGGCCTGACGGCGCACGTTACCGACACCCAGAAGAAGGCGGACGGCCTGTTCGTTCACAGCCTCACGGTCGACGCGGGGACGCTGTCGGTCGGCGACGCCGTCGACCTCGCGATCGACGGGGCGCGCCGGCGGGCGATCCGGGCCAACCACTCGGCGACGCACCTTCTGCACGCGGCGCT
This sequence comes from Pseudoxanthobacter soli DSM 19599, assembly GCA_943372725.1. Classification (GTDB taxonomy): domain Bacteria; phylum Pseudomonadota; class Alphaproteobacteria; order Rhizobiales; family Segnochrobactraceae; genus CAMDHY01. Next base: position 2,450 of record CALRZT010000020.1, read on the forward strand.
GCGCACCGTGCTCGGCCGCCACGTGGCACAGAAGGGCTCGCTCGTCGCGCCGGACCGGCTGCGCTTCGACTTCTCGCACCCCGTGCCCGTCGATGCGGCCGAACTCGTGCGCGTCGAGGAACTGACCAACGCCGCGGTGCTGCAGAACGCACCGGTGACGACGCGGCTGATGGCGGTGGACGAGGCGATCGCCTCCGGCGCCATGGCGCTGTTCGGCGAGAAGTACGGCGACGAGGTGCGCGTCGTCTCGATGGCGCACGACGACAGCGGCGCGTCCTACTCCACCGAACTGTGCGGCGGCACGCACGTCGAGCGCACCGGCGACATCGGCCTCGTGACGGTGGTGGCGGAGGCCGGCGTCGCCGCCGGCGTGCGCCGCGTCGAGGCGTTGTCCGGTGCGGCGGCGCGTCACTATCTCGCCGAGCAGGACCGCCGCGTCCGCGGCCTCGCGCAGATTCTCAAGGCGACGCCGGACGAGCTCCTGGCACGTGCCGAGACCCTCGTCGAGGAGCGGCGCCGGCTGGAGCGCGACCTCGTCGAGGCGCGGCGCAAGCTCGCGCTCGGCGGCGGCGAGGCGGGAGCGCCGGCCGCCAAGGATGTCGCCGGAACGCGCTTTCTCGGCAGGGTCGTCACCGGCATCGCCCCGAAGGACCTGAAGACGGTGGCCGACGACGCCAAGCGCGCCGTCGGGTCGGGTGTCGTCTCGGTCGTCGGCGTCGCCGAGGACGGCAAGGCGGCGGTTGTGGTGGGCGTCACAGACGATCTCCTCGGCCGATTCGACGCCGTCGCGCTCGTCCGCCGCGCCTCCGAGGCGCTCGGTGGCAAGGGCGGCGGCGGCCGGCCGGACCTCGCGCAGGCGGGCGGGCCCGACGGCGCCCGGGCCGAAGCGGCGAACGCCGCCGTGGAAGCGGCGCTCGCCGACGCCTGAGGGCCGCCGGGGAGCGACGACGGTCTCCTGCCGCCTCCCGCGTCGGCGAAGCCGCGAGGATCCGGTGTGCCATCGCCTGGCGGCGGCGGGGCAGCTGGCACGCCGGGGGCCGGCGGCTGTCGGCCCCGCCCCCCCAACCTGGATTGTCTGCCCGACCCCGCCCCGAATCGGGCCGGATCGTGCCGACGGCGCGGGAAAATCGCGGCCTGAAAGCGGCGAACCGGTCCGAGCCGCCCCCTGACGCGGCGCGCGAAGGGGCTCGAAAGGGCGCCGAGAGTTAAGGAAACGTGAAGAAATCCGGGCCCTCGCGGGGTTTCGGAGGCCTGGCGGGGGCGCTTCTGTGGCGTTGCCGCAACACTGCCCCCAGAACACCCCCCGCGACGGCCACAATCCCGTCTTTGCGATTGAAGCGGAAGCGGCCGTGGGTATGTTCGGACCGACCGGAGCGGACCGGTCAACGCGTGTCCTTCAACGGTTCGCCGCCACGGACACAAACAGACCAACCGCTTCGCGCAACGGTCACAGCCCACGCAATCGCCCTCCGGTCTCCGGAACCGAAAGCCGAAGCTGCCAAGACGAGATGATGGAGATCTAAAGATGAACATGAAAGGCGTCGTCCTGGGCGTGGCCGGTGCGCTGGCCGTGACCGGTGTGCAGGCTGCCGACCTCGCGGTCGCTCCGGAGCCGGTCGATTACGTTCGCGTCTGCGACGCGTTCGGCACGGGCTTCCTCTACGTCCCCGGCACCGAGACCTGCTTCCAGATCCGCGGCCGCGTCCGCGCCGATTATCGCTTCGCGATCACCGGCCAGGGCAACTTCGGTGGCGTGAACTACCAGAAGCGCAATCAGAACGCGTACAACTTCCGCGCTCGTGCGTACTTCTATTCGGACTCGCGCACCAACACCGAGTACGGCCTGCTGCGCACGTTCGCTCAGCTCGAGATCCAGACCCAGACGAGCACCGGTGGCGCTTCGACGGTCAACCTCGACCAGGCGTTCATCCAGTTCGGTGGCCTCACCTTCGGTAAGGCCTACTCGTTCTTCGACTTCTACCAGACCCCGGGCTTCTTCGCTCCGTTCGAGCCGGCTCACTCCGACCAGAACACGCTGATGGCGGCCTACACCTTCGCCTTCGGCAACGGCTTCTCGGCCTCGGTCTCGATCGAAGACAACACCTACCGCCAGGGCTTCATCTGGGATCGTCCCGGGTCCGGCTTCATCAAGACGAACTACGGCGGCGTTCGGTGGCCCGACCTGGTCGGTAACCTCCGCGTCGATCAGGGCTGGGGTTCGGCTCAGTTGATGGGTGCGCTGCACGAGGTTCGCTCGAACCGCGCCGGCACCGACAGCGGCGAGCTCGGCTGGGCGATCGCGGCTGGCGTCGTCGTCAACCTTCCGATGCTTGCCGAAGGCGACACCTTCGGTCTGCAGGCCGGTTACTCCAGCGGCGCCGTGTCTTACGTCGCTCCGAACGCCTGGGGCCCGGGCGGCAACGGCCAGGCTGACGCCCGGATCTTCCCGGGCAGCGGCAACCTCGATCTGACCAGCGCCTGGTCGATCGCGGCCGGCTTCCAGCACTTCTGGGCGCCGAACGTGTCCTCGGGCTTCGGCGTGTCGTACTTGGACGTCGACGTCCCGGGCAAGCGCTTCGACTTCTCGAACTGGGACGTCCAGGGCAACATCGTCTTTACCCCGGTGGCCGGCCTCGAGACGGGCTTCGAGCTGCAGTACAAGACGATGCAGCCGGATGGTCGCGGCAAGCAGGACAAGGACATGCTGGTCGGCACGTTCCGGGTTCAGCGCTCCTTCTGATCCGACACTGCGGATCTGACGCAAGTCTGATCTTCGATCGAGCCCGGCGGGTCCTCCCGCCGGGCTCTTTCTCTTTTTGGGGCGGTGATCTGCCCTTGCCAAGCTTCGGGCCGCGCGGCGAACACCACGGCGGCCCGCTTGCTTTTTTGGAGCCCTTCGCTCGCCCCGCTCCCTCGACCAAGCCAAGGATCTGGCCGCCGCGGCTCCCGAGGCCCCGGATCAGGGCGAACGCGGCGGCGGGCGGCTTGACCGGGGCGGTGAAAGATCGTCAATCGGCACAGTGGAGGCGGGCATGACCGCCGGACAGCCAACGGAGCGGTGCGGTGCGTGAGACGCGAGCGGAGAACCTGATCCCGGGTGCGACCGGCGACTGGGAGGTCGTCATCGGCATGGAGGTCCATGCCCAGGTGACGTCGGACTCGAAGCTGTTCTCCGGCGCCTCGACCGCCTTCGGTGGCGCCCCGAACGCCCACGTCTCGCTCGTCGATGCGGCGATGCCGGGCATGCTGCCGGTGATCAACGCGGTCTGCGTCCGCCAGGCGGTGCGCACCGGCCTCGGCCTGAAGGCGGCGATCAACCTGCGCTCGGTGTTCGACCGCAAGAACTACTTCTACCCCGACCTGCCGCAGGGCTATCAGATCTCGCAGTACAAGCACCCGATCGTCGGCGAAGGCGAGATCCTCGTCGACCTGCCGAAGGGCGAGCAGGTCCGAGTCGGCGTCGAGCGCATCCATCTCGAGCAGGACGCCGGCAAGTCGCTGCACGACCAGCACCCGACGATGAGCCACGTCGACCTCAACCGCTCGGGCGTCGCGCTGATGGAGATCGTCTCCAAGCCGGACCTGCGCTCGTCGGAGGAGGCGCGCGCCTATCTCACCAAGCTGCGGGCGATCCTGCGCTATCTCAGCACATCGGATGCCGACATGGAGAAGGGCAACCTGCGCGCCGACGTCAACGTCTCGGTGCGCCGGCCGGGCGAGCCGCTCGGCACGCGCTGCGAGATCAAGAACGTCAACTCCATCCGCTTCGCCGGCCAGGCGATCGAGTACGAAGCGCGCCGACAGATCGGCATCCTCGAGGACGGTGGCACGATCAGCCAGGAGACGCGGCTGTTCGATGCCCGCGCCGGCGAGACGCGCTCGATGCGCTCGAAGGAAGAGGCGCACGACTACCGCTACTTCCCCGACCCCGACCTCCTGCCGCTCGAACTCGATCCGGCGACGGTCGAGGCGATCCGGGCGGGGCTGCCGGAACTGCCGGACGAGAAGCGGGCGCGCTTCGTGGCCGAGTACGGGATCTCGTTCTACGACGCCGGCGTGCTGGTCGCGGAGCGCGCCTCCGCCGACTACTTCGAAACGGTGGCGCGCGGACGCGACGCCAAGCAGGCCTTGAACTTCATCGTCAACGAACTGTTCGGCCGGCTGAACAAGGAAGGCCTGTCGATCGAGGAGAGCCCGATCTCGGCGGAGCGCCTCGGCGGCCTCGTCGACCTCGTCGCCGACGGCACGATTTCCGGCAAGATCGCCAAGGATCTGTTCGACGTGATGTGGACGGAGGCGGGAGATCCGAGGGAGCTCGTCGAGGCGCGCGGCCTCAGGCAGGTGACGGATACCGGCGCCATCGAGGCGGCCGTCGACGCGGTCGTCGCAGCCAATCCCGACAAGGTCGAGCAGGCGCGGGCAAAGCCCAGCATGGCGGGCTGGTTCGTCGGTCAGGTGATGAAGGCGACGGGCGGCAAGGCCAATCCGCAGGCGGTCAACGCGCTCGTGAAGGCAAAACTCGGCATCGAGGAGTAGTCGGCCGGAACTGTGTGGCGGCTCAACGCCGCTGCTTCCCCTCGGACCGGCCGGCCTGGCGGGCTGCCTGCCGGGCGGTTGGAGTGCGGTCCGCCCGCCTGGAGCCTTCGGCGCGGCGCGGCGGATTCGACGGCGGCCGGTACGAGGCGAGAGCCGCGATCAGGGCTGCGGCGGAGCCGGACAGGCGAGGCCTGGCAAGCATCTCGTTCTCCTCTCGATGGTCGAACGACGCTCCCGTCGTCCTGCTTGAACCCACGGGCGGCGGCGTCTGTCGTCGCGGTCGAATGGTTAACGCCGAGGCTTCCTCGAAGTTTCGCCCCTGCCGCGTTCTCTCTCGCCGTCACCGGCTTGGAGTGGGCGACGGCACACCTTAGATGTGGGTTGCCTGTCCCTTCGGAGACCACCCCCCATGAGCGTCACGCAGTCGCAGCCGATCGAGCTGCATTACTGGCCGACCCCGAACGGCTTCAAGATCAGCATCATGCTTGAGGAACTGGGCGTTCCCTACGACCTCAGGCTCGTCGACATCGGCAAGGGCGACCAGTTCAAGCCGGAGTTCCTGAAGATCGCCCCGAACAACCGGATGCCGGCGATCGTCGACCCGGAAGGCCCGGGCGGGGCGCCGATCTCGATCTTCGAATCGGGGGCGATCCTGCAGTATCTCGGCCGCAAGTTCGGCCGCTTCTACCCGACCGACGAGCGCCAGCGGGTCGTGGTCGAGGAGTGGCTGATGTGGCAGATGGGCGGCTTCGGGCCGATGCTCGGCCAGAACCACCACTTCGCCGTCTATGCGCCGGAAAAGATCCCCTACGCCATCAAGCGCTACCGCGACGAGACGCACCGGCTCTACGGCGTGCTGAACCGCCGCCTGGAAGGGCGCGAGTTCGTGGCGGATGCTTACTCGATCGCCGACATGGCGATCATCGGCTGGTCGCGCGGCCACGAGCGCCAGGGCATGGACATTGCCGAGTTCCCGAACGTGAAGCGCTGGATCGACACGATGGTGGCCCGGCCGGCGGTGCAGCGCGGCCTCGAGGTCGGCAAGGACGCCCGCAAGAGCGACCTCGCCACCGACAAGGAAGCCCAGAAGGTGCTGTTCGGCCAGCGCGCCAGCTGAGCCTGCCGTCCCGCGGAAACCGGGCGGCCGGGCCTCAGCGCCCGGCTGCCCGCCGGCGGGCCCGACGGGCCCGGGCGGCGCTCGCGAGCGTCATCAAGAGGGTGCCGGTGATCGCGTCCGACAGCGCCGCGGTGCGGCGGGTGGCGACGATCGCCTCCTCGATGCGCGACGCCGCGGTGTCGAGGTCGGCGAGCGACCACAGGCCGAGGGCGTCGGCCACCACCTGCTTGCGGCGGAAGAACACCGGCGGGATCATGCGCTCGACGGCGGCGGCTGGGGGCGTGCCCTCCTCGACCAGCAGCCGGCCGCGCGACAGCGCATGGACATGGCGCAAGGTCGCCGAGAGGATGGCCGGCGCGGCGGTACCGGATCGCAACAGGCGCGACAGGGTGCGGTCGAGATCAGTGACGGCCCCGGTCAGCGCCGCGTCGATGGTGGTGTCGAGGGTCTCGGCGCCGGTGTCGCCGATCAGCGCCTCGACGTCGGCGAGCGTCACGCGGCCGGTGCCGCGGGCGTACAGCGCGAGCTTCTCGATCTCGGCGCGGGTCTGCCGGCGGTCCGCGCCGAGGATGTCCTTCAGGGCCGCGCGCGCATCCGCCTCGAAGTCCAGGCCGTCGCGGCGGCCGATCTCCTCGATGATGCGCTCGATGTCGGCGGCCTCGTCGGCATAGCAGGCGAGGGCCGCGGCGCTGGCGTGGTCCTCGATGCGCTTGCGCAGGCCCGTGCCCTTCTTGAGGTCGCCGGCCTCCACCACCACGAGCGCATCCTGGGGTGGCGCGTCGAGCAGCGGTGCCAGCGCCGGCTCGATGGCGCGGGTGCCGGCGTCGCGCACCCAGATGATGCGGCGGCCGCCGAACAGCGCGATGGTGCGGGCCTCGTCGGACAGCCGGCCGGGGTCGGCGGCGACCTCGGCGCCGTCGAGGCGGACGAGCGAGAAGGGATCGGACGACCCGCGATTGGCGGCGTCGACCAGCGCCTTGGCCCGCTCGGCGACGAGGCCCTGCTCGGGGCCGAAGACCAGCACGACGGCGGGTGCGCGGGCGGGATCGGCGACCAGACGGTCGAAGTCGCGGGGCTTCAGCGCGACCATCGGCGCGCCCGGCTCAGCGGTGGGTGGCGAAATAGGCCGCGAGGCGGATGCGCAGGTCGGCCGCGATCGTCTTGGCGGCGCGCGCCTCGGCGTCCTCCAGGGCGCGGACGTTGGCGAAGCGCTGGCTGGAGAAGTCGTAGGAGGCGTCGGCGGCCGAGTTGCCGGTGAGCAGCGTCCGACCGGTGGTGGCATCCGAGAGCACGAACGAGGCCGACAGCGAGACGATGTAGGACGCCGGCACCTCGGACAGCCGCTCGACGGCGACGGACGCCTCGGTGCGGGTGAGGAAGATGCGCAGCGAATACTGGGCGTCGGGTGCCTCCTCGCCGCCGGTGAAGGCGAAGATCAGTTCGTTGCGCAGCACCTGCTCGACGCGGTTGCGGGCGGGCTGGATGGCGATCTTGGCGAGCTCGGTCGCCACCGGCGTGCCGGAGCCCGGCGCATCCGCATAGAGCGGGCGGACGACGCAGCCGCCGAGCGCCAGCGCCACCACGAGCAGCGGGGCGATGAGGACGGCGGCCGATGATGCGCGCCCACGCTCGCTGTGGCTCGGCTGCCCCTCATCCCACGACATTGACGATCCTCTGGGGCACGACGATCACCTTCTTCGGGGCCCGGCCCTCGAGGTGACGACGGACCTCGTCGAGCGCCAGGGCGGCGGCCTCGACGTCAGCCGTCGCCGCGTCGCGCCGCACCGTGACCTCGCCGCGCCGCTTGCCGTTCACCTGCACCGGCAGCACCACCACGTCCTCGAGGAGCAGCGAGCGGTCGACCGCCGGCCACCCTTGAGTCGCCACCAGCCTAGCATGGCCGAGCGCCGACCAGCATTCCTCGGCGAGGTGGGGCATCATCGGGGCGAGCGCCTGGACGAGCATCTCGAGCGCCTCGCGCAGCGATGCGGCGAGCGGTGAGGCGGCCTCGAACGGCTCCTGGGCGGCGCGGGCGAGGACGTTGACGAGCTCGTGCAGCCGCGCGACGGCGCGGTTGAAGGCGAGCTGCTCGATGTCGTCCTCGATCGCGGCGAGCGCCTTGTGGGCGGCCTTGCGCACCTCGAAGGCGGTGCCTTCGGAGGCGGCCGGGGCGGGCGTGCCGATCGGCGGCAGCCTCACGGCGGTTTCGGCGACGAGGCGCCAGACCCGCTGCACGAAGCGCTGGGCACCGGCGACGCCGTCCTCCGTCCAGATGACGTCGCGCTCGGGCGGCGAGTCCGACAGCATGAACCAGCGCGCCGTGTCGGCCCCGTAGCTCGCGATGATGTCCGACGGGTCGACGGTGTTGCGCTTCGACTTCGACATCTTCTCGATCGAGCCGATCGTCACGGGCTGGCCGGTGGCGCGGTCGACGGCGTGGCGGACACCGTCCACCTCCGTGATGTCGACCTCGGCCGGGCTGGCGAACATGCCGTCCGCCCGCCTGTAAGTCTCGTGGACGACCATGCCTTGCGTGAACAGGCCGGCGAACGGCTCGTCGAGGCCGATGTGGCCGGTCGCCTTCATCGCCCGCACGAAGAAGCGCGAGTAGAGCAGGTGCAGGATCGCGTGCTCGATGCCGCCGATGTACTGGTCGACCGGCAGCCAGCGGTCGGCGACCGCGGGCTCGGTCGGCGTCGTCGCGTTGGGTGCGGTGAAGCGGGCGAAGTACCAGGACGAGTCCACGAAGGTGTCCATGGTGTCGGTCTCGCGCCGCGCCGGCCCCTTGCACTGCGGGCAGGCGACGTGGCGCCACGTCGGGTGGCGGTCGAGCGGGTTGCCCGGCTTGTCGAAGTCGATGTCATCCGGCAACTGCACCGGCAGGTCGGCCTTCGGCACCGGCACGACGCCGCAATCGGCGCAGTGGATGACCGGGATCGGGCAGCCCCAGTAGCGCTGGCGCGAGATGCCCCAGTCACGCAGGCGGTAGTTCACCTGCCGGGCGCCCTGCGGCGCGCCGTCGAGCGTCTCGGCCTCCAGGCGCCGGGCAACGGCGTCCTTCGCCTCGGGAACGGTCAGGCCGTCGAGGAAATCGGAGTTGTAGAGGCGGCCGTCGCCGACATAGGGCTCGTCGCCGATGGCGAAGGTGGCGGCGTCGGCCTCCGGCGGCAGTACCACCGGGATCACCGGCAGGCCGTACTTGCGGGCGAACTCGAGGTCGCGCTGGTCATGGGCCGGACAGCCGAAGATGGCGCCCGTGCCATATTCCATCAGCACGAAGTTCGCGACATAGACCGGCAGCCGCCGGCCCGGGATCAGCGGGTGCTCGACGGTGAGGCCGGTGTCGTAGCCCTTCTTCTCGGCCGTCTCGAGCACCGCGACGCTCGTGCCCATGCGCCGGCACTCGGCGACGAACTCGGCGAGGCCGCCGTCCGTCTCCGCCGCCGCCTTCGCGACCGGATGGTCCGGCGACAAGGCGAGGAAGCTCGCGCCGAACAGCGTGTCGGGGCGCGTGGTGAACACCTCGACCGAAGTGCCGACGTTGGTCGGCGGCGTCAGGGCGAAGCGGACGCGCAGGCCCTCGGACCGGCCGATCCAGTTCTTCTGCATCAGCCGGACCTTCTCCGGCCAGCGGTCGAGCCCGTCGAGCGCCGTCAGGAGATCCTCGGCATAGTCGGTGATGCGCAGGAACCACTGCGTCAGCTCGCGCTGCTCGACCAGCGCCCCCGAGCGCCAGCCGCGGCCGTCGATCACCTGCTCGTTGGCGAGCACGGTCTGGTCGACCGGGTCCCAGTTGACCTTGGAGGTGCGGCGGTAGGCGAGGCCGGCCGCCAGGAAGTCGAGGAACAGCTCCTGCTGGCGGTGATAGTAGGCGACGTCGCAGGTGGCGAACTCGCGCGACCAGTCGAGCGACAGGCCCATCGACTTCAGCTGCGCGCGCATCGTTGCGATATTGTCGTAGGTCCATGCCTTCGGGTGGACCTTGTTCTGCATGGCGGCGTTCTCGGCCGGCATGCCGAAGGCGTCCCAGCCCATCGGGTGCAGCACGTTGAAGCCGCGGGCGCGCTTGTAGCGGGCGACGACGTCGCCCATCGCATAGTTGCGCACGTGGCCCATGTGGATGCGCCCCGACGGATAGGGGAACATCTCGAGCACGTAGTAGGGCGGGCGCGGGTCGTCGTTGCTGGTGCGGAAGACCTCGGCGGCGGCCCATGCGGCCTGCCACCGGCCCTCTGCTTCGGGGGCGTTGTAGCGCTCCGTCGTCGTCATGTCGGGTCCGGACCGGGTGCTGGAAAAGCCTGAGGATTCCCGCGGACTGACAACAGAATTCCCCCCGATGGTCAACTGTCGCCGGCGCATGGTTGCCGCCCGGCGGCGGCTGCGCTACCCCCGGCGGACAAGTTCGCTGCCCGAGACCGGAGCACCGCCGATGAGCACACCCGACGATCGCGACGACACTCCCGCCGGGCGGCTCGCGGCGATCGGCGCCCGCATCGCCCGGGCCGAGCGCATCGCCCACCGGCCGGCCGGCGCGGTCACCCTGGTGGCGGTGTCGAAGACCTTCCCGGCGGAGGACGTCGAGGCGCTGATCGCGTGCGGCCAGCGCGTCTTCGGCGAGAACCGCGTGCAGGAGGCGAAGGCGAAGTTCCCGGCGCTCCGGGAGCGCCACGCGGACCTCGAGCTGCACCTGATCGGGCCGCTGCAGTCCAACAAGGCGCGCGAGGCGGTGGCGCTGTTCGACGTCATCCACACGGTCGACCGGGAGAAGATCGCGGTGGCGCTCGCCGAGGAGATCGCCAGGTCCGGCCGGCGGCTGCGGCTTCTCGTCCAGGTCAACACCGGCGAGGAGCCGCAGAAGGCCGGTGTGCCGCCGCGTGAGGCGGTGGCCTTCGTGGCGCGCTGCCGCGACACCTTCGCGCTGCCGGTGGCGGGCCTGATGTGCATTCCGCCGGCGGACGAGCCGCCGGGGCCGCACTTCGCGCTGCTGCAGAAGCTCGCCGGCGAGGCGGACGTGCCGCTGCTGTCGATGGGAATGTCGTCGGACTTCGAGACGGCGGTGGAGTTCGGTGCGACGCACGTGCGCGTCGGCAGCGCCCTGTTCGGCTCCCGGCCCACGCCCGCCTGAAGCGCGGGAGGCGTCAGGCGGCGGTGGCGATGGCCTCCGCCTCTGCGGGCGCCGCCGGCTCGGCGAGGCGCTCGCGGAACTTGCGCGGCTTGTCCTCGTAGAGGACGCGGCCACGGGCGAAGGCATCGGCCTGAATTAGTGCCCGGCGCGCGGCGACCACCGCGACGACGCGGCCGGCCTCGGCTTCGCCGCCGGCAAGCGCCGGGTCGGCGGTGACGGTGGCGGCGAGAACGGCGAGGTCGTGTTCCTCGCCGAGCAACTCGCCGAGCTCGTCGAGGGCGGTGACGACCGAGGGGAGGGCTGCGGCGCTGCGCTGTTCGGCGAGTTTCGAAAGATGCCAGCGGTGTTTCACCGCCTTGCGCCAGTCGTGCAGGGCTTCGTCGTCGGCGCCCGGCGCGGCGGCGGCGGCGAGGGCCGCCCGGCCGTCGCGATAGGTCGTCTCGATGCCGGCGAGAAGCACGTCGGCCCGGCCGGCCCGCTTGCCCCAGACGAGGTCGATGGCGGCCTCGGCGGCGCGCGCCAACGCCGCGGCGGCGGCCTCGATGGGCGGCAACTCGGCGTGCACGGCCTTGGCGCGGGCGGCGAGCGTGCCGGCGAGATGGCGGAGCGCCTCGCCCTCCGGCCCGTCCGTCTCGCCGGCGAGGCGCTCGGCGGTGGCGGCCATGACGTCGGCGTCGCGGGCGGCGGAGAGCGAGCGGGCGATGTCGCCGAGCTCGCGGCCGAGGCTGCGGGCCGCCTCGCCGGCGAGCGGGCGCAGCGCCCGCAGGACCGTGCGGGCGCGCTTCAGGCGGCGGCGGGCCTTGTGGATGCGCTTGTCGAGGCGGGTGCCGTCCTCGAGCAGCGTCTCGCGCGCGGAGACGATGTCGTCGCGGAGCTGCTCGCGCAGCGCCGCGGCGACATTCCGCTCGAGCGACACGGCGATCGCCAAGGTTGCCCTCCGCTCGGTGGTCGCGTCAGAGGGCGGGCTGGGCCGCGGTGGCGAGGCCGATCGGGCAGGAGACCCCGGTGCCGCCGATGCCGCAGTAGCCGTTCGGGTTCTTCGCCAGGTACTGCTGGTGATAGTCCTCGGCGTAGTAGAACGGGCCGGCGGCGGCGATCTCGGTGGTGACGGTGCCGTGGCCGGCCTTCAGCAGGGCAGCCTGGTAGTCGGCCTTGACGCGGCGGGCGAGGGTGAGCTCGTCCGCATCGTCGAGGTAGATCGCCGAGCGATACTGGGTGCCGACGTCGTTGCCCTGGCGCATGCCCTGGGTCGGGTTGTGCGCCTCGAAGAACACCTTGAGCAGCGCCTCGAGCGAGATCACCGCCGGATCGTAGACGACCAGCACCGCCTCGGTGTGGCCGGTCATGCCGGTGCACGTCTCCTGGTAGGTCGGGTTCGGCGTCGTGCCGCCGGCGTAGCCCACGGCGGTGACCCACACGCCGGGCGTCTGCCAGAGGATGCGCTCGGCGCCCCAGAAGCAGCCGAGGCCGAGCAAGACCGTCTTCAGACCTTCGGGGAACGGCCCCTTCAGGGGTCGTCCGGTGACGAAATGGCGCTCGGCGGTCGGAAGCGGATCCGGACGGCCGGCGAGGGCCTCTCCCGCGGAGGGGATGGCGAGCTTCTTGGTGAGGATGTCGAGCAGAAACATACCGTCAATATAGGGTGCCGGGGCCTCCCGGTCCAAGGGCGGGCGTCAAAAATCGGCGCCTTTGCGGGCGTCGCGGCGCGGTCGGCACGCGATTCGCCGGCCGGGCTCGGGGAACGGCGGCCGGACGGGGCCGGCGCGGCCGCCTGCGACGTTCACGACCGCCTCACCCGAAATTGAGGCGTCTCAATGCAGCGGCACGCCCCGCGCGCACAAACGAGGGCTATGATGCGCTCCGGTGCGGCGTGTTCAGTCCGCCGAGACGTGCCCGGGGGCGAGACAGAAGAACGGACCGTCACGGTCCGCGTCACCATTTCGCGGACCGTCGGCCGTCTCGGGAGGACCGCCGATGCCGAGCCACCTCACGGCCGCCGTGCCGCCGCGGGCGGAGACGACCGCCGGACGATCGCCCGCCGTGGCCTCACCGGCCCGCGCGACCTCGCCGCGGCGGCTTGCTCTGCTGTTGGCGCTGCTCGCGACGGCGGGCCTGTCGGTCTGGTCGCCGCCCGCCGCGATGGCACAGGGGACGACGGGCGCGCCCACCGCCGACGCCGCCCCCGATGCGCCGCCACCGGACGAGCCGCCACCGCCGCCGGACTACATCCCGCCACCGCCACCGCCGGACGGCGTGGACCCGGGTGCCGGCTTCGACGAACCGCCACCGCCGCCGGACGACGACGCCGCCGCCGCGACGCCGCCGCCGGACTATGGCGCGGCGCCGGCCGACGCGACCGCCGAGGGGCCGCCGGCACCGGAGCCGGGCGGGCCGCCGATGGAGGCGGGCGAGGCCTACCACACCCGCTTCTCCGGCACGGTGACGCGCGAGGGGCCGGGTGGTGGCTTCCCGGCGATCGATCTCGACGGCGTCGTGGGCAGCATCTTCGACCTGCGCGCCATCGGCGAGCCGCCGGTCGGCCAGCACGTGCTGTCGGTGCCGCAGCGGGCGCCGGCAACGGCCGCCGACGTCGGCCAGATCTTCGGCATCGCCATCGACGACGCGGCCGAGCCGAACATCTTCGTTACCGCGACGTCGGCCTACGGCCTGCACCTCGAGCCCGGCACGCGCGACTGGATGGCGGGGATGTGGGGGCCGGAGTCCGGCCCGGGCACGATCTACCGGCTGCCGGCCGACACCGGCTACGTGCCGGAATACTTCGCCGAGATCACGTTCGACGGCCGCCGCAACACCGGCGCGGCACTCGGCAACATCGCCTATGACCCGCAGACGCGGCAGCTCTACGTCTCCGACCTCGAGACCGGCATGATCCACCGCCTGTCGGCGGAGGACGGCAGCGAGCTCGGCCGCTACGACCACGGCGTCGACGGGCGGCGGGGTTTCCTCGACGCCGAGACCGGCGAGGCGCTGACGCTGCCGGCGGTCGCCTTCGACCGTTCCAGCGCGGCGCGCGTCGGCGACTGTGCGGCCGGACCGTTCGAGCGGACGCCGGCGTGCTGGAACTTCGCCGACTTCCGCCGCCGCATCTGGGGTCTCGCGGTCCGGCCGGCGGTGGCTGGAGGCGAGAGCCGGCTGTTCTACGCGGTGTGGGGCAGCGACGGCTTCGGCAACCCGGAGTGGGAGAGCGTCGACGACGAGCAGTACAACAGCGTCTGGTCGGTGCGGCTCGACGCCAGCGGCGGCTTCGACACGACGAGCGTGCGGCGCGAGTTCTTCGTGCCGGCCTTCTTCGGCGACGACCCGGCCGCCGGGGCGATGGCGGAGAACAGCCGGCCGGTGTCGGACATCGAGTTCGCGGCCTGCGGCGACCGCCGCGTCATGCTGCTCGCCGAGCGCGGCGGCGTGCGCAATCTCGGCCTCGGGGCCGAGGATGCGTTCGCCAGCCCGCACGAATCCCGCGTGCTGCGCTATGAGCTCGGCGACGACGGCGTCTGGCTGCCGGCCGGGCGCTACGACGTCGGCTTCTACGAGCGCCAGGACCACGGTCCGCCGCGGCTGCGCGCCAGTGCCGGCGGTGGCTGCGACTTCGGCTACGGCTACACCGACGCCGGCCTCGAGGATCCCGCGCGGCAGAACGGCTTCGTCTGGGCGACGGGCGACAATCTCTGCTCGCCGCGCGGCGCCTGCCTGGAGCCCTCGACGGGCACCTTCGAGGACACCGGCTTCGTCGATGGCCTGCAGGGCACCCCGGAGGGGCTCCTGCAGGAGGTGGGTCCGGAGGCCGCCTATGCGGTGCCGGCGCCGGCCGGGCCGGTGACGCCAGCGGACGGGCCACAGGCCTCCTACATGATCGATTCCGACGTCGGTCTCGACACCAGCGGCGGGCCGGTCGGGTCCGGCCGCAACCAGGCGACGTTCGCCGGCGACATCGACGTCCTGCAGCGCTGCGCGGCCGTCACCGAGGCGCCGGAGATCATCGTGCCGCCGCCGGTGCTGGCGGCGCCGCTGCCACCGCCGCCGGTGCACCAGCGCGACATGACGCACCAGCGCAACGCCTCGCCGATGCACAACGTCAACCGGTCCTGGCACGAGCGCAGCTGGTCGTGGCACTCGCGCGACCAGTCCTGGCACTATCGCAACCGCTCCTGGCACCAGCGCGACCAGTCCTGGCACTGGAAGAACGGCTCGTGGCACTCGCGCGACCGGTCCTGGCACTCGCGCAACCGGTCCTGGCACTGGCGCGACCGCTCGTGGCACTGGAAGAACGGTTCGTGGCACTTCAACAACCGCTCCTGGCACAGCCGCAGCCTGAGCTGGCACACGCGGGCGCGCTCCTGGCACGGCAAGGACCGCTCGTGGCACTTCAAGCAGAGTTCCTGGCACGACCGCCGCCAGTCCTGGCACAGCCGAGACCGCTCGTGGCATGGGCGCGACCGGTCGTGGCACGCGAAGGACCGCTCCTGGCATTCGAAGGACCGGTCGTGGCACAGCCGACAGGAGACGCTGCGCAACGGGCACGACACGAAACGCTCGCGTGAGCACGACCGCCAGCGCTCGCAGAACATCGACCACAATCGCCAGCGCTCGCTGAACCAGCACCACGCCAAGGACCGCTCGCAGAACCAGCACCACGATCGCGGCCGCTCGACCAAGCAGCCGGCGGTGCACGACCGGGCGGAGTCGCAGCGCAAGAACGACGGTCCGCGCCACAGCCGGGCGCAGTCGGACAAGCGCGACGACGCCAAGGGGCACAACCGCGCTCGGTCGCAGGAGAAGAAGGAGCCGGCGAAGCACAACAAGGCGCAGTCGGACAAGCGGGACGACGCCAAGCCCGCCCACAGCCGCACCCGCTCGCAGCAGCAGAAGGAGCCGGCGAAGCACTCGCGCGCCCAGTCGGACAAGCGCGACGACGCGAAGCCGGCGCATAGCCGCACGCGCTCCCAGCAGAAGGAGCCGGCGAAGCACGGCAAGGCGCAGTCGGACAAGCGCGACAGCGCCAAGCCCGCCCACAGCCGTTCGCGCTCCCAGCAGGCCGACAAACCCCAGCACGCGCGGTCGAAGTCACAGCAGCGCGACGACGCCAACCAGGGCCACAGCCGCTCCCGCTCGCAGCAGCAGGCGAAACCCGACAAACCGAAGAAGCAGCCTCAGCAGCAACAGCAGAAACAACAGAAGCAGCAGCCGCAGAAGCAGCACCAGCAGAAGCAGCAGCGGCAGCAGCAGGAGAAGCCGCAGAAGCAGCCGAAGCCGCCGAAGCAGCAGGACGACGGCGCCCGCCACAACAAGAACCGGTCGGACAAGGGATGAGGGTGCGGCGGATGACGGTTCCACGGTTTCCCG
Source organism: Pseudoxanthobacter soli DSM 19599 (assembly GCA_943372725.1). GTDB lineage: Bacteria > Pseudomonadota > Alphaproteobacteria > Rhizobiales > Segnochrobactraceae > CAMDHY01. The sequence goes on from CALRZT010000020.1 coordinate 18,589, forward strand.
CCGCGCACGGCAGCGCGAGCCGTGCGACGGGCCTGGCGGCAGGGGCGCCCTGCGCGGCGGGATCCCTGTCGAGACCCCCGGCCACGGTCCGGGAAGGGCCGACAGCACGGACCTTCGTCAGGGCATGTGCCCTGGCTGGAAGCCTGTTTGCCGCATGTCTGCTGGCCGCAGCGCCGCCGGCCGCCGCGGCGGAGGCGGCGTCAGACGTCCCGCGGCTGGAGACCAACCAGCGCTACGTCGAGGAGGTGATGGCGCCGCCCCGCCTCGACGTTACCGACATGGCCTCGGTGCTGCGCTACGTGCTGGGGAGCCTGCCGGACGAGGTGACGGTCTATCCGACGGAGAACTACTTCTACTTCGGCTTCACCGACGGCGGCATCCGCTGGGCGGGGAACCTCCGGCTCGACGCCGAGACGCGCGACCTCGGCAACATCCACATGACCTATTTCAAGGACTTCACCGCCTGGCAGCACGACGAGACCGACTACACGAAGGTCTGGGGCGCCGGCGACGGCGTGTCGGTGGAGAAGGCCGGGCCGCTCGCCTACCGGGTGACGTTCGAGGGGCGCAGCGTGCTGTTCCGCCTGAACGACCTGTCGACGGTGGAGCCGCCGCCGGGGGTGTTGCTGCCCGGCGAGCGCTATCTCGGGCCGGTGTTCGACGAATCCGGCCTGCGCTTCTTCCTGGTCTTCCGGCCGGAGGAGCGGCAGTTCCTGTTCGTCCTCGACGAGACGGTGCCGACGCCGGACGAGTTCATCGCCTCGCCCGTCTCCGACCGGCTGACGCTCGGCCGCCGCACGGGCTTCGCCTTCTATGCCGACCGGATGGCGCCGCGGAAGATCCTCGTCGGCGTCAACGCCGGCTCGACCGGCGTCAACAGCTACCTCGACGGCCCGTTCGACCAGCTGCCGGACAACTTCCTGAAGGGTAACGAGCTGCTCGACGCCATCCTGATGGTGAGCCCGGAACTCGCCGGCACGCTGGACCGCTTCGGCAATTCCGAGGACGACAGCGTCCGCTACCTGATCGCGCCCTACATGCAGTACGACTACGAGGACGAGCTCTCGTCGGTGACCGCCTGCGTCCGCGAGACGACGGGGGCGGACTACTGGGCCTGCTTCGGCGGTGGCGGCGCGGCGGAGGACGAGCCGCCCTATCCGGAGCCGCCGTACCCCGAGCCGCCGTACCCGGAGGATCCGCAGGCCTCACCCGAGCCGCCCGCTCCCGCTCCGCAGTGACGAAGGCGGCGGGCGGCAGCCTTAAGGTCGGAAGGTCCGGCGGCGCGATCCGCGCCGTCAGAGGAAGACGTCGCCGCCGTTCGGCGAGAGCGTCTGGCCGACGTAGTTGGAGCCGGCCTTCGAGGCGAGCAGCAGCGCCGTGGGCGCCACCTCGTCGACGTGGCCGAAGCGGCCGATCGGCAGCTGCGTCTGCTTCCACGCCTTCCAGTCCTCGCTGAAGCCGCGCAGCATGTCGGTGTCGATCGGGCCGGGGGCGATGGCGTTGACCAGCACGCCCTTCGGCGCCGCCTCCTGGGACAGCGCCCGCGTCAGGCTGACGATGCCGCCCTTCGCGGCGCAGTAGTGGGCGACATTGACGCCGCCCTTGTAGGCGAGCTGCGAGGCGAAGTTGATGATCCGCCCCCAGCCGCGCTCGACCATCCCCGGATAGAAGGCTTGGCTCACCATGAAGGTGCCGCGCAGGTGGACGCCGATCATCCGGTCGAAGGCGGAAAGCGAAATCTTCTCGAAGGGCACGTCGTCGCCGATGCCGGCGCAGTTGACGAGGATGTCGACGGGGCCGAGCGCCTCCTTCGCCCATGAGGCGAGTGCCGCGACGTCCTCCTCCAGGGCGACGTCGCAGGCGGTGTGGACGACGGCGTGGCCGGTCCCGGAAAGGCGGGCGGCGAGCGCCGTGGCGTTGTCCTCGTCGCGGTAGTGGCAGAAGCCGACCTTGGCGCCGTATTCGGCGAACAGCGCGACGATCGCAGCACCGATGCCGCGGCTGCCGCCGGTGACGAGCGCGGTCCGGCCGTCGAGGCTGAAGAGATCCATGTTGGACTCCGGGGCGGGCCTCCGGCGGCGCGTTGGGCGCCCGCCGGTGGGGAAGGGGAGGGGTGGGCGAGCCCGGAGGCGCGTCTATTTCTTGTAGTAGGTCTGGGCGACCTGATCCTCGGTGTTCTTCCCGCACGAAATCGGGGCGTAGCGGGCGGGCCGCTCGGCCGTGACGCAGGTCGGGAAGGCGTCGAGGGTGGCGTCGTAGTCGACGCCGAAGAACTGCACGATCGAGTAGCGGTGCTCGGTGGTGAGATTGACCACCCGGTGCGGCCGCGACAGGAAGACGTCGTTGCTCCAGCGCTGCATCAGGTTGCCGAGGTTGATGACGAAGGTGCCGTCGATCGGCGTCACCTCGACCCAGTCGCCGCCGACGCCCTTCACCTGCAGCCCCGGCTGCGGCGACTGCCAGACGGTGGTGAACAGCTCGTAGTCGCGGTGGGCGCCGATGCCGATCTTCGAGAGGTCCCAGTCGGGCTGCTGGGGCGGGTAGTAGCAGGCCCGCAGCCGCGACATCGGCTTGTTGTACATCGCGTCGAAGTAGGTCTCCGGCAGCTCGAGGGCGAGCGCGAAGGCGCGCAGCATCGTCTTGCCGAACTCGAGCTGGGTGTCGAAATAGGTGCCGATCGCCGAGGCGAATTCCGGCGGAGCGTCCGGCCATTGGTTCGGCCCGTAGAACTTGATGCCCTTCAGATAGTCCGGATCGTCTTCGGGCAGGTCGTGCGCGGCCTCGAAGGCTTCGTGCATATCATTGCCCTTGAGCTCGTGGTCGGCGTTGATGTCGCCGTTGCCGACATAGCCGCGGTGGTTGGGCGTCGACATGTAGTGGCGCTTCATCTTCTCGGCCGAAGGCAGCGCGAAATAGCGCTGCATCGCCTGGTAGGCGCGGCGGATGACGGCGTCGGGGATGCCGTGGTTGACGAGGTAGAAGAAGCCGACGTCGGTGCACGCCTTGCGCAACGCCGGGGCGATCTGCTTGCGGATCTCCGGGTCGCTCGACAGCATCGGGCTGAAGTCAAGTACCGGGATGATGTCGCTGGTGTTGCGCTTGAAACGGATGCCCTTGCCGGCATCGACGATGGTCTCAGAGCTCATGGACATCGGACGGCTCCCGCGAGGCGTTGGTGCGCCGATCTGAGCACCCACCGCCGGCGGCGGCTTGGCGCAGAGCGCACGGGCTTTCGGCAGACAGTGCCCTCGGTCCGGTGCGGGACGACGGGCCGCGAAGGGCGCTCAGGCGGGAATGCTTCTTGCTTTCCTCGTGGCGTGGGCTTGTCGTGAGAGGCCGGAGCTTTGGAGCAGGCCATGCCGAACGAGATCGTCACCCGCGGAACGGGCGGGGCCGCCGAGCGGGAGTGGGAGCGGGCGATCTCGGCGACCTACTATCTGCAGGAGGTGCGCTCCGTCGGAGGGCGGGATTTCCACGGGCGGCTGGCGGTACAGCCGGTCGGGGCGGTGTCGCTGTCGCGCATCGTCTCGACGCCGGTGACCTACCGGCGCCGGCCGCTGCAGATCGCCGCCCATGCCGAGGGCTACCATCTCGTGACGATCCCGCTCCGGGGCGACCTGTTCTTCGAGCAGGAGGCGGCCCAGGCTCACTGCCCGGCGCAGTGCTTTCTGACCGAGCGCGGCGACCTCCCTTATGAGCTCCACCAGCCGGGCGACAACGAGCTGCTGGTGGTTCGGCTGCCGGAATCGCTGCTCGACGGCTTCCTGCCGCGCGGCCGCGCCTTCCAGGGCCGCACGATCGGCCGGCCGACGGGCTTCGCGGGACTGTTCATCGACTTCGCGCGCTCAGTGATGGCGAACGCCGACAGCCTCGATCCGGAGCGCGCGCCGGTGGTGGCGCGGCAACTCCTCGAACTCCTGGCGCTGGCGCTGACCGCGGGCGAGCGCGACACCGAGAGCGGCGAGAGCGCGGTGGCGGCGGCGCACCTCAGGCGCATCAAGGCGGCGATCCGCCGACGCCTCGCCGATCCGGAGGTGACGCCGGCGCTGATCGCCGCCGAGTGCGGGCTGTCCGTCCGCTACCTGCACCGGCTGTTTTCCGCCGCCGGCACGACGATGGGGCGCTGGACGATCGAGCAGCGGCTCGCGGAGGCCGACGGTGCGCTACGCGACCCGCGTCGCCGAACGTCGCTGGCGCTGGTCGCCCAGAGCCACGGCTTCTCCGACCAGTCGCAGTTCTGCCGGCACTACAAGCGCCGCTTCGGCCGCACGCCCGGCGAGACGCGGGCGGAGGCGACCGCCGCCGGCCGCAACTAGGCTGCCGCCCGCCGCCGGGGCGGGCCCGCGTCGCCGTCCTAACGGCCCGTGCCGATCGAGACGATGCGCGACGTCGCGTGTTCGGTGAACCACATCGCCCCGTCCGGGCCGGCCGCGATGCCCTGCGGGGCCGACTTGGCGGTGGGCGTCGCGTACTCGGTGATCGTGCCGTCCATGGCGATGCGGCCGATCTTGTGGCCGCCCCATTCGGCGAACCACATCGCGCCGTCGGGGCCTGCGGCGATGCCGCGTGGGGCGGCGCCCTCGGTCGGCACCGCGTACTCGGTGATCGAACCATCCATGGCGATGCGGCCGATCTTGTTGCCGGCACGCTGGGTGAACCACATCGCGCCGTCGGGTCCCGCGGCGATGTCCTGGAGCACGGCGCCGGCGGTCGGGACCGGATACTCGGTGATCGTGCCATCCATGGCGATGCGGCCGATCTTGTTGCCGCGCCACTCGACGAACCACATCGCCCCGTCGGGGCCCGCGGCGATGCCCCAGGGCAGGGATCCGGCGGTCGGGATGTCGTATTCGGTGAAGGCGCCGTCCATGGTGACGCGGCCGATCTTGTTCGCCTCCGACTGGGTGAACCACATCGCCCCGTCCGGACCGGCGGCGATGCGCGCCGGAGCGGCGGCAGGCGTGGGGACGCGGAAGTCGCTGAGCTCGCCGGCCATGGTGATGCGACCGATCCGGTTCGCCCGCATCGCCGCGAACCACATGGCCCCGTCCGGGCCGGCGGCGATGCCGAGCGGGATGGAGCCGGCGTTCGGAAGGGGGTAGCCGGTCACCGCGCCGTCCATGGTGATGCGGGAGACCTGGTTGCCGACATACTCGGTGAACCACATCGCCCCGTCCGGGCCCGCCGCGATGTTGAGCGGCACGGCCCCGGCGGGCGGCACGGGGAACTGCGTGACCTCGCCGCTCGTGGTGATGCGCCCGATGGTGTTGGCGCTCCGCTCGACAAACCACAGGGCCCCATCCGGGCCCGCCGTGATGCCCTCGAGGACCGCCCCGGCGGGCTGCACCGGGAACTCGGTGATCGTGCCGTCGGGCGCGATGCGGCCGATCTTGTTGCCCGAGAACTGGGTGAACCACAGGGCCCCGTCCGGCCCCGCCGCAATGCCCTCCGGCGAGGCGTCCGCGGTCGGGACCGCGAACTCGCTGATCTCGCCCGCCGTCGTGATGCGACCGATCCTGTTTCCCTTGCCCTGCGTGAACCACAGGGCGCCGTCAGGCCCGGCGGCAATGCCCTCCGGGGCGGAGGCAAGCGTCGGGATCGGGAATTCCGTGACCTCGCCGGCCATGGAGATCCGGCCGATCTGGTTGGCCTTCACCTCGGTGAACCACATCGCCCCGTCGGGCCCGGCGGTGATGCCGCGCGGCGCCGCGCCATCGGTCGGCACCGCGTATTCGGTGATCTCGCCGGCCATGGTGATGCGGCCGATCTTGTCGCCGAACTGCTCGGTGAACCACATGGCGCCGTCCGGGCCGGCGGCGATGCCGCGCGGCGCCGAACCGGCGGTCGGGATCACGAACTCAGTGATCTCGCCGGCCATGGTGATGCGGCCGATCTTGTTGCCCCACAGCTCGGTGAACCAGATGGCGCCGTCCGGCCCGAGGGCGATCGCGAAGGGCACCGACACGGCGGTCGGCACAGTGAACTGGGTGATCTCGCCGGTCGTGGTGATGCGGCCGATCTTGTTGGCGCTGCGGTCGGTGAACCACATCGACCCGTCCGGCGCGACGGCGATCCCCTGCGGGCCGGCGCCGCCCTTCATCGCCTCGAACGGCCGGAACTCGCCGAGCGGCTGGCCGGCCATCGCGGTGAGCGAGGCGGCCACCAGGCTCAGAAGGGCCGCGAGAAGAACGATCGCCGGATGACCCAGGCGAACAGCAGTCTGGCCGCGCATCACACACTCCCCATCGATCGCCACTGCGGCTCAGTCGGATGCCTCGCACGCGCGGCACATCTTGTTTGACGGCTTCTTTGCTGCCGTCGGCAATCAAGCGAGTTCCCGGCGAAATCGGCCGGAGAAGAGGCTGACTGGTCCCACTCGATCGCGGATCGAGAGGGTCATCATCCCCGGTTGATGCGCTCGATGCCCCCGGCGGGAAGCTTATTAGCTGTCAAATCAGTGATCAACCGCGGCGGGCCTCGCACGAACGTGCGCGAGCTCGCCATCGCGGGACAGGCCGGTCGCCGTCAGGACCGGGAACGGCGACCCGCCTTGGCGGCGCGAACCGCGATAGCGAGGAGGGCAGCCAAAGTGAGCAGGCAGGCGGCCAGCGGAAGCCAGGCCGCGGCGGGCTCTCCCATCGTCCACAAAGTGAGGGCGCTGAGGGCGCACCACAAAAGCGGGATCGGCACGAGCGCCCAGACCATGGGGCCGCGCAGCGTCAGCAGCAGGCCGAGGGTGGCGATGGCGGTCGGATCGGGAGCGATGGCGAACACCTCGGCCGAGGCCCAGCCGCGTCCGAAGGCGGGCGAGGCAAGGGGCATCGCAGCCGCGATGGCGATGAGGATCCAGCTGGCGACCGAGGCCTTGCCGGCCCGGCCGGCGCGCAGGCCCCCGAAGCCCGCCGCCAGCACGAGGAGTAGCGCCTCGATGGCGAAGAGTGGCGCGAGGTATTCGGCCGCCCAGTTGATGGTGGCGTAGCGGGTCCAGACGAAGGGCCAGCCGGTAAAGGCCCAAGCGATTGCGAGGCCGGCGGCGACGAGGCGGGTGTGGACGGGCCGTTGCACCGCAGCGAGCCAGACGAGGACGGCGAGCAGGGCCACGGCGGCGGCCTGCGCCGGCCAGAGAGCGGCGTTGTGGAGCTCGAACAGTCGCCAGTAGACGCGCGGCGAGAACAGCAGGAAGTCTTCCGGCCGGTAGGTCCACCACTCCGACATCGCGGCTTCAGAGCGCCGCGACGTCGGCGGCCATGCGGGCGCGCAAGCTCGCGTCCGGCAGCGGGCCGGCGCTCGCGGCGAGGTTCTCGCGGACGTGGTCGACGCGCGTCGTCGCCGGGATCACCGTGGTGACGGCCGGGTGGGAGAGGATGAACTTCAGGATCGCCTGCGCCCACGTGGTGGCGCCGATCTCGGCCGCCCAGCCGGGCAGGGGCTCGCCCTCGAGGCGGCGCGTCAGGGCACCCTGGCGGAAGGGCCGGTTGACGATGACGGCGATGCCACGGTCCATCGCGAGCGGCAGCAGGCGCGCCTCCGCCTCGCGGTCGACGATGTTGTAGGTGAGCTGCACGAAGTCGAGGCGCTCGCGGCGCATGATCTCCTCGAAGAGATCGTGGCGGCGGCCCTCCGACGTGGTGATGCCGAGGTAGCGCAGGCGGCCATCGGCCTTCAAGGCGGCAAGCGTGGCGAGGTGCGGCTGCCAGCCGAGGAGGTTGTGGACCTGCACGAGGTCGAAGGCGGGCACACCCCACAGCTCCCGCGACTGCTCGATCTGGGCGGGGCCGGCATCGCCGTCGGAGATCCACACCTTGTCGGCGGAGAACAGCGCTTCGGGCCGGCCGAGGCGCCGGAGGCCGTCGCCGACGACGGCCTGGGCCGAGCCGTACATCGGCGAGGAATCGATCATCTGGCCGCCGGCGGCGAAGAAGGCCGCCATGACGTCGGTGCACTCGGCGCGCAGCACCGGGTCGTCGCCGACGTTGAAGGTGATCCAGGTGCCGAGGCCGACGGCGGCGATCGCCTCGCCGCTCGACGGGATGGTGCGGAGGGCGGGCGCCGTCTGCGCGTCGGCCGTCTGCGCTCGCGCCGGGGGGAGCGGCAGCAATGCCGCCATCGTGCCGCCGAGGCCGGCCGCCAAAATGTTCCGCCGTGTCGTCGTCATCCGACGGCGTCCTCCCACATCACTCCGCCCGTTCCTCCGCGTCTCACAGGACGCCACGGGCAGACGGCGATTTTGTGGGGCGTGCGGAAAGGACTGTGGAAACGGACGGGCCGGCGTACTGGACGCCGGCCCGGGGTCTTCGTGTGCGGTGTTG
>CALRZT010000021.1:0-26820 GCA_943372725.1 Pseudoxanthobacter soli DSM 19599
GGCCTCTACGGGGTGAAGGTCTACAACGGCCTGGTGGCGCTGCGCACGCGCGTCCAGGAGGCTTGGTCTGACATCCAGGTGCAGATGAAGCGCCGCTACGACCTCATCCCCAATCTCGTCGAGACGGTGAAGGGCTACGCCTCGCACGAGCGCGGGACGCTCGAGGCGGTGGTGAAGGCGCGCAACGCCGCGGTCGCGCAAACCGGCACGCCGGAGCAGCAGGCGGCTGCGGAGCGGGCAGTCACCGGCGCGCTCGGCAAGCTGTTCGCCCTCGCCGAGGCCTATCCTGAGCTGAAGGCAGACCAGAACTTCCGCGCCCTGCAGGACGAACTCGTCGCCACCGAGGAGAAGCTCAACGGCTCGCGGCGCTTCTACAACGGCTCGGTGCGCGACCTCAACGTCATGGTCGAGCAGTTCCCGTCGAACCTGATCGCCGGGGTCTTCAAGTTCTCCAAGGCGCAGTTCTTCGAGCTCGACGAGGACGAGCGCGCCGCCGCCTCGAAGCCGGTCAAGGTGTCGTTCAACTGACACTGCAACTGATACTATAACCGATCGTGTGGCGGGCGGGCATGGGCGAGATCAAAGCTGGCTGCCGGGGCTTCGTCGCGGCGCTGGCGGGACTGGCGCTGCTGGCGCTCGCGGCGGCGATGCCGGCCGCCGCCATCGACGATCCGGGCGGGCCGGAGCGCATCCTCGCCTATGACGCGAAGATTCAGGTCGAGACGGACGGCAGTGCCGGGGTGGTCGAGACGATCGCCGTGGTGGCGCGCGGCGACCAGATCCGCCGCGGCATCTTCCGCGATATCGAGATGGCCGTCGACAGCGGGTTCGGCCGCTCCATCGCGAGCCTCGACGTCGAGGGCGTGACGCGCGACGGCGAGGACGAGCCCTACTCGGTCGAGTGGGACGGCAACACGCGCCGCATTCGCATCGGCAGCGGCGACGTGTTCCTGGAGAGCGGCGTCCACGTCTACGAGATCCGTTACCGCTTTTCCGACGCGGTCGGGTTCTTCCCCGGTTATGACGAGATCGACTGGAACGTCACCGGACCGAACTGGGATTTTCCGATCGAGCGCGTGCGCGCCACGGTGACGCTGCCGGCGGGCGCGACGGTGCTGCAGAGCCGCGCCTATACCGGCGCGTTCGGCTCGGGCGACGAGAACGCCACCAGCGCGCAACCCTCGCCCGGCACGATCGTGTTCACGACGACGGCGCCGCTCGCCCCCCGCGAGGGGTTGACGGTCGCCGTCGGCTTCCCGAAGGGCTTCGTCGCCGAGCCGACGGCGACAGACAGGTTCCTCGCCCAGGCGATGCCGGCCTTCGTCGCTGGCGGCGGGCTGTTCCTCGTGCTCGGCTACTTCCTGTGGGCGTGGCTGCGCGTCGGCATCGACCCGCCGGCCGGGCCGATCATCCCGGTCTACACGCCGAGCCTGCCGCCGGCGGCGATGCGTTTCCTGGAGAAGCGGCGGGCGGACGGCACCGGCCTCGCCGCCGCCCTCCTCGACCTCGCCGTGAAGGGTCACCTGACGATCGCCGAGGCGGACGGCGGCGGCCTGACGCTGACGCGGCGCGCCGACGGCGCCAGCCGCGAGCCTTCGGCCAGCGAGGCGGCGGTGCTCGCCGCGCTGTTTCCCGGTGGCGTCGGGACGGTCACCCTCGGCAGCACCGGCGAGGACAAGCGCCTCGCCCAGACTGAGGGCGCCCTGGCGAAGTTCCTCAACAACAAGCTCCTCGGCGAGCACCTGCGCGGCAATCTCGGCTGGTACGCGGTCGGGGCGGTGCTGACGATCCTCACCTGGGTGGCGGTGGTGGCGGTGGCGCCGACGAGCGAGGAACTGATCATTTTCGGCATCGGCGGCATCGTCGCGACGGTGCTGACGACGATCTTCAGTGCCAAGGCAATGGCGCTGTGGGGCGACGTGCGGGCGGGCCGCTGGCTGTCGCTGCTGCCCGCGGTGTTCTGGTCGCTGGTGCTGGTGCCGCTCGCCGTCGTCTTCCTGTTGGTGTTGTGGGGCCTCGTCGGCACGATCGGCCTCGTGCCGGCGCTCCTGCTCGTCGCCACCGCCGTCGTCAACGTGGTGTTCTTCCGGCTGCTGCCGGCACCGACGGAGCGCGGGCGGGCGGCGCTCGACGAGATCGAGGGGACGCGGCTCTACCTGTCGGTGGCCGAAGCCGACCGGCTCAAGTTCCACAACCCGCCGGACCGGACGCTGGCCCACTTCGAGGCGATGCTGCCCTATGCCGTGGCGCTAGACCTCGCGACGCCGTGGACGGAGCGCTTCAAGGACCTGATCGCCGCCTCGGCCGTGACGGCCGCCACCGCCGGCGCGGTCGGCAGCGGCGGCTGGCATCCGGGCTGGTACAGCGGGAGCCGGGGCGGCGGCATTCCGACGGATTTCGGGCGCTCGTTCGAAAGCCGCATCCGCTCCTCCAGCCAGGCCGGCGCCCGGGCGATCGCAGCGGCGGCGGCGCGTGCCTCCGGGCGCTCGAGTTCGTCGGGCGGCGGCTTCTCCGGCGGCGGGCGTGGCGGTGGTGGCGGCGGCGGCTGGTAGGTCGCGGGGGGCAGCCGCGGAGACGTCGCTCAGCGAGCCAGCCGGGCGAGACCCCGGACAGGCGCGATCGGGCGACCGCTACGCGTGCGCGCGCTTTTGGTGGGCGATACCCATCGCAGGCACGGAGCAGGCCGGGTGAGCGAGCATCGGTTCCAGATCAGCCGGGTCACCGCGGCGAGCATCCGTGATCTCGCGGAGGTCCATCCGGACGTCTTCGATTCGGACATCGATCCGGAGAGGCTCGCGGCCTTTCTCGACGACCGGCACCACCTGCTGGTGATCGCGCGCATCGAGGCGCTCGTCGTCGGCCAGATTCGCGCGATGATCCACCTGCAGCCGGACGGCCCGAGCCAGCTCTACATCGACAACCTCGGCGTGGCACCGGAGCACCACAGGCAGGGCGTCGCGCGCGCGCTCCTGCGCGAGGTGCTGGCGTGGGGGCGCGCCCAAGGCTGCGTCGACGCATGGGTCGCGACCGAAATCGACAATCTCCCGGCCCGAGGGCTCTACGATCGCCTGAAGAGCCAGCCGGACGAGGAAATGGCCTTTTATATCCTCGACATCGGCGCGCTCGACTGAGCCGCGCGCGCGTGCGCTCAGTGCGACTCCGGCTGTGCGATCTTGCGGTGGCGGACGCGTGCGGAGTGCTCGATCGCCGCGACCGCGAGCGGGGCGACCTCGAGGCGGTCGCGCAGCATCTGCAGGAAGCGCAGTTCCTCCTGCTCGACCATCACATCGGCGGCGGCGACGTCGACGGCGAGGGCGTAGGCGGTCTCGTAGAGCGATTCCGGCAGCGCGTCGCGGATGAGGTCGAGCATCAGGTCGAGCCCGTCCTCGTCGGCGAGGATCTCGCTGCACGCCTCGCCCGCCATGGCGATGCGGTGGGGCTCGAAGTCCTTGAACATCGGCAGCGTCTTGACGACGTCGGCGATCCGCCGGAGCTCGGCGTCGGTCATCGTCCGATCGGCCGCCGACGTCGTCACCATCGTGTAGATGAGGGCGTCCTGGGAGGTGATCGCGCTCTGCATGGGGGTTCCCGGGGTGGGCGGCGAAGCCGCGGAAGAGGGCGCTTTAGCTAGAGGCTTCCAGGCCTGGGTTCAACGGGACGCGGCGCCGCGCAGGACCGTCGAGGAGATCGGGTCGCGGCGGGCGTGCAGGAAGACCCACGCCGGCGGCCGCCGGTCGGACAGGCTTGCGGCCTCCGCCTCCGGCACGCGGAAACGGGCGAGGGTGATCGCCGCGCGCGCCGACACGGGCGCGAAGGTGGCGCCGGGGCGGTCGACGAAGGCGATCGGCAGCAGGCCGGCGATGAAGCGCCAGCGCTCCCAGCGGTGGAGGCCGGCGAGGTTGTCGGCGCCCATCAGGAAGACGAAGCGGACGCCCGGCCGGCGAGCCTTCAGGAAGGCGACGGTGTCGGCGGTGTAGGTGTAGTGGCGGGCCGCCTCGAAGGCGGTGACGACGATGCGCGGATCGCGCGCCAGCGTCCGCGCCGCCGCGACCCGCTTTGCCAGCGGCGCGAGGCCGTCGTGGGTCTTCAACGGGTTGCCGGGGGTGACCATCCACCAGACGCGGTCGACGCCGAGGCGCGTCAGCGCCGTCTCGGCGACCGCAAGGTGGGCGCGATGCGCCGGGTTGAAGGAGCCGCCATAGAGCGCGATGCGCATGCCGGGCGCCGAGGGCGGCACCCGCAGCCAGTCGGCGCCTTGCGTCTGGCGCCCCTCCCCTGCCCCCGCCCGGTCGTTCACGGACGCGTCTGGCCGTGCCCGCGGACGCGATACTTGAAGCTCGTCAGTTGCTCGACGCCGACCGGTCCGCGCGCGTGCATGCGGCCGGTGGCGATGCCGATCTCCGCCCCCATGCCGAACTCGCCGCCGTCGGCGAACTGCGTCGAGGCGTTGTGCAGCACGATGGCCGAATCGACCTCGGCCATGAACCGCTCGGCGGCGGCGAGGTCGTCGGTGAGGATCGCATCGGTGTGGTGGGAGCCGTGCGTCTCGATGTGGGCGATCGCCGCGTCGAGACCGTCGACCACCGCCACCGAGACGATCGCGTCGAGATATTCGGTCGTCCAGTCCGCCTCGCTCGCCAGCGTCGCGGCCGGATAGAGGGCGCGCACCGTCGCGTCGCCGCGGATCTCGCAGCCCGCGGCAGTGAGCGCGTCGAGCACGGGCCCGACATGCGTCCCAGCGAGCGCACGGTCGAACAGCAGCGTCTCGGCGGCGCCGCAGACGCCGGTGCGGCGCATCTTGGCGTTGACGATGATGCGCTTCACCATCTCGAGGTCGGCCGGCGCGTGCACGTAGACGTGGACGAGGCCTTCGAGGTGGGCGAACACCGGCACGCGGGCCTCGGCCTGCACGCGGGCGACGAGGCTCTTGCCGCCGCGCGGCACGATGACGTCGAGGTTGCCGTCGAGGCCGGCGAGCATGGCGCCGACGGCGGCACGGTCCGGCGTCGGGACCAACTGGATGGCGTCCGCCGGCAGGCCGGCGGCCTCGAGGCCGCGGGCGAGGCAGGCGTGGATGGCGAGCGAGGTTCCGAGCGCATCCGAGCCACCGCGCAGGACGACGGCGTTGCCCGCCTTCAGGCAGAGCGCGCCGGCGTCCGCCGTGACGTTCGGCCGGCTCTCGTAGATGACGCCGACGACGCCGAGGGGCGTGCGCACGCGCTCGATGGCGAGCCCATTCGGCCGTTCCCAGGCGGCGATGACGGCGCCGACCGGGTCGGGAAGGTCGGCGACCTCCTCGAGCGAGCGGGCGATCGCCTCGATGCGGCCGTCGTCGAGGGTCGAGCGGTCGATGAAGGAGCCGGCCTGGCCGGCCTCGCGCATGGCGGCGACGTCGCGGCGGTTCACGGCGAGGATCGCCTCGCGATCCGCGCGGACCGCCGACGCCATGGCGCGCAGGGCGGCGTTCTTGGTCTCGGTCGGCGCCAGCGCCAGCGCGCGGGCGGCGGCACGGGCGCGGCGGCCGATGTCGGCCATGATGGTGGCGACGTCGTTGCCGGTTTCGACCGGACGAAGCGATGTCAGCATGTCTCGTCCTCCTGCCCGCGGTGGCGGCCGTGCAGTGCCATGTCGTCCCGGTGGATCATCTCGCCGCGTCCGGCATAGCCGAGGATCGCCTCGATCTCCGCGGTCTTGCGGCGGGCGATGCGCTCGGCCTCGGCGCGGTCGTAGGCGACGAGGCCGCGGCCGAGCTCGTGGCCGGCCTCGTCGAGAATGCGGACGCAATCGCCGCGCTCGAAGGCGCCGTCGACGGCGGCGACACCGGCCGGCAGCAGGCTGCGGCCGGCCTTCAGCGCCGTCACTGCGCCGGCATCGACGACGACGGCGCCGCGCGGGTCGAGCGAACCGGCAATCCAGGTCTTGCGGGCGGTGGCGGGCGAGCGGGCGGCGAGAAACCAGGTGCAGCGGCCGCCGTCGTCGACGGCGGCGAGCGGATGCTGGCGCTTGCCGGAGGCGATCACCATGGCCGTGCCAGCAGCGACCGCGATCTTGGCAGCGTCGACCTTCGTCTTCATGCCGCCGCGCGACAGCTCCGAGCCGGCGGCCCCCGCCATCGCCTCGATCGCCGGCGTGATCGCCTCGACGACGGGCAGATGGACGGCGGTGGGGTCCTGCGCCGGCGGGGCGGTGTAGAGACCGTCGATGTCCGACAGCAGCACCAGCGTGTCGGCGCTCGCCATCGTCGCGACGCGGGCGGCGAGGCGGTCGTTGTCACCGTAGCGGATCTCGGTGGTGGCGACCGTGTCGTTCTCGTTGATCACCGGCACCGCGCCGAGGCGGGCGAGCGTCGCGAAGGTCGAGCGAGCGTTGAGGTAGCGGCGCCGCTCCTCGGTGTCGCCGAGCGTCAACAACACCTGCGCGGCAGTGACGCCGTGGCGGCCGAAAGCCTCCGACCACGCGCGGGCGAGCGCGATCTGCCCGACCGAGGCGGCCGCCTGGCTCTCCTCGAGCTTCAGCGCCCGACGCGGCAGGCCGAGGACGCCGCGCCCGAGCGCGATCGCCCCGGAGGAGACGACGATCACCTCCGTGCCGCCGGCACGCAACGCCACGAGGTCGGCGACCAGGCTGTCGAGCCATGCCGACTTCAGCCGCCCGGTCGTGCCCTCGACGAGCAGCGCCGAGCCGACCTTGACGACGAGGCGGCGGGAGTTCGCTAGGCGCCGGCCCTCCGTCACCGCCGCTGCGGACGACGTCGCCGCCGCTGCGCTCGTGGCGACCGCGCTCACGGCCGCCACCGCTCGGCGGGCTCCACCGGCAGGTCGCTCGGATCGGGCTCGTTGGCGCCGTCGATGGTGCGCAGCAGCGCCCTGAGCGCGCGCTCGACGCCCTCGCCCGAGGCCGAGGACAGCGCCAGCGGCGTCTTCTTCGCCGCCCGCCCGAGCGCCTTCAGGCGCTTGTCGCGGGTGGCGTCGTCGAGCGCGTCGACCTTCGACAGCGCGACGATCTCCGGCTTGTCGGCGAGCGCCTCGCCATAGGCGGCGAGTTCGCGTCGCACGACCTTGTAGGCGGCGGCGGGGTTCTCGTCGGTGCCGTCGACCAGGTGCAGCAGCACCCGGCAGCGCTCGACGTGGCCGAGGAAGCGGTCACCGAGGCCGACGCCTTCATGGGCGCCCTCGATCAGGCCGGGAATGTCGGCGAGCACGAACTCGCGTGCATCGACGCGGACGACACCGAGGCCCGGGTGGAGCGTGGTGAACGGATAGTCGGCGATCTTCGGCTTTGCCGCCGTGACGGTGGCGAGGAAGGTCGACTTGCCGGCGTTCGGCAGCCCGACGAGGCCGGCGTCGGCGATCAGCTTCAGCCGCAGCCAGAGCCACTTCTCCTCGGCCTCCTGGCCGGGATTGGCGCGGCGCGGCGCCTGGTTGGTGGAGGACTTGAAGTGGGTGTTGCCGAAGCCGCCGTTGCCGCCCTTCATCAGGCGGAAACGCTCGCCGACGCGCGTCATGTCGACGATCAGCGTCTCGCCGTCTTCCTCGAGGATCTCGGTGCCGGCGGGCACCTTCAGGACGACGTCGGCGCCCTTGGCGCCGGAGCGGTTGCGGCCCATGCCGTGGCCGCCGGTGCCGGCCTTGAAATGCTGCTGGTAGCGATAGTCGATCAGCGTGTTGAGGCCATCGACGCATTCGATCCAGACGTCGCCGCCGCGGCCGCCGTCACCGCCGTCCGGCCCGCCGAACTCGATGAACTTCTCACGGCGAAACGACACCGCCCCCGCGCCGCCGGCGCCGGAGCGCACGCATACTTTCGCCTGGTCGAGGAACTTCATGACTGGATCGTCTCGCGCGACGCCATCGCGAGCGCGGAAAAGCGCTCGTGGGTCAACAGGGTGTCCGTATGCGGGAGGTCGGCGCCCCGCGCAAGGCAGAACACGCGGCTCTCACCCGTCACCTCGAAACCAAGCCGGCTCTGGACGGCGAGCGAGGCGCGGTTGCCGACGAAGACGCCGGAGCGCACCCGCGCGGCGCCGAGCGAGCCGAAGGCATGAGTGAGCACCGCCCGGCCGGCTTCCGTTGCATAGCCACGGCCCCAGCGGGACGGCGTCAGCCAGTAGCCGAACTCCGGCGCCGGGCCGAGCTCGTCGAGGCCGATGCCGCCAGCGAGGCCGTCGGCATCGAAGATCATCAATGGCAGCCCGGCGCCGCGCGCGAGATCGCCGCCGGCGAGCCCGAGGAAGGCGTCGGCATCCTCGCGCCGATAGGGATACGGTACACGCGCCAGCCAGCGCGCCACCGGCCAGTGGCCGATGGCGGCGACGATCGCATCGCGATCGGCCGCCGTCGGCGGCCGCAGCACCAGGCGCTCGGTCTCGAGGCGGACGGCGGCGAGACCGCGGGCGGGGACGCTCATCGCCACACCCCGTCGTCGCGGGGACCCGGCCCCGGCGCCGCCTTCTTCTCGCCCGTCGCGGCCGGCCGGTCGCCCCAGGCGCGCAGGGCCTGCCAGCATTTGCGGTCGAGCCGGTAGCGCTCGACCGCCATCATGCCGCGCAGCGCCTTCGAGTGGCGCAGCCCCGTGCCGACCCACTGGAAACCGCACTTGACGATGACCCGGCGCGAGGCCTCGTTGGTCATCCGGCAGGACGCCCAGACCTCGTCGAGCGGGCTCGAGCGGAAGGCGTGGTCGATCACCGCCTGGGCCGCCTCGGTGGCGTAGCCCTGGTTCCAGAACGGCTCGCCGATCCAGTAGCCGACCTCGGTGTCGCCGGTCGCGGGCTGCGGCCCGAAGCCGACCGCACCGATCACCGGCATGCCGGGCCGCCGCAGCCGCACCAGCAGCCCGCGCCCCGGCGAGGGCGTTGTCACGCGCGCGATCCACGCTTCCGCGTCGGCGCGCTCGTACGGATGCGGCATGGTGGCGAGATTGGTCGCGATCTTCGGATTGTCGGCGAGCGCCGCAAGGGCAGCCGCATCCTCCCGGCGGGGCGCGACCAGCACGAGGCGCCGGGTGGTCAGACAGTCGTCGTCGTCGTCGAGACTCTCGTCTTCCGCGAACATGGGAAATCTCCGGTCCGAAACGCACGAGGGGAGGCGTTCGACCGCCTCCCCTCCGCGCTCGCCGGAGAGTGACGGTCGTCCCGTCAGCCCCCGCGGTCCTGAAGGACCGTCCTCGCACCGGGGTCTGAAGAGACACCGGCGCGGGGACTTCCCTAGGCCGGCTTCTACTCGGCGGCTTCCGCCGTCGGCATTACGGAAATGTACGTGCGGCCGTTGGCTTTGGCCTGGAACTTCACCTTGCCCTCGACGACGGCGAAGATGGTGTGGTCGACACCCATGCCGACGCCGGTGCCCGGATGCCACTTCGTGCCGCGCTGGCGGACGATGATGTTGCCCGAGACGACAGCCTCGCCGCCGAACTTCTTGACGCCGAGGCGTCGGCCGGCCGTATCACGACCGTTGCGGGACGAACCGCCTGCCTTCTTGTGAGCCATGGAGCTCTCCTCTTCCTACCCGTTTTCCGACTTCAGGCGATCGCCGCGGCGCCCGGCACGATGCCGGTGATGCGCACGACGGTGAGCCGCTGGCGATGACCGTTGCGGCGGCGCGAGTTCTTGCGGCGCCGCTTCTTGAAGACGATCACCTTGTCGCCACGGGTCTGCTCCACCACTTCGCCGGCAACGGAGGCACCTTCGATCATCGGCGCGCCGACGACGGTGCCGGCCTCGCCGCCGACCATGAGGACCTCGCCGAAGGTCACGATCTCGCCCGCCTCGGCGACGAGCTTCTCGATCTTCAACTGGTCACCTTCGGCGACGCGGTATTGCTTGCCGCCGGTCTTGATCACTGCAAACATCGTCCGTCACGTCCTGCATTTTCGGCCGATCGGCCGGCCGGGGCCGGTCTCGCTCGACACACGTTGCGCGCCCTTCGGTGCCGCGGAAGGGGCCGGACTGGTCGGACGGGCCGACCGGCCTGGCGCGGTTTCCGCGGACTTGCGAGGGACGAGCCGGACAGCCCCGGATCGGGACAGCGGCAACGTCGGAACCTCGGGCAGCGCGTTTGGCGGGATTCCCCCGCCTTTTCGCCCGGGCGGTCTATACGCTCGCGCCCCGTGCGTCAACGCCGGCGGGCCGCGCACGTGGCCTGTTCCTGGTTGCACCGGCCGGTTTTGGGCGGTCTCCGCGGGGGCGTTGCAGAGCGGCATCACCCGCCGGCGGCGAGGATGCCGGCGGCGTCACGCCAACCGCCGGCTCCGGACTGTCGCTGCGGCCTCGCACGCACCGGGCGCGCCCCCGCCTCTGAGCCCGTCACGCGACGGGCAGCGGCGCCATTGCCGGTCTGGCGGACGGTCACGACCGCCGCCCGTCTCCACGCCGTGCCGTGACGGCGAGGCGGGCGGCCGTCTCCTGCTCGATCTGCGGCCAGAGCGCCTCGAAGCCGGCGGCGTCGACGCGACCATAGTGCTCGAACGCCAGCGCTGCCGCGGTGACGACGCGCAGCCCGTGGCGGCGGCGCCAGCGGGAGAGCCGCCAACGATCGCCCGAGACCGGCAGCCGGCCGGTCGGCAGGAAGGCGTTCGCGGCCGCCAGGCGCCCGGCAACGACCGGGCGGACCGCAGCCAGCCGGTAGCCGGTCGATTCGTAGAACACGGCGCGGGCGACCTCTTCCGCCGAAAGCCCGTCGACGAGGAGCCCCGGCTGGCGGCACGATGGCGCGGCCACGAGGACCGGGAAATCGGCGCCTTCCACGCGCAGGGCGGCGTGGCCGGGCAGGAGCGCCGGCTGGCAGGCGAGAGTGTGCTGCGGTCGACCGAACACCACCGCAAACAGCGCCGGATCGCGCAGGGTGCCGAACAGGAACAGAGGCAGGTCGTCCGGAGGCGAAGCGTCCAGCGACAGGGCGTTGGGCCGCAAGTCGGGCGGCTGGTGATCGGGCTCGCGGGGACATGACGGGCGCCCGCTCACACCGCCAGCCGGTGAGGGCAGGAGAGATCTTTGGTGGCCGCCGGACGCATCCATCGGTTCAGACATCGGAGGCTCGATCGGAGACTGCTGACGGGAGCTTACGGCCGAGTGGCCCGCCCGCTCCAGCCCCGGCGGGCCTGCGACGGACGCCGACGCTCCGACGGGAGTGGCTCGGGGTTGGCCGGGCACTCGCCGGTCGCGGGGTCGACGCACGCCGCCCGCGGAAGCGTCTCGCGACAGGCCGCGCACGACATCGAACAGACCCGCTTGTCCGGCCGGCCGGCCGTGTGTATTGTCCGCGCCGCTCGTCGACCGGCGGCCCACGGACGTTTGTTGTGGGCCGTGGACACGTTCTCGGAGAGGTGCCGGAGCGGTCGAACGGGGCGGTCTCGAAAACCGTTGGGCGCGCAAGCGTCCCCAGGGTTCGAATCCCTGCCTCTCCGCCATTCCAGATCATAAGTGACTGAAGTCAAAAGACTTTTTTTGCGCGCTTCGACGACACCCCAACATTTACCCCAACTAATTCCGCGTCTGCAGGCGAATGCCGGCGACCTCTAGCGGACGGCTTTCGGCGCTCCTGGGTTCGATCTGCACACTCGGCACAAGATTGTTGCGACGCCATCGGAAGCCCTGGGTCGCACCGCGAGGGGCGCCTCTGAGCGCAATCTTTAAGGAGTTGAGCGGGCCGACTTGTCGGTCGTTCCAAACAGCGTTTGACCGAACCATGACCGGCCGACAGGCCCACTGCGGCCGCGACCATCGCCATCGAATCCTCAGCAATCAGCCGATAAGGTCGACATGCCGCTGGTCCGCGAAACCAGGGCGGTGGGCACCTCTCGACGCGGCTGCGGTGACGCACAGCCCACGATGGCGCGCTCGCCCCCTGGAGTGCTTCGGCGCCGGCTTCAGAGCGTCGCAATGGCGTTGCTGACCCGCCACGGACCCCGCTGGATGCATACCATGACCCGGTGGAGCACTCCCGCGGCCCACAACCTTTAATTGGTGGAATAGGTCAACTTCCGGCGCGGACCTTCGCAAAGGTCAACATTTGACAACATCCACCACTTTGCAGCGCTTCTGAAGGGAACTCAGCAATGCTGCATTTCGCTACGATTCCAGCTACTTAACTACAGTCCCGCTGGCGGTGCGGTCCCGGGGAGCCCGTACGGGTGAACGACTGAAATTCGCATCCGACGTCGGAAACACCTGAACTTTGCGGATATATTTGGGAGAAACCGCACATCGAGACAACATTTCCGAACATGCGCCGCTTATCTGCGGTTGTATCGACGGTATCGCCCGTCATCGCCTCGCGCGTAGCCACCGTGTTCGTCGATGGACACCACACTCATGCCGGCCAGCCGGTCCAGAGGGCCGCCGGTGCCGAGGAGCTCAGTCGCGGACCAGCCGCACGCCAGGGCTTCGGCGCCCCATTCGTCGGCGAGGATGGAGGCCGCCTCGAGTCTGGCTTCCTGCGATCCCCCTGCCCGCCATGGCGGCGGGTTCCATGTACGGATGGCGACGAGCGCCTCTGAGATTTCGCGGGGAAGGCCCCCTTCGAACTCGTGTATCGCCGCAGCTTCATCGAGTTCGGCTTGCAGCCGTTCTCGTAGCGCGAAAAGAGCCGGCGACAGTACAGGCGTGTCGCTTGCGCCGAGAGCGCCGATTGCTCGGCGGTCTTGCCGACCGGCGCACTCCCGGCACGGTATCGCACCGGGAGCGCCATTTGTGCCGTTTGAGCCGATAGCCTCCCCATCGGTAGATCTTTCGGGAAACTCGCCTTCGTCCGTCGGCGGCTTCTCGCGCAGTGCCCGCGCGAGATCGCCCCACTTGCCCATCAGGCCACCTCCCCGAGGGCCGGGTTGATCTCATAGTCCGCCTTCTGGCGGCCTTTGGTGCCGCCCGCCCGCGACGGGCACTTGCGGATGAGCCCGCCCTCTTCGAGGACGTCGCAGGCCGCGGACATCACCTTCGCCTCCCGAAACGGACCGCCGATCTTCCGGCGGAGTTCGCGGGCATTGAAAGTGAGTTTCCGCTCCGCCCGCACCGTCTCGCGCAGCCGGCGCCCGAGCGTCATCGCGTCGCGCTCCGCGTCCGGCAGAACCGCGTCCCCGAGCACCCGTTCCGCCATCGGCAGGAAGTACTCGTCCAGCATGGCGCAGGCGGTAGCGACGGCCGGGAGCGAGATGGCGGTCGGCGGCGGCGCTTCGCGCGGGCCCGACGCCCACCATAGGAACTCGATGATGCAGGAGAGCCTCAGCGCGTGTCCGCGCGCCTTGCCGAGTGTGCCGGCGTACAGCCCCGACACGTTGTTGGCCCGCTCCACGACTTCCCGGCCGAACCGCTCGAGCGCGTCGAGGGCCGCGGACGTCAGCGGCACGACGACGGGCTGCGGCTCTCCGATGTCGTTCAAGCCCATTTCGAGGTCTGCCAACCGCGTGATGATCGGCTCTGCCTTGTCCTTGAGCGGAAGTCCGCGCGCGATTCGAAGCTCGGGGAGCACGTCCGGCCACGCCCACAGGAAGCGTGCGATGAACCCGTCTTCTGCTCCCTTGAGTGCCTCGTTCAACTTGTCGGGCTGGATGCCGCCGAGGACGCCGATCGACAGGCGGCGGATGACAATCGGGACCGGGTGCTTCACACGATCGACCGTGTAGAAGCGCCCACCGTAGCTCTCGAGCGCGAACGAGAGGTCGGCGTCCCGGCTGCCGTAGCGGCCGAAGCTCGCGAGCCAGCCGCTGAGCTCGTCGCGGTGCATGAGGAGCCCGCGCGGGTTCCCGGCAGCGAGGAGGGCCTGTTTTTCGATCGTCGCGTCTCCGAGGATGACGCGCTGGCGCTCCGGCAAGTCGGGGTCCTCAGCCTCGGCCGGCTTGGGCGGGACCGCATCCATGCCCCCCTCCTCGGAGGCCTTCCGGACCTCGGCCTCCCACTTCTCGCGAGCCGAATTCGCGACCAGGCGCCGAACTTCGAATTCCCGCAGCCGGTCCCCGTGGTCCGCCGCCAGCTTCGCTTCCGCCTCGCGCACGAGTTCGACCACGGACGACATCGCGGGGGACTTCCCGCTCGACGGATGTCCGACGATCGCAGCCCACAGGAGCGGCGGTTCCTTCCAGCCGGAGCCGGCGAGCGGCCAGCGGACGTTGGCGAGCATTGCCCCGGCGAGTGCGAGCAGCGGCACCACGACGTAGTCGATGGCCGTCGACGATCCCTCCGCTTTCAGGATCGCCCATTCTCCGAGGACGTCCCCGAGCCAGCGCACGTCGAACTGCGGGGACGAGCGACGGCCGCCGGTCAGGACGGTGAGGTCGGGGGCATCCCAGTCCGCCGTGGCAGCGGGCAAGGACGTCGAGCAGGAGTCGCTCAAAGGCTCGTGCGGCACCGCCATGCCGGACTCCAGGCCGCTCTGCAGCGTCCGGACCACGGTCGAGTAACCGTCTTCCGCGATGAGACCGTTCTCGGTGCAAGCGCCCGTGAACGCGCCCTCCACGACGGCACGATCGATCCAGCCGGCACGAACCATCCGCCCCATGCGGTAGGACACCGCGTTGAGCAAGTCGTTGCGGTGGCCACCGGAGCAGGCGGCCAGTTCGGCCCGGTTTCCCTGCAGTGCCGCTTCCGCGAAAGCGATTTCGCGCGCAGCCGTCTCGACGGGCTGGGGCGGCGGCATCACGGCCGCGGGCTCCGGCATGGTGGCTCTCTGGTGGAGTTCCGTCGCTGTGGGCGGTCGCGCGCAGGCGCCGAGCAGGTCGTCCACGGCGACGAGGAAGTCCGCGATCATGCTCTCGGTGACGAGCGTGAGGGCGGCGAGCGCCGTGGTCTCGGGCGATCCGCCGCGCCATTCGTACTGCGCGCCGGCCGGGTGGGCACCGTCAGCCAGGAACTGCTGCCCTCGGCCGAGCACCTCGATCCGCTTGCAGGCGCTGGCTCGCTTCTTCGGCTCCCCTTCTGCGGCGCGGTAGAGGATCAGCATCCGCGGGCTGTCGGCCCGGTAGCGGGTCGGGCCGCGGCCGAGGACGCGGTGCGCGATTGCCTCGACCGCGGCCGCCGTCACGGGGTCGTCGATGTCGATGTCGATGGCCTGCAGCCCATCCGCGAGGATCCCCGTGGAGAGGGCGCGCGGGGAGACGATGAAGCCCTCGCCCACGCACTCGGGCGGGGTCTGGCGAGCGCGCTCCGGCCAACGCACGCCGTGCGGAGCCTTGCTTGCGGATTTGACGGGGACGGGGCGGTAGCCGTTGGCCCAGAGGGCGTGACGGAGCGCGCACACGCGCGCTGCGTCGTCGCCGAACTTGCTCTGCTCGTCCATCTTCACTGGGCCAGACGCGGGTCGATCTGGAAGCGCGGGAGGCCGTTGAGGTAGTCTTCGAGATCCTGCTCCAGGATCACCGTCTTGGAGCCGAGCTTGCGGGCTTTGAGCCGGCCCGCGTTCAGTTCCTGGTAGAGGTGCGTTCGGCCGCAGCCGATGACGCTGAGCGCCTCGTTGATGGAGTACGCGCGGGGAGCTTTGGTGGTCGTCATGTTGTGCCTCGCTCTTCAAATGCACACGGGTGGATGTGTGCGGCGAGGACTGAATTAGACCGAGGTTCGGCGGAGGTGGTGAAGCAAACAGGTCATGGCGTGTTTGGCTTATCTGACTTATCTGGCGTCGCAGGAGACTGGCTGGAGCGCCTCGAGCGGAGCGTCGGCTGAAGGGTTGGTGTGCGCAGCCGCATGTCCTCCAGAGCTCGCCGGACAGAGGACTCGGAGACGACGAGACCGCCGATGTTTTTTAGGTCCTCCCTTATGCTCTTGACCGGCAGCGCCGGGGGCACTCCGCCGGGATATACTTCCCTCAGCTTTTCAGGGATCGCGTTGCGCGCTCTGCGAACGGACTTGCGTAAGCGGCTCCCGGCGGTAGGGGCGCTACTCGAAGGGAGGCGAATTGCCTCGGCGCCCTCGCCCTTTGCAGTCGAAATGGCATCCTCGCGCGAAACCCGCACCTCCGAAAAGTGCCGCTCGACAATACGCCCAGAACTCCGGTAATCCTTAATTACCAAATCTGCTGAAGAGCCATGCGCACTTGCTGCATGTGCACCTGGGTTCTCTATATCATAATACATTCCAATTCTGTCCAAAAATCTGATGTAGGTGATCTTTTCAACAGACACTCGCGTCCAAAGATGATGTATATACTTCGCATCGTCTGGCACGCTGTACTCAAAATAGTGGCTATCTCTGCTTACCGATCTGACAAAAGGCCCATTGATCTCGAAGATCTCGCTCTTCTCCTCATTCACGACATACTCCCCGCGGCTCGAATCGAATAGGATGCGGTCAAATGACGGCTGAGCTCTAGGGACTTTTACTCGATACCCATGTAACAGCAATTTCTTCTGCTCAACTTCTTCCAGAAGTTTTGCAACAAACAAACTCCGCATACGATAGCCGTCGGCATCATCCAAGCCGTGCAAAAGATATCTTGGCTGCGCATTGATGCGATAGTCCTCACGATCGACCGGCTCATCGAACAGCTTGGTCAGCACGACACCATAAAGGGCGTACCGCACGGCCACGCGCAGCGAGATCTGTTCGTCGGCTGGAAGTTCGTACCGTACCTGCATGCTGATAGACCCCTTCATCGTCCCCTAGCGTCCGATCCCGCTTCAGGACAGTCCAAGACGGCGCAGTTCCTCGGCGGGGTCGAGGGGCATGCGCGGGGGTGCGGTGCGCCACATCAGCGCGACCTCCTCCGGCGTCAGGCCGTAGGCGGCGTTGACGAGGTCGGAGAGGTGGCGCTCCAGCGTCAGGATCTCCGACGCGGCGGCGCGGGCGGGCGCGACGGTCTCGGCGTATTCGGCCTTCAGCCGTGCGATGTCGGCGGCGGAGAGCTTGCGGGCGCGCGGCAGCGCGGCCCGCACGGCGGCGACGAAGCCGTCGGCATCAAGCCGCTGCGGCTCGGCCAGCGCCCGGCCAGGCTTGTCGAGGCCGAACTCGTGGCGGAGCCAGTCGATGGCGGCGGCCTTTGCGAGGGAGATCGCCTCTGTGCGGCTTGTTATCTGCTCAAACTGTGTTTCGGCATTCGTTTCTAGTGTTGGGATCGGAAATTTTTCGACTAAATAGCTCATAGGAGAAAGTGCCTCATCCTTCAGATGAGGCAGTTCCCGCCAATTATACCACCGCATTGCCGCTGAATTTAGGACAGACAGCAACGCCGGGTCAAAACTTCTCAGCAGAAAACACTTATCATTACAAAGTTCGCCGGCACGGCTTGCAGAAAAACTTTGGTAATATTGAATGACCTGATAAACAATTTTCGGCTCGAAAAACGCCTCGTAGTAAGAACAGGGTCGCAACTCCCACCAGAAGCGCCCGTGATCCTGGCGGATGCGAAGACCGCGGCGCTCTCCATCTGTAACATACTCCTCCCACTGCTTCAGGTGTCGATGAAGCGATGGATACGTCGCCCTGAAGAGAGTCTCAGCAGCCACATCGTCAAGAGAGTCCGCCCAAGGCCATGGATAGTCGCCACTCGACTTCATGACGATCATGTGCAGGCCGCTCGGAGGGGACCACCACCGCTCGATGTCCTGCCCGCGCAGATAGGGCTTGATGATCTCGGCGCACTTCGGGTCGTCGCGCACCAGCCGGTCGCGGGTCGGCGTGTCGATCAGGAACGCCTCGTTGAGCCCCGTCTTGATGCCATAGAGCGGCTTCACCCCCGCGTACTCGGCGAGCGGCACGCCGTTGCGGCGGATCTTGTCGAGGAGGCGGACCACCTCGGGCGGCTCCAGCGTCCAGCTCTGGCGGGTGAAGTGGGCGCGCGGCAGCGGATAGGTCGCGGCCGCCACGGCCCCCGACAGCCCCTTCTGCGGCACCGCATCGCGGGGAATGACGCAGACGCTCGTCTCCTCCGCCGGCAGCTCGGGAGGATCGGGCCGGCGCACGACGACGACGCAGGGGAAGACGTCGGCATCGGGGAAGAAGTGCTTGGCGTGGCCGAAATCGGCGATGAACTCGACCTCGCCGTGCTCGGCGAACAGCCCGCGCAGTTCCTCGGCGTAGCCGGCGCGCAGCCACTTGTTGGTGACGACGAAGCTCATACGGCCGCCGGGCCGCAGCAGCCGCAGGCCCTGTTCGTAGAAATAGACATAGAGGTCGGCCATGCCGTCGAAAGCCGTGTAGTCGGCCTTCAGCGCGCGCTTCACCTCGTCGCCGAGCAGTTCCTGGCGGACATAGGGCGGGTTGCCGATCACCGCGTCGAAGCCGCCGCGCGGGGCGGTGGAGGTGAGGTTCGACCAGACGTTGGGAAAGCCGATCTGCCAGTGGAAGAAGCGGTGGGCCGCGCTTCGCTCGGCGGCGGCGTCGAGCAGGCGCTGCGCCAGCGCGCGGCGCCGGTCGCCACCGGCGAGGCCTGGGAAAAGGCCCGGCTGGTCTTCCGGCGCGTCGGCGTCGAGTGCCGCCACCAGCTCCGGCGAGGCGACGCGCGCGCCCTGCGCCACCTCGAGCGTCTTGCCGAAATACCCGGTCAGCAACGCTCGATAGGCGTCACCTTCCTCGAAGGCCCGGTGCTGCTCCAGCAACCGCTCCCGCTGGCGCTCGCTCTTGATCGCGGAAGCCGCGAGCGCGAGGGGCGCCTTCTTGGGCTGAGACGCGAGAATGCCCATCATCCTCTCGGCGGTGAGCAGCGAGAAGAGCGCATCGGCCGGCCGAGCAGCCTCTTCCACGGCGGCGAAGATCGACTTCGATGCCTCGACTTCCGCGAGATCGGCATCGGCGTTCTCGCCGATCTGGTCCATCAGCCCGGCCACATTCTCGATACTGGCGATCTGGCCGACGTTGAACAGCGGGTCGACGCCGCGCAGCGTGGCAAGCGCACTCGCCACCGTCATGCCGACGACACTGTCGCCGCAGCGCAGATGGTGGTCGAGGAAGGAGAGCGGCGCGCCGACGGTGAAGGAGTGCAGCCACAGCGCCACCTTGGCGAGCTCCACCGCCATCGGGTTCTTGTCGACGCCATAGACGACGCGCTTCAGCACCATGCGGCGGACGATGTGGCGGTCCTCGAGCTGGCTCTCGACCAGCGGCCAGCCGTTGGCGCGCGCCTGCGCCACGATGCCGTCGCGCACCGCAGCGATCCGGGGCGCGAGCGGCGAGACGTAGGCGCCGAAGCGCACCGTCGCCTCGGCCTCTGCCATTGCGGCGAGCACCCGGTCGGCCAGCCAGTCGACCAGGCTGACAAGGAAGTGCCCGGAGCCCATCGCCGGATCGCAGACCTTCAGATCCAGCAGCCCGCTGGCGGGGTCGACGGCGGTGAGGTCGGCGAGGCGCTGCGCGACCGGCCGATGGTCCGCCGCGAGCGCGGTCGCCCGCTCCGCGAAGGCCGTAAGCCGGTCCTGCACAAGCGGCCCGACGGCGCGTTCGATGATCAGCGAGACGAGGTCCTCGGAGGTGTAGTAGCTGCCGGACGACTTGCGGGCCGTCGGGTCGTCGGCGACGACCACCCTCCCCGCCTCGACGCGCAGCCCGTACTCGAGGATGCGCTCGTAGACGGAGCCGAGCTGTTGCACCGAGAGGTCGCGGTAGTTGATGTATTTCGGCGCCCGACCGTCGCTGTCCTCGAGGTGGGAGAGGCCGAACAGCACCTCCGCCATCACCGCGTCCGACAGCTGCACGCGGGCGAGGATCGGTGCTGCGTCCGGTGCGAACAGGCCGCCGTTGTAGGGCGGGATGCCGAGGTCGTTGTCGCCGTTGGCGATAGCGGTGAAGACGCCCGTCAGTCGCGACCAGTAGGTTGTGAAGCGGTCAGAGAGCCGGTCGCCCCGCGCCCGGCCGTCGGCGATCTCCGTGCGCATGCGCGTTAGCGAGTAGGCGGCATAGGGCCCGGTCTCGTCGGGAAGCAGGTTGCGGTCCTCGGCATAGAGGACGAACAGGATGCGGTAGAGCAGGATCAGCGCGCCCTCGCGGACCTCCGCCAGCGCCGCCGTGTTGAGGTCGGCCTTGCGATCGGCACGCGCCAGCGCATCGGCGAGGAGCGGGAAGACGCGGGTGAAGACGACGTTCGACAGGTCGCGCGCGACGCGCGCCTCCCACTGCCGCCCTTCCCGCAGCGCCAGTTGGTGGAAGGTCTCGCCACGCTCCCGAGGCAGGAATGCGGAGCGGCCGAACAGCAACAGGAACAGCTTCAGGACGTGGCTCTGCCAGGCGGCGGCGTCCGCGAAGCCGGGCGGCGGGCGGTCGAGGAGGTCGAGGTCGCAGCCCGGCGTGCCGAGCGCCTTGCCAAGGTCGATCTCGAGAAAGTCCTCGGCGACCGAGACGGCCCCGCTGAAATAGAGCCGCCAAACGCGGCCGTTCGTCAGGATGCCCCAGCGCAGCCCGCCGCTGGTGATGTCGTCGATGCGCCGGAGGTAGCGCAGCATCTGCGTCGAGGGGACGCCGACGTCGCCGCGCCGACCGTCGGCCCGGTCGAGGATGCGGCCCCAGCGTTTCGCCTCGACGACGCAAAGCGCGTGCTCGAGGCGCTGCAGCGGAGGCAGGCCGGCGGCGCTCTCCTTGTCGGATGGGCTGCCGAAGAGGAGACCGTCCGGGATGTCCTCGCGGCCCTTTGCCGAGAGCTTCTGTTGCGGCAGCCAGTCCGCCCAGTCGAGCGCCTCGACCACCGGCCAGATCAAGTCACTTTCGGTCTCCGCCTCGATCGGATCACGCCGCACGGCGAAGCCGGAGAGGAGCGAGCGACACCGATGAGCAAATTGCGCGACGTCCTCGTCCGCAAGGTCTGCCCAGGCCTGCGTCGACCGGATGCCCTCAATCAGGAAGTCGATGGTGAACAGGGTGCCGGCGAGCACTCGGGCCTCTCACACATTCCAGATCGCGGCGCGCCGCAGGGGTGCACACAAGCTGGTTGTGCCCGCGCCAACCGTGCATCGCCAGCGGGGGCAAATCAACTCGGCGGCGAGGAAGCGGGTCGGGAGCGGTGCGCGCGAACCCGAGCCTCGCGTCAGCCCACCTTGTGGCGGCTCCCGCGATAGACTTGTTTACGTTTGACAGGGAGCCGCTGCCCTCCCCAGCCCCTCGAATGCAGCCCGAGGCGCCCTCTACGCCGTCATTCGAACGGACGACCCAAATCCCTCTAGCTCGCAAGGCCGGAGGCCGACGCGCCCTTGGGTGGAAGGACGAGCGGGATCAGCCCCATCTCCAGGCTGCGGGCGATCCGCCGGGCGCGGTCGAGCATGTGCTCGGCGCCTTGGTGGGTGAAGCGGGCGCGGGCCACTTCCTCGAACAGCGAAAGCCAACGAGCGAAGTGAGCGGGCTCGAGCCGGAGATGCGCGTGTGCCTGCATCGGCTGGCCGTGATAGTCGCCCGTCATTAGCGCGACCGATCTCCAGAAGCAGGTTATGCGCGCGACGTGGGCCTCCCAGTCGATGACGTCGTCGAACTTCGGGCCAATCAACGGGTCGGTGCGGGCGGCGGCGTAGAAGGCGCGCACGAATGCTTCGATCGCCACTTCGTCGATGCCGGTGCGGTCGATGATATCGCGGGTCAACGCGGCGCGCCGGTCGGGACCCTCGAGGCCGACACTCATTCGATCGACTCCTGACAGGCGGCCCCACGCCGCAACGGCTCGGGCGGCGGTGACGATCCCCGCTGGATGGGCATGGTGATGTTGGCGAGATCAGTCCGCTCCGCCGTTCACGCGCGGGCCGACGAGCATGGGGACATAGGCGCCGAGGAAGAAGGTGAAGCTCGCCACCCAGCACACCGTGGCGGCGATGAGTGGCAGCATCGGGTCCTCGATGACGACCGGGCCGAGCACGCGGAGGAGCACGGCGGCGAGCAGAAGGACGTAGGCGGCGACAGTCGCCGCGGTGGCGACCAGCGGGCGGCCGGTATGGCCGAGCGTCGCCCGTGACATCACCGCGAGGATCATCGTGGCGAGCGCGCCAGCGACCTGAAGGTGCAGCCAGTTGATCGCCCAGTCGGCATCTAGCAACAGCCAAACGGCCTTCAGGGCGAGCGCCAGCGCCACGAGCCCATAAGCGACGTGCAAGATCCACAGGATCGGCGCGCGAAGCGTCCGCAGTCCGTGCCAGCGCGACAGCCGCAGGGCGAGCAGCACCGCCGCCACCGCCGCGAGGGCGCCCGCCGCCGGGCTGTCCGGCAGGACCACATCAATGCCGACGACCGCCAGCAGCGACACAATCGAAGCCGCGTCGACGCCGGGGAAAGGCCGCACCTCGACCGGCGTGCCGGCCGCGCGCAAGGCGTTCAGCGTGAAGGTCGGGATGATGCGGCCGCCGATCAGCCCGACCAGCAGGAGGGCGACGTTCGCCATCAGCCTCTGGCCGGTCGGCCACGTCGAAGCGGACCACCAGCCGGCGGCGTCGCCGAGCATCAGGAGGTCGCCGGTCCAGAACAGCAGGATCAGCGCCGGCGGCCCGAACAGCCGCGGCGAGCCGGCCTTCAGGAGGGCCGGGAGCACGAGCAGGAGCGCGGCCGGTATCGCGGCGAGCGCCAAGGGCGCGGCAAGCTCGATCTCTATCGGCGAGCCCGGCAAGAGAGCGAGCCTCGTTGCGAGGAACAGCGCAAAGAGGCCGACGAGCGGCCCGCCGGCGTAGGGCGGGCCCTTCGTCCAGTTCGGAATGGCGGTGAGCACGAAGCCGATCATCGTCGCGCCGACGAACCCCGCCAGCAGCTCGTGCGCGTGCCACTTCGGCAAAGCGAGCGGACCGTCGGGCACCGGCATGCCCGCAAGCGCCAGCATCCAAACCACGACGCCCAGCGGCGCCCACAGCCCGGCGATCAGGAAGAACGGCCGGAAGCCCTGCGAGAAGAACGGGATCGACGGCTCGGCGACGGGCCGCGCCGTCCCGGTTCCGTCGGTTTGCGGCGGCGCTACCGCGATGGTGGTGCCTTCAGGGGTGGGCATGGTCGGCGCGGGCCTCTCCGCAGGTGCATCCGCCACCACAGCCGCCGGACGGTCCAGCCAGCGCCTCCCGGTCGCGGGCGAGCGACCAGCGGACCATCCGCTCCAGGGTGATGCGCGCGGGGTCGTCGCCGTGCTCGATCGCCGTCATCAACGCCAGCCAGTCCTCGTCCGACGCGGCGGCGGCGAAGCGACGGGTAGCGCCGGAGGCGTAGGCCCCCGGGCTCTCGTCGTGCACGGAGCCGATCGCCTGGACCTCGGCCAGGAGCACGATGTCGCCGAGCGCCTCGAGCGCCACGGCGGCGCCTTCCTCGTCCTCGAGCCGCCTCAGGATGGTTCCAAGCAACATTGCGTCCTCACTGAACCAGCGGCGAAGGGCTCGCCGCGAGGTCGATACCCTGGATGTTGGCGCGCCCGGCAAGGATTGAGACGTATTGCCGGATCGCCGCCCGACGAACCTTCTCGACCATCCAGCCGGCGATGCGATCGCGCACAAGCTCGAACGGCAAGTCACGGCCGTCGATGCGGCGGTCGAGCGCGATGATGTGAAGGCCGTAGCGTGTCTCGACCGCGACCGGATGCACGGCGCCCGGTTCCATGGCTGCGAGGGCTGTCTCGAACTCGGGGACGGTCTGCCCCGGTCCTATCTGGCCGAGGCTGCCGCCCGTCCTGGCCGAGGAGCAGGCGGAGTTCGCCTCCGCCAGCGCTGCGAACGCCGCCGGGGTCTCGGCGAGCCGGGCGAGCAGCGCCACGGCCAGCGCGGGGGTTTCCGGCCGGTCGGCCGGCAGCAGGATGTGGCGCACCTCGTGCAGGTCCGGCGTGCGGAAACGGCGGCGGTTCTGCTCGAAGAAGCGACGGCAGGCGGCTTCGTCCGGCTCAGGCGTCTGCACCTCCCGCTCGACCAAGGCGCGGACGATCGCCTCCTCGTCGGTCTCCCGCCTCCCCTCCCCGTCGCTGGCGGGCTCCACCGCCACCGCCAGCCGCCGCGCCTCCTGCAGCAGCAGTTCCCGTACCACCAGCGCCACCGCCGCCGCCCGCATGGCGTCGACCGGCTTGTCGGCGGGATGGTGCTGGGTCTCCTGGGCGATGGCGGCCCGGTCAATCAAGACGCCATTGACCCTGATCGTCCGACGCGTGTCGGGGAGCGCCGGCTTGACCGCGCAGGCGGAGGCCGCGGTCATCGGGCCCGCTCCGTCACCGGACGCGCCGCCGGCTTCACCGCTGGTGCGCCGAGCGGCCGCCGGGTGCGCACCACCTGATAACCCCTGCGCCCGAGGTACCAGACCGGCGCGGACCAGATGTGCACCAGACGCGAGAACGGGAAGACGAGGAAGATCGTCATGCCGAGCACGAGGTGGATCAGATAGGGGAGCGCGAGGCCCTGCAGCGTCGCCGGATCGACCGGATGCAGGATCAGGATGCCCTGCGCCCAGTGCGCCAGCACCAGCATCACCGAGCCGTCGGAATGGGCGAGCGAATACGGCAGCGTGATGAGGCCGAGCGCCAATTGCACCCACAGGATGGCGAGCACGGCGATGTCCATGATGGTCGAGGTCGCGCGGATACGCGGGTCGAACAGCCGGCGGTGCAGCAGCAGCGTCAGACCGACGAAGCAGATCACCCCGGCGATGCCGCCGGCCGCCACCGCGATCAGCTGCTTCTGCTCCACCGTGATGAACAGCGTGTAGACCGCGGTCGGCGTCAGAAGGCCCGCCGCGTGGCCGACGAACAGAAAGAGGATGCCGGCGTGGAAGAGGTTGGAGCCCCAGGCGAACTGCCGCTTGCGCAGGAGCTGGCTGGAGCTCGCCCGCCAGGTGTAGGGCTCGCGGTCGAAGCGGATCAGGCTGCCGAGCAGGAACACCGTCAGGCAGAAGTAGGGGTACCAGAGGAACAGGATGGTGAAGATCGCGTCGCGCATGACGGCTACTCCTCGATGAGGCTCTCAGGCGTGGCCGGAGTGGCGATGGGTGACGACAGTGGGCGGCCGTGGCGGCGTCTCGAGCCCGGGGGCGGGTCGGCCAGCCTGACGCAATCGCGCGGCCAGAGTATCCGTGCCGCAGGCGGCGGCAGCCCCAGGCCCGAACGTCACCTCCTCCTCCTCCCAGGCGGCATCGAGCGCCTCGAGATCCTCCGGATCGACGTCCGGCTCCGCTCGGAGCGCCGCGAGGGCCGCCTCGTCGAGGCGTGCCTTGGCGATGGCCGCGAGCGCCGAGAACACCGCCTCGTAGGGTGACGATCGCTTGGCAAGCCGCTCGCGCAGGGCCGCGAAGACGTGGCCGGGCTGGCCCACCAGCTCGATCGCCTCCGCCGGAGGAAGGGTGGAGGCGTACTCGAGGAACAGCGGCAGGAAGTCGGGCAGTTCCGCCGTGGTCGGCGTGTAGCCACCGTCCTCGTAGAGCTTCAGGAGGTCGACCATTGCCTGACCGCGGTCGCGGCTCTCGCCGTGCACGTGCTCGAACAGGTGCAGCGACAGCGACCTGGTGCGGTCGAACAGCAGGATGTAGCGCTCCTGCACATCGTAGAGGTCGTGACCGGCGAGGTCGTCGACCAGGGCTGAGACGCCGGCACGCTCGCGCGGCGGCAGCACCGCCTCGCGCTCGAGCACGGCCTTCAACTCCGGCCCGGCGGCGACCAGGTCCGCCGTCGGGTAGGTGAGCAGGGCGGAGAGTACCTTCAGCGTCCGCATCACAGCGCTCCCACGCGGGGCTTGCTGTCCTTCAGCTTCACGCCGCCGAACAGGTTGGCCTTCTGGTCGCTCGGCGCACAGCCGTCGCCGAACGAGAAGCCGCACTGGCCGCGCATCTCGTAGGCGTCCTCGCTCACCTCGCGATGGGCGGTCGGAATGACGAAGCGGTCCTCGTAATTGGCGATCGCCATCACGTGGTACATCTCCTCGATCTGCGCGCCGGTCAGTCCGACCTTTCGGGCGATCGTCTCGTCGATGACGCCCTCAATCGTCTTCGCCCGCATGTAGGCGCGCATCGCGAGCATTCGCTCGAGGCCGTTGGCGATCGGCGCCTCCTCGCCGGCAGTCAACAGGTTCGCCAGATATTTCAGCGGGATGCGGAGGGAGCGGACATCGGGCATGGCACCGTCCATGCCCATCTTTCCGGCCTCCGCCGCGGCGGTGATCGGCGACAGCGGCGGCACGTACCAGACCATCGGCAGCGTCCGGTATTCCGGATGCAAGGGGAATGCGACCTTCCACTCCATCGCCATCTTCCAGATCGGCGAATGGCAAGCGGCTTCGAGCCAGGCGTCGGGCACGCCGTCGGCGCGCGCCTGGGCTATGACCTCCGGGTCGTTCGGGTCGCAGAAGATACCGAGTTGCGCGCGGTAGAGGTCCTGCTCGTCGGCGACGCTGGCGGCCTCCTCGATGCGGTCGGCGTCATAGAGGACCACGCCGAGATAGCGGATGCGGCCGACGCAGGTCTCCGAGCAGACGGTCGGCTGCCCCGCTTCGATACGCGGATAGCAGAAGATGCACTTCTCTGATTTTCCCGACGACCAGTTGAAGTAGATCTTCTTATAGGGGCAGCCGGAGACGCACATGCGCCAGCCGCGGCACTTGTCTTGATCGATCAGGACGATGCCGTCCTCCTCGCGCTTGTAGATCGCGCCGGAGGGGCATGCGGCGGCGCAAGTCGGGTTGAGGCAATGCTCGCACAGCCGCGGCAGGTACATCATGAAGGTGTTCTCGAACTGGCCGTACATCTCCTTCTGGATGCCCTCGAAGTTGACGTCCTTCGAGCGCTTGGCGAACTCGCCGCCGAGGATCTCCTCCCAGTTCGGGCCCCACTCGATCTTCTCCATCCGCTCGCCGGTGATGAGCGAGCGCGGCCGGGCGGTGGGGAACGCCTCTAGCTCCGGCGCCTTCTGCAGGTGCTCGTAGTCGAAAGTAAACGGCTCGTAGTAGTCGTCGATCTCTGGCATGTCCGGGTTGGCGAAGATGTTCGCCAGC
>CALRZT010000022.1:0-24820 GCA_943372725.1 Pseudoxanthobacter soli DSM 19599
GCCCCGGCTCCGTCGCGCCGACCGGCGCGGCGCCGCAGCCGCTCGCCGTCCACGTGAGGGAAACGGTGAAGCTGGCGCTGCCGCTGATCGCGGCGCGAACCGGCCTCATCCTGATGCTGACCGTCGATACGGTGATGACCGGCCGCCTCGGCGGCGAGGAACTCGCCTTCCTGGCGGTCGGCATCTCCCCCCAGATCACCCTGATGTTGGTGGCGATCGGCGCCCTGCAGGCGACCGTCGTGCTGACGGCCCAGGCGATCGGCGCGGGCGAATCCTGGCGGGCCGGCGCGGTGCTGCGCGCCGGGCTCATCCACGCGGCGCTACTCGGCGTGCTGGCGGGGCTCGCGGCGATCTGGGCGGAGGAGATGTTCCTCGCCGTCGGCCAGTCGCCGAGCGTCGCGCTGGGGGCGGCGGAGGTCTCGCATGCCTTCGCCCTCGGGCTGCCGGGCCTGCTCATGTACATCGTCGCGAGCTTCTTCCTCGAGGCGAGCGGGCGGCCGCGCACGTCGATGGTGATCATCTTCGTCGCCAATCTCCTGAACATCCCGCTCAACGGCGTGCTGGCGCTCGGCTGGGGCGGGCTCCTCGCGCCGATGGGCGCCGACGGGGCGGTGCTGGCGAGCTCGATCCTGCGCTGTGGCGCCTTCCTCGCCGCCTTCGCCTGCATCGTCCGCCCCGCACGCGGCGGCGACCAGTTCGGCGTCCTCGCCCCGGTGGCGGAATGGGGGCGGGCGGCGCTGACGCTCGGCGGCGACGTCGGCCGGCAGATCCGCCGGCTCGGCCTGCCGATGGGCATCGCCCAGGGCATCGAGAGCTCGGCCTTCACCACCGTCGTCTTCATCGCCGGCAGTGCCGGCGCGGCGGTGGCGGCGGCGCACCAGACGACGATGACGCTGGTGGTGCTCGTCTACATGTGCGCGATCGGCTTCGGCGGCGCGGCGGCGATCCGCGTCGGGCGCGCCGTCGGGCGCGGCAGCGCGCCGGACGTGCGCCGCGCCGGCCTCAGCGCCGTGGCGCTCGGCTCGCTCGTGGCGCTGCCGGCCGGCCTCCTCTTCCTCGCCGTGCCGGAGGCGATGGTGCGGCTCGTCACCGACGACGCGGCGGTGGCGGCGATCGCCGCGCCGGCGCTGCGCCTCGTCGGGCTGTTCCTCGCCTTCGACGCCGCCAACGGCATCACCACCGGGGCGCTCAGGGGCATGGGCGAGGTGTGGATCCCGATGTTCACCCAGTGCGCCTCGTTCTGGCTCGTCGCGGTGCCGCTCGCCTGGTGGTTCGGCGTCGGGCTCGGATGGGGCCCGGTCGGGCTGATCGCCGGCATCTGCGCTGGCATGGTCGCCTCGGCGGGCACCCTGGTGCCACGCTTCGTCCTGGTGTCGGGGCGGCCGCCGAAACGGCTCTGAGCCGGCAAACGGTGAATAATCCTCGCTCCGGGCCGCCGGATCGGCGGAAAATCCTGAGAACGTGCAAAAAAGCCGGGCACGCGCCATAATTCGGCTCGCCTCGCGCTTCACCAGCGCAAACGGGCGCCGCGCCGCGGTGTGCGAACGAACAACGGGACACGAGCCACGCCATGCCGACGATCGCTCTGGTCGACGATGATCGCAACATCCTGACCTCGGTGGCGATCACCCTGGAAGCCGAGGGCTACCGCGTCGAGACCTACACCGACGGCGCCTCGGCGCTCGACGGCCTGGCGCAGAACCAGCCCGACCTCGCCATCCTCGACATCAAGATGCCGCGCATGGACGGCATGGAACTCCTGCGCCGGCTGCGCCAGCGCACCGACATGCCGGTGATCTTCCTCACCTCCAAGGACGACGAGATCGACGAGTTGTTCGGCCTGAAGATGGGCGCCGACGACTTCATCCGGAAGCCGTTCTCGCAGCGACTGCTGGTCGAGCGGGTGAAGGCCGTGCTCAGGCGCGCCTCGCCGCGCGAGGGCCAGCCGGCGAAGGCGACGGACGCGGCGAAGGTGCTGGAGCGCGGCCTGCTCGTCATGGACCAGGAGCGCCACACCTGCACCTGGCAGGGCCAGCCGGTGACGCTGACGGTGACGGAGTTCCTGATCCTGCACGCGCTGGCGCAGCGGCCGGGCGTGGTGAAGAGCCGCAACGCCCTGATGGACGCCGCCTACGACGATCAGGTCTATGTCGACGACCGCACCATCGACAGCCACATCAAGCGCCTGCGCAAGAAGTTCAAGGTGGTCGACACCGACTTCGACATGATCGAGACGCTCTACGGCGTCGGCTACCGCTTCAAGGAGTCCTGACCGGGCTCCGCACGGCCGCCGCCTCGCGCGCGCGCCGCAAGGACGACGATGGCCGCCGACCTCGATACGCAGGACGCCGACGCCGGCGCCGGAGCGGCCCGCCCCGCGGCGGGCGACGCCGGCACGGCCGCGTCGCGTCCGGTCCCGTCCGGCACGCCAGAGCCGACGGTGGGCGATCCCCCGGCGACAGCCGCGACCACGGCCGGCAAGGCGCCGCAGCGCGAGCCGCGCCGCCGCTCCGGCCGGCGGGGTGACGCCGACGGCCGCGGCCGGCGGCGCACGCCGCAGGTTCGCCCGCTCGCGCGGGTGAGCCGCGTGCTCGGCACCTACGTCTTCTCCAGCCTGACGCGCCGCATCGTCATCCTCAACCTCGCCGGCCTGATCGTGCTGGTGAGCGGCATCCTCTTCCTCAACCAGTTCCGCGCCGGCCTGATCGACGCGCGCGTCGAGAGCCTGCTCACCCAGAGCGAGATCATCGCCACCGCCATCGCCGCCTCCGCCTCGGCCGACGAGGGCGGCGTGCTGCTCGATCCCGACCAGCTGTTCCGCGCCCAGGCGAACGAGGCGGCGCCGCAGGCCTCCGACGACGGTCTCGGCGCCCTCGACTTCCCGATCAACCCGGAGCGCGTCGCGCCGGTGCTCCGGCGGCTGATCTCGCCGACCAAGACGCGCGCCCGCATCTACGACCGCGACGGCGTGCTCCTGCTCGATTCCCGCCACCTCTACGCCCGCGGCCAGATCCTGCGCTTCGACGCGCCGGCGCCGGCGGTGCCGAAGGACGACCTGTTCTCGAAGGCGTGGACGGCGGTGGAGCGCTTCCTCGGGGCCGGCGACCTCGCGATCTACAAGGACCTCGGCCCGACCGGCGGCCGCGGCTATCCTGAGGTCGAGCGGGCGCTCGACGGCGCGCCGGCGACCGTGGTGCGCTCGAACGAGCGCGACGAGGTGGTGATCGCGGTGGCGGTGCCGATCCAGCGCCAGCGCACCGTACTCGGCGCCTTGCTGCTCTCCACCCAGGGCGGCGACATCGAGCAGATCCTCGCCGCCGAGCGCAAGGCGATCGTGCGCGTCTTCCTCGTCGCCGCCGTCGTGATGGTGGTGCTGTCGGTGCTGCTCGCCGGCACCATCGCCGGGCCGATGCGCCGGCTTGCCGCCGCCGCCGACCGGGTACGCCGCGGCGTCAAGGCGCGCGAGGCGATCCCGGACTTCCCCGAGCGCAACGACGAGATCGGCCACCTCGCCCGGGCGCTGAAGGAGATGACCTCGGCGCTCTACCGCCGCATGGACGCGATCGAGGCGTTCGCCGCCGACGTCGCGCACGAGCTGAAGAACCCGCTGACCTCGCTGAAGAGCGCGGTCGAGACCCTGCCGCGGGCAAAGAGCGAGGAGTCCAAGGCGCGCCTCTATGCCATCATCGAGCATGACGTCCGGCGGCTGAACCGGCTGATCTCCGACATCTCGGATGCCTCCAGGCTCGATGCCGAGCTGTCGCGCGAGGACACCGAGCCGGTCGACATGGCGCGGCTGCTTGCCGCCGTCGTCGAGGTGCAGCAGGGGCTCGTCAAGGCCGACGGGCCGAAGGTGGTGCTCGAGGTCGAGGCGGAGAAGCCGAACGCCTACTTCACCTTCGGTCACGACAGCCGGCTCGGCCAGGTGTTCACCAACCTGATCGACAACGCCCGCTCGTTCTCGCCGCCGGGCGGCGAGGTGCGGGTGACGATGCGGCGCGACGGCGACGACATCGAGGTGCTGGTGGAAGACGAGGGCACCGGCATCCGTCCGGACCAGATGGAGCGCATCTTCGAGCGCTTCTACACCGACCGGCCGGAGAGCGACGGCTTCGGCAACAATTCCGGCCTCGGGCTGTCGATCTCCAAGCAGATCGTCGAGGCGCACCGCGGCAGCATCGTCGCCGAGAACCGGATGGCCGAGAACCGCGGTGGCGAGACCCGGGGCGGCGAGAACCGGGGCGGCGAGAACCGGGGCGGCGATGGCGAGGCGAAGGTGCTGGGTGCCCGCTTCGTCGTGCGGCTGCCGGCGGCCGCCCCGTGACGACGCCGACGGTGCACGCCAACGCCGTGCTCATTGGTGCCGCCGGCGTGCTCATCCGTGGCCGGCCGGGCGCCGGCAAGAGCGCGCTGACGCGGGCGCTGATCGCCGCCGCGACGGCCGAGGGCCGCTTCGCCCGCCTCGTCGCCGACGACCGGGTGGTGATTTCGGTGTGCCATGGACGGCTCGTCGCCCGTCCGCCGGCGGCACTCGCCGGTCTCGCCGAGCGGCGCGGCCTCGGCATCGAGGCGGCCGACCACGAGGACGCGGCGGTGGTGCGCCTCGTCGTCGACCTCGTCGCGCCGGCGGAGGCGGAGCGGATGCCGGCGCCGGCGGCGCTCGCCACCGAGATTCTCGGGGTGACGCTGGCGCGTCAGCCGGTCGCGTCCGGAGCCACGGAAGCCGCCGGTCTCGTGCTCGCCGCGCTGGCGGTGGCGACGGCGGCGCGCGCGGCGGACCGGCCTGCCGCAGTGCCCTCGGAGCTTTTCGCTTGCGCGAAAGCCGAGGGTAGCCAATCTTGAGCGGCCCGCGCGGACCGGTGTCCGCGCGCCCGGAGCGGTCGCGACCCCTGCGCGACCGCGAATCCGTACCCTGCGGGGCCGCCCCGGCCCGGTGCCGACGGTACCGGAGCGATGCGGTGGGGCAGGCGGAGATGCCGGAACATCATGATCGGTCTCGTCCTGGTCACGCACGGTCGGCTCGCCGACGAGTTGAAGGCCGCCCTCGAGCACGTCGTCGGACCACAGCAGAAGGTGGAGGCCGTGTCGATCGGGCCGGAAGACGACATCGAGCGTCGTCGCCAGGACATCATCGACGCGGTGGCGCGGGTGGAGAGCGGCACCGGTGTCGTGCTGCTCACCGACATGTTCGGCGGCACGCCCTCCAATCTGGCGATCTCGGTGATGGACGGGCGCAGCGTCGAGGTGATCGCCGGCGTCAACCTGCCGATGCTGGTCAAGCTCGCGAGCGTGCGCGGCGAGCTCGACCTCCCGTCCGCCGTCGAGGAGGCCCGCAAGGCGGGCCAGAAATACATCAGTGTCGCGAGCCAGATCCTTGCCGGCCAACGGTGACATGACGGCCGACGGCGACGTCCGCTGCGGGACGCAGCTGCGCGAGCTGACGATCGTCAACAAGCGCGGCCTGCATGCGCGGGCGTCGGCGAAGTTCGTCCGCGTCGTCGAGGCGCACGAGGCGGACGTGCACGTCTCCAAGGACGGCCAGATCGTCGAAGGCGCCTCGATCATGGGCCTCCTGATGCTCGGCGCCGGACCCGGCTCGACGATTACCGTCTCGGCGCGCGGCCAGGACGCGGCGGCGGTGCTGGAGGCGCTCGCCGCCCTCGTCGACGACGGCTTCGGCGAGGACCACGGCGAGGACTGACCCGTCCGCCGGTGGCCCCGACGGGGCTGCGGCGCGGCGGGTGACCGCGGGGGCGGCCGATGGCACGCGTGAGCCTGTGACCCTCTACGAGCTGAAACCGCGCTTCCAGGCGCTGCTGCGGCCGATGGTCGGCCGGCTCGCCGCCGCCGGCGTCACCGCGAACCAGGTGACGTTCGCCGCCGCCGCCGTCTCGGTGGTGGTCGGCGTCGGCGTGGCGTGGGGCGCGGATGCGCGGCTCGTCTTCCTGCTGCTGCCGGTGTGGCTGTTCGTGCGGATGGCGCTCAATGCCGTCGACGGCATGCTCGCCCGCGAACACGGCCAGAAGAGCCGCCTCGGCGCCTATCTGAACGAACTCAGCGATGTGGTGTCGGACGCGGCGCTGCTGTTGCCGTTCGCGGTGCTGCCGGTGTTCGGGGCGATTCCGGTGGCGGTCGTCGCGGTGCTGGCGGCGCTGTCGGAGATGGCCGGCGTGCTCGGCCAGACGGTCGGGGCGTCGCGGCGATACGACGGACCGCTGGGGAAAAGCGATCGCGCCTTCGTGTTCGGGGCGCTCGCGTTCTGGATCGGCGTCGGCGGGCCGCTGCCCGAGTGGCTGTTCTGGCTGATGCCCGTCATCGCCGTGGCGCTCGCGGCGACGACAATCAATCGTGTCCGCGCCGGGCTTGCGGAAGCGGCTGCCCGCCCCT
This sequence comes from Pseudoxanthobacter soli DSM 19599, assembly GCA_943372725.1. Taxonomy (GTDB): domain Bacteria; phylum Pseudomonadota; class Alphaproteobacteria; order Rhizobiales; family Segnochrobactraceae; genus CAMDHY01. The sequence continues at coordinate 6,388 of CALRZT010000022.1, forward strand.
CCTGATGGCGGCCGATCGGTTCCGGCCGGAGGAGGTAGCCGCCATGCGCCCGCACGACGAACGCTCCTTTGACGCGCCCGACGGCGTCTCGCTGTTCTATCGCCACTGGCCGGCCGTCGAGGCACCGGCGCGCGGGGCGATCGTCATCCTCCACCGCGGCCACGAACATTCCGGCCGGGTGGCCCATCTCGCCGCCGAGCTCGCGCTGCCGGGCTTCGACGTGTTCGCCTGGGACGCCCGCGGCCACGGCCGCTCGCCTGGCCCGCGCGGCCACGCCCCGAGCTTTGCCGCGCTGGTGCGCGACCTCGACGCCTTCGTCGCCCATATCGGCACCGCGCACGGCTTCGCGGTTGAGGACACGGCGGTCGTCGCCCAGTCGGTCGGGGCGGTGGTCGCGGCGACGTGGGTGCACGACTTTGCCCCGAAGATCCGGGCGCTGGTGCTCGCCTCGCCGGCCTTCCGGGTGCGGCTCTACGTGCCGTTCGCCCGCGCGGGTCTCCGGCTGCTGCGGCGGCTGCGCGGCAACTTCGACGTGCAGTCCTACGTCAAGGCGCGGATGCTGACGCACGATCCGTCCCGCGCCGCCTCCTTCGACGCCGATCCGCTGATCACCCGGGCGATCTCGGTCGACATCCTGCTCGGGCTGAGCGACGCGGCCGAGCGTGTCGTCGCGGATGCGGCGGCGATCACGGTGCCGACGCAACTCCTCGTCTCCGGGTCCGACTATGTCGTCGAGGGCGGGCCGCAGCACCGCTTCTACGAGCGGCTCGGCAGCCGTACCAAGGAACGCCACGTGCTGGCGGGCTTCTATCACGACACCCTCGGCGAACTCGGCCGCGCGCCGGCGGTGGCAGCGGTGCGCCGCTTCCTCGTCGAGCAGTTCGGGCGGCCAGCGGAGCGGCCGTCGCTGCAGGACGCGGACCGCCACGGCCACACCCGCACGGAAGCCGACTGCCTCGCCTCGCCGCTGCCGATGCTGTCGCCGCGGGGGCTGTTCTGGGCGGCGACGCGGGCGGGCCTGAAGCTCGGCGGCACGCTGTCCGACGGCATCCGGCTCGGCCACGAGACCGGCTTCGATTCCGGCGCGACCCTCGATGCCGTCTATCGCCACCGGCCCGCGGGCCGCGGTGCGATCGGACGGGCGATCGACCGCGCCTATCTCGACAGCGTCGGCTGGCGCGGCATCCGCACCCGCAAGCGGCACCTGGAGGAGTTGATCCGGGACGCGATGGCGCGGCTGCGGGCGGCGGGAATGCCCGTGCACGTCCTCGACATCGCCGCCGGCCACGGCCGCTACGTGCTCGAGGCGCTGCAGGCGGGAGACCTCGGCCGGCCGGACTCGATCCTGCTGCGCGACTATGTGCCGGGCAATGTCGAGGCCGGGCGGCGGCTGATCGCCGAGAAGGGGCTTTCCGACATCGCCCGCTTCGAGGTGGGCGATGCCTTCGATCCGGCGAGCCTCGCGGCGCTCCAGCCGAAGCCGACGCTCGCGATCGTCTCGGGGCTCTACGAGCTCTTCGCCGACAACGACCTGGTGCGCTGGTCGCTCGGCGGCGTGGCGGCGGCGGTGCCGGCGGGGGGCTTCCTCGTCTACACCAACCAGCCCTGGCACCCGCAGCTCGAATTCATCGCCCGGGCGCTGACGAGCCATCGCGGCGGCCAGGCGTGGGTGATGCGCCGGCGCAGCCAAGCCGAGATGGACGAGCTCGTCGAGAGCCATCGCTTTGCGAAGCTCGCCCAGCGGATCGACGACGACGGCATCTTCACGGTCTCGCTGGCGCAAAGGATGGGCGATGCCGGCTAGCCTCGTCCGCCGGGCCGCCGCCGGGCTGACGGCGCTCGCGACCATCGGGGTCGCGCGCATCGTCACGGGCGTGCGCGGCAACTGGGTCGGCTGCACGCCGTCGGCGGCGCAGCGCGTCTACTTCGCCAACCACACCAGCCACGGCGACTTCGTGCTGATCTGGACGGTGCTGCCGCCGGCTTACCGGGCGACTACGCGCCCCGTCGCCGCCGCCGACTACTGGCGCGCCGACCGCATCCGCCGCTTCCTCGGCACCGACGTCTTCGACGCCGTGCTGATCGACCGTGACGCCACCGCCCGCACCGCCGACCCGGTCGCGACGCTGGTGGCGGCGGTCGACGGCGGCGCATCGCTGATCTTCTTCCCCGAGGGCACCCGCAACACCTCCGAGGAGCCGCTGCTGCCGTTCAAGTCGGGCCTCTACCGTCTCGCCTGCGAGCGGCCCGCCCTCGAGTTCGTGCCGGTGTGGATCGAGAACCTCAACCGGGTCATGCCGAAGGGCGAGTTCCTGCCGGTGCCGCTGCTCTGCACCGTGACGCTCGGCGCGCCGCTGACGCTGGAAGCCGGCGAGGAGCGCGGCGTCTTCCTCGATCGCGCCCGCGCCGCGCTCCTGGCGCTGTCGGTGAAGGAGACGGCGCGATGACGGCGGGCGAACAGACGCTGGCGCTCTTCCTCGGCGTGCTCGCCGTGCTGGCGCTCGCCTCGGGCGTCGGGTGGTGGCTCTCCTGGCGGTCGGGGGACCGGCCGCGCCCGGGGGTCGACAACCTCAACGCCCGCATCAAGGCTTGGTGGGTGATGGTGGCGCTGCTCGCCGGCGCCTTCCTGTGCGGCACCGGCGGCGTCGTGCTGCTGTTCGCCTTCGCCTCGTTCTTCGCCCTGCGCGAGTTCCTGACGCTGACGGAGACGCGCCGCGGCGACCACTGGGCGCTGGCGGCGATGTTCTTCGTCGTGCTGCCCGTGCAGTACTGGCTCATCTACGTCGACTGGTACGGGCTCTACTCGATCTTCGTGCCCGTCTACGTCTTCCTGCTCCTGCCCATCGTCGCCGTGCTGCGCGCCGACACGACGCGCTTCATGGTGCGCATCGCCGAGATGCAGTGGGGGCTGATGATCTGCGTCTTCTGCCTGTCGTACGTGCCGGCGCTGCTCACCCTCGACATCCCCGGCTACGAGGGGCGGGAACTGCTGCTGATCTGCTTCCTGGTGCTGGTGGTGCAGTCGAGCGACGTGCTGCAGTACGTCTTCGGCAAGCTGTTCGGGCGGCGCAAGGTGGCGCCGTCGCTGTCGCCCTCGAAGACCTGGGAAGGTCTCGTCGGCGGTGTCGCCAGTGCCAGCGCGCTCGGTGGGGCGCTCTGGTGGATCACGCCGTTCACCATCCCCCAGGCCTTCGGCATGGCGGTGGTGATCACGCTGCTCGGCTTCTTCGGCGGGCTCGTCATGTCGGCGATCAAGCGCGACCGCGGCGTCAAGGACTGGGGCCGGATGATCGAGGGCCACGGCGGCATGCTCGACCGGCTCGACTCCGTCGTCTTCGCCGCGCCGGTCTTCTTCCACCTGACGCGCTACTGGTTCACACCGTAGCGCCGCCGGTCAGGGGGTCGGGAAGGTGCAGGTACCGGAGTAGTCGAGTTCCACTTCGGTCGTGACGTTGAGCCCGGCGAGGACGTAGATGCCCTTGCCGTCCTTCGAGTTGGCGACGATCAGCCCCTCGAGCGGCATGTTCTTCTCGCCGTAGCGCTTCGACACGAGCTCGAAGGGGCTCAGCCCCGGGATCGGGCCGAAGTCGTCGGGCATATAGATGCCGGAATAGGTCTTGCCGTTGACCTTCACCGAGTGGAAGGCATTGTCGCGCGGCAGCTTCTCGAGCGCCGTGCGGTAGCCGGGCTTCAGCTTGCCGATGTGGATGTGCAACTGGTGCTGGCCGCGCTTGCTCGCGGGGTTGATGGCGAGCCCGAGCGCCTGCGGGTCGATCGGCGGCGAGATGATCTTCTGCGAGGCGTAGAAGGCATGGTCCCAGAAGTTCTGCTCGCCGCGATGCTGCACGTCCTCGACGCCGATCACCGGGTCGACCGCGAAGACGACGAAGTGGCACGACGTCGTCTGCGGGGTGATCTGCGCCAGTGCATAGCGAAGATAGCTTCCAACGTAGATGTTGTATTTCGAGAAGGGGCTGGTCTGCTCGACGCAGCGGTTGGTCTTGGTGATCCCGCACTTGCGCAGGACGTTATAGACTGAGCAGGAGCTGGTGGCGTTGTTCTTCGGGTCGGCGCAGCTGTTGCACTGGTTGGGTGACTTGTCGCCGCTGGTCTGGGTGGCGAAGTAGTGCCCCGGATCGGCCTGCTTCGTCAGCGGGTTGGGATCGGGACAGAGCTGCGTCGCCTTCGGCTTCGCGGCCGGCTCCGCAGGGTCGGCGTCCTGGGCGGACGCGGGCCCGCCGGCGAGCGTGAAGATCAGCGCCAGCGCGGCGCTGGCGACGGCGAATGAACGAAGCATCGGACTTCCCCCCGAAGAACCCAACCGGCCCGCTTTCCGCGCCCCCGCGGCGGCCAGACGTCGAGATTCAATCCGGTTCGGCTCTCGCGTCAACCGACGTGTCGTTGTGGTGGTGGACGACCGGAGCGGCCGCCCCATCTACCGGCGCGTGTCCCGTGCCTGCCGGACCGTGCCGGGGGTGAGCGGGACGCTCAGTCCGCGTTGGAGGAGACGACGACCATGCCGACCGAAAGCTTTTCGACCGACAGGCGCAGCCTCATCCTTGGGGCCGGTGCCGCGAGCGCCGCGGCAGTGGCCGCCGCCACCGGCATGTTCGCCGGCGCCCGCCCCGCCCTCGCCGCCGCTCCGAAACAGGGGCCGATGAAACCCACCGTCTACCGCTTCACCCTCGGCGACTTCGAGGTCGTCACCGTCCAGGACGGCACCGTCCCGATGGAGAACCCGGCCGGCACCTTCGGCGTCAACCAGACGCCGGAGGCGGTCGCCGAACTCGCCGCGCAGAACTTCCTGCCGGCCGACAAGCTGATCAACGGCTACACACCGTCGCTGGTGAACACCGGGTCCGAGGTCGTGCTGTTCGACACCGGCACGGGGGCCGCCCGCCAGCCGGCCGCCGGCAACCTCGCCGTGCGCCTCGCGGCCGCCGGCTATCCGCCGGAGAGCGTCGACGTGGTGGTGATCACCCACATGCACGGCGACCACATCGGCGGGCTGATGGCCGACGGCAAGCCCGTGTTCCCGAACGCCCGCTACGTCACCGGCGCGACGGAGTACGACTTCTGGTCGTCGCCGGACCGCCTGTCGGGCCCGACCGAGGGCGGCGCCAAGCTCGTGCAGGCAAACGTCGTGCCGCTCGCCGAGAAGACCACCTTCGTCAAGGGCGGCGACAGCGTCGTTTCCGGCATCACGGCGGTCGAGGCCTTCGGCCATTCGCCGGGCCACATGATCTACAACCTCGAGAGCGGCGGCCGCCGGCTGGTGCTGACCGCCGACACCGCCAACCACTTCGTGCTGTCGATGCAGCGGCCGGACTGGCACGTTCGCTTCGACATGGACAAGGACAAGGGCGTCGCGACCCGCAAGGCGGTGCTCGGCATGATCGCCGCCGACAAGGTGCCGTTCGTCGGCTACCACATGCCGTTCCCGTCGGTCGGCTATCTCGAGCCGATGGGCGAGGGCTACCGCTTCGTGCCGGTGGCCTACCAGCTCGACCTTTGAGGCGTATCCGCCGGGCTCAGGCCGCCATCGGCTCGAGCCCGGCGCCGTCGAGCGCCCGCGCCTGTCGCTCGGCCAGAAGCCTCTCCTCGTAGCCCTCGATGGCGGCGTTGAAGAGGTCGTGGAAGTTCAGCTCGGCATCGAGGTGGATGAAGACGCCGCCGAGGCCGAGCGCCGCCCGGTCCATGAAGACGAACTCGCGCGGCACCGTCACCGGGCCGTGTTCCTTCAGCGCCTGCGCCACCTGGAAGGCCTGTTGGCGACCATACTGGGCGGCGCTGACGCCGTCGGCGATGCGGCGGACGCGGTCGTCGAGCAGCGGCCCGTAGATGAAGCGGGCCCAGATATCGAGCGCCTCGATGATCTCCTTCTTGAGGCCGCGGAAGCCCCACACCTCATAGGCCGCGACGACGCGCGCGTGGTCGTTCTGCTGCAGGCCGCGATAGAGCTCGATGACACCGGTGACGAACTTCGGCGGGAAGATGCGCACGCAGCCATAGTCGAGGAGGTTGATGCCGGCGGGGACGCCGGATTCCTCGTAGACCGTGTAGTTGCCGAGGTGCGGGTCGCCGTGGATGACGCCGACGTGGGTGAACGGGTGCCACCAGGCGCGGAACATCGTGTCGGCGATGCGGTTGCGGTCGGCGAGATCGTGGCCCTTGAAGTCGAGCAGGCGGCGGCCCTCGAGCCAGCCCATCGTCAACAGGCGGCGGGTCGAGAGGTCGGTGAGGACGTCCGGCACGCGGATGCCGGGCTCGTTGGCGAGGACCGTCCGGTAGAGCGCGGCGTGGCGGGCCTCGCGGCGGTAGTCGAGCTCCTCGCGCAGGCGCGCGCCGATCTCCTCGGCGACCTCGCGGGTGTCGATCGCGGGCCGCATCCGCCGGTGCAGCGACAGCACCAGCGAGAACTGCTTGAGATCGGCCTCCACCGCCGATTCCATGTCGGGGTACTGCAGCTTGACGGCGAGCGGGGCGCCGTCGAGGGCGGTGGCGCGGTGGACCTGGCCGAGCGAGGCGGCCGCCGCCGGCACCCGCTCGAAGCGGGCGAAGCGGCTTTCCCAGTCGGGGCCGAGCTCGGCGATCATCCGGCGGCGGACGAAGGCCCAGCCCATCGGCGGCGCGTTCGACTGCAGGCCGGCGAGCGCCTCGGCATATTCCGGCGGCACCGCCTCGGGGATGGTCGAGAGCAGCTGCGCCACCTTCATCAGCGGGCCCTTCAGCCCGCCGAGGACCGCGGTGATCTCGGCCGCGGTCTTCTCGTCGTCGAGGGCGCGGCCGAGCAGGCGCGAGCCGACGATCTTGGCGGCGACGCCGGAGACGTCGCCGCCGACACGGGCATAGCGCGCCGCGCGGGCGGTGAAGCGGTTGCGTTCGTCGTCGGCCATCAGGGCGTCCCGGCTGTCGTTCTGGTGCGGGGCGCGGGAGGGCGCCCGTCAGGCATATGGACAGGGGAGCGGGGTTCGCCAAGCCGGCGCGGCGTTGTGGGCGGGGCGGGGAGGGGGTATATGCAGGCAGTGCTGTCAACGACTGCAGACCCTGCGCCGGCTGAAGGGAGGAAGTCGTGGCCATCTTGACGATCCGCAACCTCGACGAGACCACGAAGGCACGGCTGCGCGTCCGCGCTGCCCACAACGGCCGCTCCATGGAGGCAGAGGCACGGGAGATCCTGCGCCGCACGGTGGGGATCGTTCCCGAGTCTGAGCTGCCGTCCGGCCTCGGCACGCGAATCCACAGCCTATTCGCCGAAATCGGCGGGGTCGATCTGCCCATTCCCACGGATATCGTCGAGCGAGACCCACCCGACTTCAGTGACTGGCCGGAGCCGGAGGAGCGGGCTTGATCGTTCTCGACACCAATGTCATCTCGGAACTGATGAAACCGGGACCTGACGCTCGGGTCGTCGGCTGGATCGATCGGCAGAAGAGTGACGATCTCTATACGACGGCGGTGTGTGAGGCCGAACTCCTCACGGGCGTTGCACTGTTGCCGGCGGGACGGCGTCGTGACGACGTCCGGTCGCGCGTGGCAACGGCCCTGCAGTGGATCGGACCGGGCCACATTCTTCCGTTCGATTCCGCGGCCGCGGGGCACTATGCCGAGGTTCGCAGCCGGCTGAAGCGCGAGGGGCGCCTCGTGGAGCCGCTCGATATCCAGATCGCCTCGATCTGTCTTGCGTACGGCGCCACCGTCGCAACGCGCAACGTCGCGCATTTCGAAGCCGCGGGCATCGACATCATCGATCCGTGGACCGCTTAATCCCCCTCACGCCCCCGCCGCGATCCGCTCCAGCGCCTCGGCGAGCCTGTCCCGGTGGGCCGTCAGGCCCTTGTAGGCGAGTTGCGCCGGGTCGAGGGACAGCAGGCGGTCGCGCAGGCCCACCGCCATGCGCGCGCCGTCGGGGTGGCGGCGGAAGGCCAGCATCGGGTCGACGTGGATGCGGATGGTGAAGAGGATGTCGCCGGACGTTGGCAGCCGCCGCAATGTCTGGCGCTCGACGCGGACAAAGGCGGCAGCCGCGAAGTCGTCGGCGCCGCCGAACCAGGCGCGCGGCTGTTCCTTCGATTCCGGGTGGTGCAGGCGGTCGTCCGGGTAGATCGACCAGTTGAGCCGCCAGACCGGGTGCTCGAGGCGCAGGCTGTCGAAGATCCGGGCCATGCGCGTGCCCATCGCGCCGGCATAGCCCGGCACGTTGCCGTGCAGGCCGTCGAGGCTGGCGCCGAACTTCTCCGTGAGAGACCAGGCCGAGGGGAAGCAGAGCGCTGCGGCGGCGAGCCGCCAGCCGCCCTCGCCGCGCCGCATCAGCACGAGGTCTTCCTGCACCAGCCGTGCGGCGGCGAGCAGCGGCGCGCCGGCGTCGGCGGCGGGGTCGACGCGGCGGGCGCCGGCGATCGCCACCGCGCCGTCGGGCTCGACGCGCCAGATTTCGGGGAAGCGGCCGGTCAGGTGGGCGAGGAGGAGGGCGAGCACCTCCCGTTGCGCCGCGACCGTGTCCGCCTCGGCGGCGAAGACGATGTCGCGGCGCCTGGCGAACAGGCGGTCCTTCTCGGCGAGGTCGGCGAGGAGACGATCGTCAGGCTCGATCCAGTCGGCGAGGTCGAGCGGCGCGAGGCCGATGGAGAACGGCTTGTGGCCGTCGGCATAGGGGGCGTGGGCGAGACTCATGGCTGCACCCACCGGCCGCCCGCCCGATCCCCCCGGCTCATCGGACCCTCCCCGTGCGATCCCTCGGTGGCCGCCTCCAGCAGGCCGCCGCCGCTCAGGCGGCGCGGTCGGCCGCCTCGAGCTCGTCGATCATCCGCTCGATCACCGACAGGCCCTTCTGCCAGAAGGCCGGGTCGCGGGCGTCGAGGCCGAAGGGGGCGAGGAGCTCGGAGTGGTGGCGCGTGCCGCCCGCCTTCAGCATGGCGAAGTACTTGTCCTGGAAGCCCGTCGCGGCGTCCTCGTAGACGGCGTAGAGCGAGTTCACCAGGCAGTCGCCGAAGGCGTAGGCGTAGACGTAGAACGGCGAGTGGATGAAGTGGCCGATGTAGCACCAGAACGTCTCGTAGCCCGGGCCGAGGCGGATCGCCGGGCCGAGGCTCTCGGCCTGCACCTCCATCCAGATCTCGCCGATGCGCTCGGCGGTGAGCTCGCCGTCGCGGCGCTCGAGGTGAATGCGCCGCTCGAAGCCGTAGAAGGCGATCTGGCGGACGACGGTGTTGAGCATGTCCTCGACCTTCGCCGCCAACATGGCGCGGCGGGTCTTCGGGTCCTTGGCGGCGTCCAGCAGCGAGCGGAAGGTCAGCATCTCACCGAACACGCTCGCCGTCTCGGCGAGGGTCAGCGGCGTCGGCGCCATCAGCGCCCCGTTCGGGGCGGCGAGCAACTGGTGGACGCCGTGGCCGAGCTCGTGGGCGAGGGTCATCACGTCCCGGACGCGACCCTGGTAGTTCAGCAGCAGGTAGGGGTGGACGCTCGGCACCGTCGGGTGGGCGAAGGCGCCCGGCGCCTTGCCCGCCCGCGTCGGCGCGTCGATCCACGGCTTGTCGAAGAACTTGCGGCCGAGGGCGGCGAGCTCGGGCGAGAAGCGGCCATAGGCCTCGAGCACGGTGTCACGGGCGGCGTCCCAGCCGATCTCGCGCTCGTCGCTCTCGGGCAGGGGGGCGTTGCGGTCCCAGTGGTCGAGCTTGTCCTTGCCGAGCCAGCGCGCCTTCATGGCGTAGTAGCGGTGGGAGAGGCGCGGATAGGCCTCGCGCACGGAGGTGACGAGGGCCTCGACGACCTCGCGCTCGACGCGGTTGGCGAGGTGGCGCGAATCCGCCACGTCCTCGAAGCCGCGCCAGCGGTCGGAGATTTCCTTGTCTTTGGCGAGCACGTTCATGACGAGGGCGAAGGTGCGCGTCTCGCCCTTGAAGGCGGTGGCGAGCGCTTCGGCGGCGGCGCGGCGTCGGGCCTCCTTCGGGTCCTGCAGGCGGTTCAGCGCCGCCTCGAGCGTCAGGCTCTCGCCCTCGACGTCGACGCGGATGGCCGCCACGGTCTCGTCGAACAGGCGGTTCCAGGCGCCCCGGCCGGTGACCGACTTCTCATGGAAGAGCTGCTCGACGCGCGGCTCGAGCTCGTAGGGCTTGCCACGGCGGACGTCCTCCAGCCACGGGCGGTAGTGGCCGAGCTCGGGGTCGTCGAGGGCGGCGTCGAGCACCGCCTCCTCGATGGCGTTGAGCTCGAGGGAGAAGAACAGCAGGTGGGCGCTCGCCGTCGTCAGCCGCTCCTGCACGTCGCCGTAGAACTTGCCGTGGGCGACGGTGTCGCTGTCGCCGGCATAGACGAGGCCGGCGTAGGAATAGAGCCGGCCGATCAGTTCCTCGAGCGCCTCGTAGCGGCGGATGACGGCGGCCAGCGCCGCCGCGCCACCCGGCTGCGCCAGCGCCTTGGCGAGCTTGCCCTTGTACTCGCCCTCGAAGGCGACCGCCTCGGCGAGCGCCCGCTCGAGGTCGGCCCGCACGGCGGGCGAATCGATCGCCGGATAGAGGTCGTCGAGGTTCCACACCGGCAGGTCGCCCGCTGTCGCTCCGGCGCTCGCCGCGGTGGACGGCGAGGAGAGGGCGGACGGCAGGCGGGTGAGCGGCGGCTGGTTGAACATGGACGATCCTGACGCTGAACGGCGGCAACCCCTGGCTTTCCTAGTCGAAGCGCGGCCTCCTGTCATGCCGCCCGGCGCCCGCCGGAGAGGTCTGCGGCGGCACGCGCCGTGTCGCCGCTGCAACAGCGGGGCGCAATCGCGGTGCCGACGGCGAGCACCGCTTGAGGCGGCGCCGCCGTTCACCTTCCCTCAAGCCTCGCGCCGGCACCTTCGCGGCCGAACACCACCGAACGGAACGACGCGATGCGCAGCCGACGGACGCGGGAGACAGGACGGCCGCAGCGGCACCGCGGGCCCGTCGCGGCGCTGTTGCTCGCCGCTATGCTGGCCTGGACCGGGGCCGGCCCGGCCGCCGCCGCCGTCGTCGGCGATTCCCTGGTGATGCGGGCCGTCGTGCCACCGCCGCGGCCGAGTGTCGCCATGCCCGTCGTCGCGCCGCCGGCGTCCGTCGTCGTCCCGGCGGTGCGGGCGCCGGTCGCCGCCGTCCTGCCGCCGCCCCCGGTGTTCCCGCAGGCCGGGCCGCCCGCCCCGCGACTGCCGGTCGCCGCGCCCCGGCCGGTTCCGGGCGACGGCCTCGTCGCCGGCCGCAAGCTGCCGCCCGTCGCTCCGCAACTCGCCGACCCCGTGCGGTCGCGCCTCGCCTTCGAGCTCGCGCTCGCCGCCGCCGACCCGAAGGACGCCACCGCGGCGGCGCTTCAGGACTTCTATGCAGGGCGGGAGTTCGCCCCGGCCTGGGTGGAGGGGGCGCGGCCGACCGAGCAGGCCCGCGCCGGCCTCGCTCGCCTCGCCCGCGCCGGCGAGGACGGCCTCGACGCCAGCCGCTATGCCGTGACCGCCCCGGCGGGGCCCGACCGCACCGGTGCCGCCGCCGCCCTCGACCTGTCGATCTCGCGCAGCTTCGCCCTCTACGCCCGCGAGGCCTCCGCCGGCCGCACGCGCCCGGCGACCGTCTGGGCTCTCGCGACGCTCAAGCCGGAGGCGCCCGCGGCCGACGCCGTCCTCGCGGCCCTGGCGGCGAGCGGCGACATCGCCACCGCCCTCGACGCCTACAACCCGCCCCACGAGGGCTACCGGCGCCTGAAGCGGGCGCTCGCCGTCATCGCCGCGGAGAAGGCGACCGCCGACCCCGAGCCAGTGCCGACCGGGCCGGCCCTGAAGCTCGGCATGCGCGACCCGCGCGTCGAAGTGATCCGCCGCCGCCTCGGCGTCGACGTCGTCACCGCCGATCCGACCCTCTACGACGACGACGTCCACGCCGCGGTGACGGCCTTCCAGGCCGGCCAGGGCCTGACGGCCGACGGCATCCTCGGGGCGCTGACGGTGCGGGTGCTGAACGGCGGGCGCAAGCAGGACCGCACGGCGCTGGTGCTCGCCAACATGGAACGCTGGCGTTGGATGCCGCGCGAGCTCGGCCGCGACCACGTCTTCGTCGACGTGCCGGGCTATGAACTCGCCATCGTCCGCGACGGTCTGCCGCGCTTCCGCACCCGTGTCGTCGTCGGCGCCCCGACGACGCCGACGCCGCTGTTCTCCGACGAGATCGAGTTCATCGTCGTCAACCCGTTCTGGAACGTGCCGGTCTCGATCGCCTCGAAGGAGATGCTGCCGTCGATCCAGGCCAATCCCGACGGCTATTTCGCGCGTCGCAACTACGAGGTCGTCGTCGACGGCCGCGTCGTGCCGCCGAGTTCGGTGGCGTGGAACGAATCGACCATCCGCCGCGTCCGCATCCGGCAGCGGCCCGGCGACGGCAACGCCCTGGGAAACCTCAAGTTCATGTTCCCCAACGAACATTCCGTCTACCTGCACGACACCCCGTCGAAGGCGCTGTTTGCCAAGCCGGTGCGCGCCTTCAGCCATGGCTGCGTGCGGGTGGAGAACCCGCTCGCCTTCGCCGATGCATTGCTCGACGGGCACTCGAAGTGGAACGGCGAGCGCCTGCGCAAGATGATCGGCGGCCGCGAGGCCCGCGTCGATCTCACCGCCCCGATGCCGGTGCATCTCACCTACTTCACCGCGGTCGCCACCGGCGACGGAACCTTGGCCCTACGCGGTGATCCCTACGGCCTCGACGGCCGGACGATGCGGGCGCTCGGCCTTTAGAAAGTTCGTCTCTCCTCCGGAAAACTCCCGGCCCCGGTTTTCTTCGCGCCCCGGATACGGTAAACGCTCATTAACGGGTTTGGACGTAATCACGTTCGGGGGCGGCACGGCGCAATGCGAGCGCCGAGTGGAGACGGACGGATAGTGATCCATTTGGCACGACGATTCGCGTCCACGCGCATCGCCCGGCTCGGGGCTGTCGCTGTGGCGCTCGTAGCAGGATGCTTCGCCCTCGGAGCCTCCCCGGCCTCGGCCGAGACCCGGACGCTGGACCTCTACTACGTCCACACCGGCGAACGCGCCCAGATCACCTTCAAGAAAAACGGCCGCTACGACCCGGCGGGGCTGAAAAAGCTCAATCAGATGCTGCGCGACTGGCGCCGCAACGAGCCGACCCGCATGGACCCCGCCCTGTTCGACCTCGTCTACGAGGTCTGGAAGGAGTCGGGATCGCGCAAGCCCATCACCGTCACCTCCGCCTATCGCTCCCCGGCCACCAACAACATGCTGCGCAAACGTTCGCGTGGCGTCGCCAAGAACAGCCAGCACACCTACGGGCGTGCGATGGACTGGTTCGTCACCGACGTGTCGACCGCCAAGCTGCGCGCCATCGCGCTGCGCAAGCAGGTGGGCGGCGTCGGTTACTACCCGTCGTCCCGCACGCCGTTCGTGCACACCGATACCGGCAGCGTCCGCCACTGGCCGCGGATGACGCGCTCGCAGCTCGTCGCCATCTTCCCGAAGGGCCGCACCCTGCACGTGCCGACGGACGGCAAGCCGCTGCCGGGCTACGAGGAGGCGGTCAACGACTACCTCCGCCGCAAGAAGGGCCTCAGCGTCGCCTCGTCTTCGGGCGGTGGTGATGCGGGATCGGGCGCCATGGCCGGCTTCGGCCGCGGCGACGGCATCATCCGGCCGCCAGCCGGTGCCAGCAAGAGCCTGCTCGCGCAGCTGTTCGGTGGCGGTGCCGACGAGGAAGAGGACAGCGTCGAATCGACTGGTGCCGTCAGCGGCGGCGGTGACGATGACGATGCGCCCGCTCCGGCGCGCGCCACGACACCGGCCCGTGCCACCGAGATCGCCCGCGCCCCGGCCAACAACGCTCGCGGTTCGGCTGAGAGCGCCCTTCCCGGCGTCGACGCCGAGACGGCCCCGGCCGCCCCGGCCCGCGCCGCGCCGCGGACGCCGGAGCCGCCCGTGGTCGTCAGCGCCCCGCCGCCGCCGCCCGCCGCGCCGGCCCCCGCCGTCGCGCCCGAGCCGGCGCCCGTCGCCCCGGGTACCGATCCGGTCGGCGCGCTGCTCGTCGCCTCCAACACCCTGCCGCCGCGCGCCAAGCCGGAGGCCCCCGCCGCCGAGCCCGCCGTGGCCGAGGTGGCACCGGCCGCGACCGTCACCGCCGCGCGCGTGCCGGTTCCGGCGCCCGGCCGTGCGCCCGGCTCGGTTGCGATCGCCGTCGCCTCGACGGCGCCGCCGAAGCCGAAGCCGGCCGAACTGCTCGTCGCCGCCGCCCCGATCACCCCCGGCACGACGCCGCCGGTGCTCGGCTACGCCTCCGCCGGCCCCGCCGCGCTTGGTGGTGCGGTCGATCCGTTCGCGGAGACGGCGGCCACCGTCCTGCGCGACAGCCGTCCGCCGGCGCCGATGCGCGGCTCCGCCACCGCCGCCCGCAGCGTCGCCGACGACGCCATGCCGGGGGCGAGCGAACTCGGCATCGCGCCGATGGCCGGTCTCGTCGCCGTCGCCGTCGACGACCCCTTCGCGGAGGACCTGACGGCGCCGGATCGCTCCGAGCCGCTGCTGCTCTCGAACGAGGTGACCGTGCGGGCGATGGACTTCGCCATCCTGAGCGCTCCGGACTGCCGCAACCTGCCGGCGATCATCGCCGCGGTCGACCTGCCGGGGACCGACGGTCTCTATGCCGGCATCGTGCCCGGACCGCGCACCGACCGCTTCGCCCCCGACGTCGGCGACACGACGATCACCGTCGCGCTGCGCTGACGCGGCACCCGGCCGGCCGCAGCGCCGGCCGACCCCGAACACCAGACGGCCGTCGCCCGCGCGACGGCCGTTCTGCTTTCGGGGGACGCTTCGCGCAGTTTTCAGCCCGCGCGGCACCGGGCGCGCGTAGCACCCGCTTTTCGCCGGACTCCCGCTCGCGCGCCCCGACGTGTGTCTGCGTGCGCCCGCCGCGGCTCAGGCGGACGGGCCGAGGGCGGCGTGGAAGCGCACGGGCTCGCCGCGCCCGGCCTCGACCAGGTCGCCGTCCCAGACGACGCGGATGCCGCGCACGATCGTGCCGACCGGCCGGCCCGTGACGGTGCGTCCATGATAGGGCGTCCAGGCGGCGCGCGAGGCGATCCAGCCGTCCTCGATGGTCCAGCGGGCGCGCGCGTCCACCACCGTGAAGTCGGCATCGTAGCCGACCGCGATGCGGCCCTTGCCGGCGATGCCGAACAACCGCGCCGGGCCGGCGCTGGTGAGGTCGGCGAAGCGCTGCAGGGTAAGTCGGCCGCTCGCGACGTGGTCGAGCATGATCGGCACCAGCGTCTGCACGCCGGTCATGCCGGAGGGCGACTGCGGATAGGGGGCGGCCTTCTCGTCCAGCGTATGCGGGGCGTGGTCGGAGCCGAGGACGTCGACGATGCCCTGGTCGAGGGCGTCCCAAAGGGCGGCACGGTGGTGGGCGTCGCGCACCGGCGGGTTCATCTGCAGGCGCGTGCCGAGGCGGGGGCCGTCCTCCTCCACCGCCATCGTCAGGTGGTGCGGCGTCGCCTCGACGCTGGCGATGTCGCGGTGGCCGGCGAGAAAGGCGAGTTCGGCGGAAGTGGAGATGTGGAGCACGTGCACCAAGGCGCCGTGGCGGCGGGCGAGGCCGACGAGCCGACGGGTCGCCAGCAGCGCCGCCTCCTCGTCGCGCCAGACGGGGTGGGAACTCGGGTCGCCGGGAACGCGCAGGCCCTTGCGGGCCTCCAGCCGCGGCTCGTCCTCGGCATGCACGGCGACGCGGCGGCGCGTCTTCGCCAGCACCCGGCCGAGGGTGGCGTCGTCGGGCACGAGCAGGTCGCCGGTCGACGAGCCCATGAAGATCTTGATGCCGGCCGCACCCGGCAGGCGCTCCAGCGCCGGGATGTCGTCGACCGTCTCGGCGGTGCCGCCGACCCAGAAGGCGTGGTCGCAGTGCATGCGGCCGCGGGCGCGGGCGAGCTTGTCGGCGAGGCGGTCGGCCGTGACGGTGGTCGGCTTGGTGTTCGGCATCTCGAAGACGGCGGTGACGCCGCCGAGCACGGCCGCGCGGGACCCGGTCTCGAGGTCTTCCTTGTGCTCGAGGCCCGGCTCGCGGAAGTGCACCTGGCTGTCGATGACGCCCGGCAGCACCGTCAGGCCGCGGCAGTCCACGACCGTGCTGGCGGCGTGCGCGCCGAGGTCGCCGATGCGGGCGATGCGGCCGTCGCGCACGGCGATGTCGGCCGGGCCGACGCCGCCGATGCCGACGACGGTGCCGCCCTTCAGGATCAGGTCGTAGGTCTCGGCCATGGGTGCTCCTCCGCGCGTCCATCGCCATAGCGCAGGGACGTCGCCGGGTCGACGACCTCTTGGGCGCCGGCGCCGGGCCCGCCCGCGCCACGCCTCGCTTGACGGCTCCGGACACTGCGGCGAAGGATGCCCCTGGGCTGCGGAGCACCGCGACCATCCGGGGGGGCGTCATGTCTGATTGTTGCAAGGCGGGGCCGTTCGCCGCGAGACGGGCGGGGGCCCGGTCTGCCGGGTGGCTGTCGCAGGTCTTTCTCGGGCTTGCTTTCGTCCTGGCGCTCGCCGGTACGGCCGGGCCCCCGCTCGCGGCGGAGGAGGCGAAGCCTGCCGCCGGCCACGCTGCTGCCGCAGTGCCCGCGGCCCCGGCGGCCCCGGCGGAGACCTCCGGCCAGTCGCTCGCCGCCGAGATCGCGGCGGAGGAGATCGACATCCAGCTGGCGCTGGAGGCGGCGCGCGACCAGCTGCGCGAGGCGATCGCCTCGGCGCCCGACCTGCCCGACGCGATCGGCGAGGCGGTCGACAAGGAGGCGCCACCTGGGTCCGGCAACTGGCTGCCGTCGGCGCTGGCGGTCGGCGTGGTCTCGGTGCTGATCGGGCTGATCGCCGACTGGCTGTTCCAGAAGTGGGCGCGGCGGCGGTGGCTGTCGAAGCTGCCCGCGGTGCCGGAGCACCTGCACCAGCGGATCGGCTGGCTCTTGATCTGCACGGCGATCGGCATCGCCGGCGCGCTGGTGCTCGGCATCGTCGCCATCGTCGCCAAGGAGATCGCCCACGGGATGGCGCCCTATGCGCACCGCACCGTGATGATCATGATCGCCGCCGCCGTGCTCGCCCGCGGCTTCACGGCGATCGTCAAATGCGTGATCGCTCCCCACATGCCGCACCAGCGGGTGCTGAACTTCGACGACCGCGAGGCGCGACGGCTGACGCGCGACGTCAACGTCGTCGTGACGCTGGCGGTCCTGGTGCTCGCGCTCAACACCTGGCTCGCCGGGCTCGCCATCGGCGATGCTTCGCGCGACCTCATCGCCATCGTGCTGAGTGGTCTCGGCGTCCTGCTCATCATCGCCGTGTGCGTCGCCAACCGCACCGCCATCGCCGAGGCCATGCTGCCGCCGACCGGCCGCCCTGCACCGATCTGGAAGCGCTGGCTCGTCTACAACTGGCACCTGTTCGTCATCATCTATCTCATCGTCGCCTGGCTGGTGCGCTCGGTGCGGCTGCTGCTCGGCCATCCCGGGGCAGAGGGGCTGGTGCTGGCGCCGCTGCCGATCCTGATCATCTGCCTCGGGCTCTACGGCGTGGCCGTGCTCGTCATCGAGCGCAGCATGAAGCGCCTGCCGGAACTCTATGCCGGCCACAACCGCGCCGACGAGGGCAAGCGCATCGCCGATTACCGCGACCTGCTGGAACGCGGCGCGGCCCTCGTCGTCATCTTCGGCGGCATCGCCGTGCTCCTGCATCTGTGGGGGGTCGACTTCATCGGCCAGCCGGACGTCGGCGGGCGCATCTTCGACGTGCTCGTCGTCGTCTTCCTCGGCTGGCTCGCCTATGACGCGGTGAAGATCTGGATCGACCGCAAGATCGCGGAGGAGGATTCCTCGCCGCACGGCCCCGAGGGGGCGGACGTTGATTCCGGCGACGTGCCGATGGCCGCGGGCAAGTCGCGGCTCGCCACCATCCTGCCGCTGCTGCGCTTCTTCCTGCTCGCCTCGATCATCGTGATGGTGGCGATGATGGCGCTGTCGCAGATCGGCGTCGACATCACGCCGCTGTTCGCCGGTGCCGGCGTCATCGGCCTCGCCATCGGCTTCGGCTCCCGCCAGCTGGTGGAGGACGTCATCTCCGGGGCTTTCTACCTCGTCGACGACGCCTTCCGTGTCGGCGAGTACATCGACATCGGCAAGATCAAGGGCACGGTGGAGAAGATCTCCATCCGCTCGTTCCAGCTGCGCCACCAGAACGGGCCGCTCAACACCATCCGCTTCGGCGAGGTGGCGTCGATCACCAACTTCTCGCGCGACTGGGCGATCATGAAGCTGCCGCTCCGGCTGCCGCTCGACACCGACAGCGAGAAGGTCCGCAAGATCATCAAGAAGGTCGGGCAGGAGCTGCTCGAGGACGAGACCTACGGGCCGATGTTCCTCGATCCGTTGAAGTCGCAGGGCG
>CALRZT010000023.1:0-24704 GCA_943372725.1 Pseudoxanthobacter soli DSM 19599
GAAAGTACGGCGCGCCGGGTGGTGGCGCTGCGGACGCGGTCGTAGTCGTAGCGGTAGGTGAGGTCCGTGCGCTCGGCGAGCATCGGGTGATGCATGACGTCGCCGAGCACCAGGACGGTCTCGCCGCCGCTGCTCACCCGGTAGCTCGTGTGCGCGATGCTGTGGCCGGGGGTCGGGATGGCGGTGATGCCGGGCAGCACCTCGCCACCGATGTCGAACGGCCGCACCTGATGGCTGCAGGTGGCCATCACGGCGCGATGGTGGCCGACATACTTGCCGGTGGTCGAGGCCGCCGCCACATAGGCCAGCTCCTCGGCGGCGACGTGCACGGTGGCCTTCGGGAACGCCGGCCGCCCGTCCGTGCCGACGAGGCCCCAGGCGTGGTCGGGGTGGATGTGCGTCAGCACCACGGCTGCGATGTCGTCGGGCCTGAGCCCGGCCTCGCCGAGGCTTTCGAGGAGGCGGCCGGTGTCTGGCCCGAAAGCGAGCTCGGGCCCGGTGCCGGTGTCGAACAGCACCGGCCGGCCATCCAGTACGACGACGAGAGCGTTCTGAGCGAGCGGCGTTCGGTCGGGTGGCAGACCGTAGCGCTGCGCCAGTGTGCGCACCGTCTCCGCCGGCAGATCGTCGAACTCCTCGGCCGGCGCGCCTAGCCCAAGCGGCCCGTCGGAAACGATGAGGGCGGGCGACGTGCCAATGGAGAACGGGTGAACAAGGGGGCCGGGGGGGACGGGTTCGCTCATGATCCGAGTGTGCCGCCCGAACGCGTGCGAGGGAAGCCGTCACTGTGGCTCGCGTAGGGGAAAGCGCAAGGGGGCGTTCGGAATGCAGGGCAGGGGCCCCGGGTCCGAGGTAGCACGATGGACCCCAGCAAAAAGGATTTTCCCATGAAGACGCTCGCGATCGCCGCCGCCGCCATCCTGCTCTCGGCCGGCCTGGCCGCCGCGCAGACCGACGCGCCGACCCCCGGTGGACCGGCCGACGGCGCACCGCCCGCCGCCGCGCCGGGCGCCGACGCCGCAGCCGGCGGCCCCGGCATGGAGCGTGGCCGCCCGGACGGGATGCGCGGCCACGGCATGCGCGGCGAGGGCCGGAAGATGCACCCCCGCGGCGGCCCGCACGGCCACCACGGCGGCATGATGATGCATCCGAGCAAGGGCGCGAGCTTCGTCTTCACCGCCCCCGGCGAGGGCCGCATCATGATCAAGTGCGCCGACGAGGATTCGACGCAGGCCTGCGCCGACGCCGTGAAGCCGCTGCTCGAGATGATGCTGCAGGCTGGCGGCGAGTAAGGGGCGGTTGGTTCGTTTACCGGAGGGGCGCCCTGACGGCCGCCCCTCCGTGCACAACTACGCTCGGCGAGTGCGCCAGTTGGCGATAGCATCAGCGCTCTACTGAAGGGCGGTGACGCATGCGGTACACCCGTTTAATCGCGGAAGGGGCGGTGTTCCGGATTCCGCTCTCGAACGATCGGGCCGTCACGGGTGTTATTGCTCGGCTCGAACGCACGAAGAGCGGTGTTCTCGCCTATATGTTCGACACGAATCTCTCGTCTGTCGATGGCCTGACTAGCGGCAAGTTTCGAAGTGCCAAGCTCCTGGACATCGTCGACGTCTCGGCGCTCGATCTCAAAGCGGGCGTATGGCCTATCATTGGCCGCTTGGGGGACTGGAATCGAAGCGAGTGGCCAATACCGATCTTTCGTGACCGATCCGGTGTCTATTCGGAACGATCGGACGACGACTACCAAGTCTGCACTCGGCTTTTCCGTCAGCCTCACATCGAGCAATGGTACAAGGATGCCACGTATGGCTGTGGCGCGCTCGTCGATCATCTGCGGCTCGTTCTCGGCCTTGCGGACGAGTAGAACCGATCGCTTGATGATTTACGTGCAGTCGCTCATCTACCCTGCCTTCTTCAGCTGCTCGCGCAGATGCGGGTACTTCTCCGTCAGCAGCGAGCCCGGATAGTAGGTCGGCCCGTAGGCCGGCTGCGAACGGATCAGCTCGAACCAGCGGGCGATCGCCGGCTTGTCGTCCCACATCGTGGCAAGGTTGATGTCGTCCATGCGGACGATCACCGGCATCACCGCCACGTCGGCGAGCGTGATCTCACCGCCCATCAGCCACGGACCGCCAGACGCTTGGATCGTCTCGTCCATGCGGGCGACGCCGCGGGAAAGCCGGCCCATGGCGCCATCCATCTCGGCCTGCGGAAAGCCGGTGCGGCCCATCGTCAGAAGGAACTCGCGGCGCAGCGGCTTCGAGTCCGCCAGCGCCTGGAACTCGGCCTCGGTCATCTTCTGGAAGTGCGGCAGGAAGGCGAGGTTGTAGGACGGAACGCGGATCGCCGGCGTCGGCACCTCGTCGATGAAGCGCATCAGCGAGCGCATCGCCGCGATGTCCTTCAGGCCCCTCGGGCGAAGCGGCGCCACATCAGGCCTCGCTTCGTCGAGATACTCGATGATGACGGCCGAATCGATGATCGGCACGCCCTCGTGGACGAGCGCCGGCACCACGCCATTCGGATTGATGGCGAGGTAGTCCGGCTTCAGCTGGTCACCGGCGAAGAGGTCGAGCTTGTGCTCCTCGAAGGGGAGGCCCTTGGCGTTGAGCACGAAGCGGACGCGCTGGCTGCAGGTCGATTGCGGCGCGTTGTAGAGCACGAAATCGGGCATGGGTGGCGTCTCGTCCCGGAGGATCGGCCGCCGGCGGGTCGCCGGCGGCTCGTTTGGTGGTGACTGGTCAGTCCCAGTCGAGGAAGCGTGGCAGCTTCTTCTTGGCGGCGAGCGTGCCGATGATGCCGGTCGGGAAGAACATCAGGGCGAGCAGCATGACGACGCCGGTGCCGAGGATGTTGAGCTCGGAGGAGCCGAGATAGACCACCGACAGTTCGTTGAAGGCGATCAGCAGGATGGCTCCGACGATCGGCCCTGCGACCGTGCCCTTGCCGCCGAGGATGCACATCAGCACCAGGTTGGCGGCGACGAGGATGATCAGGAAGATGTTGGGGCGGATGTAGGTGAGGTACTCGCCCCACACCGCGCCGGCCATGCCGACGAAGAAGGCCGATATGGCGAAGGCCGACACCTTGTAGAGCCTGGTATTGATGCCGGCGCTCTCGGCCTTGACCTCGTCCTGAGAGATGGCACGCAGACCGAGACCGAACTTCGAATGCTTGATCTTGTAGGACGTCCACACCGTCAGCGCGGCGATGACGAGGAAGGCGTAGTAGTAGGGGATCTTCATCCACTGCGCGTCGAGCTCGAGCTGCGGCAGCGTGATGCCGTTCGAGCCGCCGACGAAGTGCCAGTTGTCGAAGAGAATGCGGGCCACCATCAGGAGCGCGATCGACGAGATGATGAAGGTCGGGCCGCGCATCTTCAGTGTCACCGAGCCGATGACGAAGCCCACCGCCGCCGCCGCGAGGCCGGCCAGGGGCGCCGTGATCAGCGTCGAGACGCCGAAATAGGCGAGGATCATCCCCGAGAAGTAGCCGCCGATGCAGAAGAAGACGTTGTGGCCGAGCGAGATGTAGCCCGTGTAGCCGCCAAGGATGTTCCAGCTCGACGCCATCGCCACGTACATGAACGTGTAGAGCATCAAGTGGAGGACGTAATTGTAACCGTCCATTACCTGCACCAGTGGGAACAGGGCGAGGACGAGAAGGAGCAGGACCGGGAACTGCCAGACCCGCTTGCCCTTGTCGAGGGAGGCGAGGCCGGCGTTGTATTCACGCCTGGCCTCGATGACGTTGTCGACGTCGAGTTGTTGCACGGCCATCGCTCAGGCCTCCTCGATCTTGTCGCCGAACAGGCCCTGGGGCCGCACCAGCAGGATGACGAACAGGGCGAGGAAGAAGGTCATCGTCGACCACGTCGAGCCGATGTAGGCGCCGACGAAAGCCGCGATGACGGACAGGATCAGCGAGCCGGCGATGACGCCGCCGAGCTTGCCCATGCCGCCGAGGACGACGAGCGACATCAGGATGGCGATCCACTCCCAGTGCTTGGCCGGGAAGAACGAGAAGATAAAGCTGACGAGCGAGCCCGCCGCGCCGGCGAGCCCGATGCCGATGCCGAAGGTGATGAGCGACACGAGACCGACATTGACGCCCATCAGCTGCGCCGCGGCGCGGTTCTGCGTGGTGGCGCGGATGGCGTAGCCGAAGCGGGTATACTGCAGAAACAACAGCAAGAGGCCGATGACGACGAGGCTGGCGATGCCGGCGTAGAGCTGCCCGGTCGGAATGAATATGTCGCCGATGAAGATCGCGTCGGTGGCGTAGCTCGGCGTCGTGACGCGCTGGGTGTTGGTGAACAGCCAGCCGAGCAGGCCGTCGAAAATCATCGCGACGGCGAAGGTCAGGAGCACCGTCATCTCCGAGTACTTGGCGCTGGCGGCCTCCTTCTCGAAGATCAGCTTGTAGAGGATGACGCCGATGCAGAACAGCGCGATGGCTGCGACCGGCATCGCCAGGATCGGGTCGACGCCGTAGAGGCGGAACAGCCAGAAGGTGACGAAGGCGCCGGCGATGATCAGCACCGGGTGGGCGAGATTGACGATCCGCATCACGCCGAAGATCAGCGTTAATCCGGACGCCATCAGCGCGTAGACGCCACCGAGCGCGAGGCCCAGGATGACGATCTGGATGACGTTGCTCATGGAAGTCGGTTTCCTTGCGGGAGGCCGGGTCGGGCGAGGGCGGTCCGGTTGAGGACGCGCCTCAGGCGGCGGCCTTTGCCTTGCCGAGATAGAGTTCCTTGATGCGCGGATCGGCGAGCACCTCGGGCGCGGGACCCTCGAAGAGCGTCTTGCCGAGGTCGAGAACGGCGCCCCAGGTCGAGTTGTTGAGGCCCATGATGGCGTTCTGCTCGACGAGGATCACGGTCATGCCGCGGTCCTTCAACATGTGCATGATCTCGAACATCTGCTGGACGATCTTCGGCGCGAGGCCGAGCGAGGGCTCGTCGAGCATGACGATCTTCGGCTTGACGATGAGGGTGCGGGCCATCGCCAGCATCTGCTGCTGCCCCCCCGACATCGTACCGGCGCGCTGGTGGGCGCGCTCGCGCAGGATCGGGAACTGCTGCAGCACCTCCTCGATGCGGCTCTCCAGCACCTTCTTGTCGTCGATGACGTAGCCGCCCATGCGCAGGTTTTCCCGCACACTCATGCGCGGGAAGAGCGCCCGCTCCTGCGGCACGAAGCAGATGCCCTTGCGCAGGATCTGGTCGGGGCGCATCCCGTCGATGCGCTCGCCCTCGAAGCGGATCTCGCCGGAGCGGACCGGCAGGAGGCCGGAGATCGCCTTCAGGAGTGTCGACTTGCCGGCGCCGTTCGGGCCGATGATGCACTGAACCTGGCCGGGGCGGACCGTCAGCGAGGTGCCGGTGAGGATGGCGGGGCCGCGGCCGTAGCCGGCGACGACGTCGCGGACTTCGAGCAACTCAGGCATGGGCGACCTCCTTGTCGGCGACCGGCGCCGCGCCGCCGAGATAGGCCTCGAGCACCAGCGGGTCGGTCTGCACGACGCTCGGCGGGCCCTGGGCGATGACCTGGCCGTGCGCCATCACCACGACCTTGTGGGAAAGGCTCATCACCAGTTCCATGTTGTGCTCGACAATGAGAACCGTCAGGCCGCGCTCGTTGAGCTTGCGGATGTGGCCGACGACTTCTTCGAGCAGGCGCGGATTGACGCCGCCGGCCGGCTCGTCGAGCAGGATGATCTTCGGGTCACTCATCAGCAGCGCGGCGAAGTCCATCAGTTTCTTCTGGCCGTAGGAGAGCGAGCGCGTCTCCTCGTGGGCGAGGCGCGTGATGCCGAGGAAGTCGAGGATCTCGAAGGCCTTCTCGCGCTCCTTCCGGCTGATCGCCGGGCCGAACAGCGCCTTCAGTCCGACGACGCGCGACTGCACGGCGAGGTTCTCGAGCACCGTCAGGTCCTCGAGGTTGCGGGTGATCTGGAAGGTGCGGCTGAGGCCGCGGCGGGTGATGGCGTGGGCGCGCAGGTGATCGATGCGCTCGCCTTCGAGCCAGACCTCGCCGCTCGTCGGCATCAGCGTCTTCGAGATACAGTTGAAGGCCGTCGTCTTGCCGGCGCCGTTAGGACCGATCAGCGCGGTGATCTTGCCCCGCTCGACGGTGAACGAGCATTCGTCGACGGCGCGGATGCCGCCGAAATGTTTGCAGAGGCTGCGCACCTCGAGCATCGGTTTCTCCCTTGATGCGCGCACCAGAGCGGGCGCGGGCGGACGATCCGCCGGCACACGTCGGTCATCGCAGAGCCGGTGCCACCCGCGGTGGCGCGTCGGATAAAGTCCGTGCCGTGGCGACAGCACTCTGGTCCGGGCCACCACCGCACGAGGCGGCGTCGACGGGCCGGTCGTTCGCCGCCGAGCGGCCGTTCAGGTCATCCGGTGCCGCCCTGCGGCGGCACCGGACATCTCGTCGGGTTCAGCGCGTCAGCAGCTCACCACTGCGGCTTCGGGAAGATGACCGGCGCGACACCTTCGAACTCGTTGGTCGGGAAGATGAACTTCAGGTCGTCACCCTGCCACTGCGCCACGAGGACGGAGCGGTCCTCCGGCACGCCGCGCTCGTCCCAGGAGAACGGGCCGAGCACGGTCTTCACCGGATCGGCCTTGGTGCGGGCGTGCAGCCACTCGGAGAGCTTGGCGTTCTCGGTGGTGCCGGCGCCGCGCATCGCCTGCTCCATGCCCTGGCAGACCGCGAACGGGATCGCCGAGTCCTCGTCGGGCGCGATGCCGAACTTCTCAGTGAAGGCGGCGACAAAGTCGCCGTTGGTGAAGGTGCCGCCGGCGAGCTCGCCGACGAAGGCCACCGCCGGGTGCCAGGAGGTCGGCATCATCACGCCCTCCGCGGCAGCGCCCGTGCCGGTCTTGAACTCAGCCTGCGTACCCTGGCTGAAGAACAGGTACTTCGGCTGCGCCTTGACGGTCTGCAGGGCGCGCGTCAGCTGCACCGCCTCTTCCGCCGAGGCGGTGAGGCCGATGACGAGGTCGGGGTTCGCCTGCTTGATGGAGTTGGCGAGGTTCAGCCAGTCGGAGAAGCCTTCCTCGGGCCACGTCTCTTCCATGACGAGCTCGACGCCGATCTCTTTCAGGAAGCCCGGCGCGAGGTCGGCGACGATGCCGCCACCTGGATTCGACACCGTGCCGCCGGCGAGGCCCGCCGCGATGCCGTTGGCGAAGAAGTCGTCTGCCTTGACGAGCGCCGCCGTCTTCGGACGCTGGTCTTCGGGAATGCGCTCAGCGATCATGTTGGTCAGCGAGCTGCCCATCAGCTCGGCGACGTCCTGCTGGAAGTAGAACATGTTCTTGTGGCCCTGCGACCAGATGCGCAGCGCGCCGCCGGCCGGGACCGGGTGAACCATGCCGTACTTCTCGAGGACGGAGGAGACCGGGAACGACAGCTTCGAGGAGAAGGTGCCGAACAGGATGTCGACCTTGTCGGCGTTGACGAAGCGCTCGTACTGGCTGATCGCCGTCTCGGTGTCGGAGCGGTTGTCCGAGATGATCAGCTCGAGTTGCCGACCGTCGACGCCGCCCTTGGCGTTGATGAGGTCGACGCAGAGCTGGTAGCCCTGCTGGTGCTTGGTGCCGCTCACCGAGAAGTTTCCGGTGAGGGGCAGGGAGGCGCCGATCTTGATCGGGTCGGCCGCCTGCGCGCCGCCAGCGAGAAGGCCGGCGATCGCGGCGGAAGCGGCGAGTGCAGCCAAGCGTGTCCTGTGGGTCTTCATTGGTTTTTCCCTCCCTGCTTTGCCTTGCGGATGAGTGCGTGTGAGCGACGCGAAGCCGCTACGCAAACGTTTGCACGACTATCGACATGGCCCGGTCGGAGGTCAAGCGGAAACTGGTTCTTCTGATGGCTTCTAGAATGCGGGGTTCTGGAAGCGCAGCGCGGGCCCTGTCAGGGCCGGTCGCCTTGTTCTTCGGCCTGCCGCTCGGCGTCGTCGCGCGCGTCCTGGCGGCCGACCCGCGTCTCGGCTTCCGCCGACAACCGGATGTAGACCCCCAGGCCGAGGATCACGAAGACACCGGCCACCAGCAGCAGCGTCGGGTACAGCATCAGCCGCAGGTCATCCTTCGAGGCCTCGAAGACGCCGACGAGGGCCTCCAGAAAGACCGCGATGGCGATGGTCGACAGGAATTTCGTCAGGCTGCGACGGGCCTCGGCGGCGGAGCGCAGTTCGCGGGCCCGCACCACCTCTTCTTCGAGCAGGTACTTGGCGACGTCGAAGACGGCGACGGCGATCACCATGTAGCCGACAGCGTCGAGCAGGGCGCGCCCGATCGACTGGCCGTCGGCTGCGGCCGACACGATGGTGCCGATGGCCGTCGCGAGCAGACCGAAGGAGAGCAGCACGAGCGTGGCGGCCGCTGCGGCAAAGACG
Organism: Pseudoxanthobacter soli DSM 19599; assembly: GCA_943372725.1. Classification (GTDB taxonomy): domain Bacteria; phylum Pseudomonadota; class Alphaproteobacteria; order Rhizobiales; family Segnochrobactraceae; genus CAMDHY01. Next base: position 8,416 of record CALRZT010000023.1, read on the forward strand.
AAGCGCGAGAGTCGTTCGGCGAAGAGGAGCGCCCCGTTCGACGGCGGTTGCGGCATGATAGTGACCCCCGGCGGGCGGCAAGCCTCTGCATTCCTTAGGGGTCGGTGTTCCCGTCGGCAAGGCGGGCTTGCACCGCGTGGCGCGCCGGCTACGGTCCGCCACGGGTTGTCTGGTGGGGCGCGCTGCCGGGCGGCGGCGCAGACCGCGAAAGGAACTGATGATGAACGAGGCGCCGGTGATCGGCCATCTTCCGCCGCCCTATGCCGCGCGACTGCCGGTCCTCGGGCTCGGGACCTGGCGGATGGGGGAGGCGGCCGGCCGACGGAGGGAGGAGGTGGCCGCGCTGCGCCTCGGTCTCGACCTCGGCCTTACCCTCATCGACACCGCCGAGATGTACGCGGACGGCGAGGCGGAGACGATCGTCGGCGAGGCCATCGCCGGCCGCCGCGACGAGGTGGTCCTGGTGTCGAAGGTCCTGCCGGAAAACGCCACGCGGCGTGGCACCGTGGCGGCCTGCGAGCGCAGCCTGCGCCGCCTGAACACCGACCGCCTGGACCTCTATCTCCTGCACTGGCGGGGCACGCCGCCGCTGGCCGAGACGCTCGCCGACTTCGAGGACCTGCTGTCGGCCGGCAAGATCGCCGCCTGGGGCGTCAGCAACTTCGACGTCGACGACATGCGGGAACTCGCATCGCTCGGTCGGGCGACGGCCTGCGCCACCAATCAGGTGCTCTACAATCTCGGGCGGCGCGGCATCGAGTTCGACCTCGCCCCCTGGTGTGCCGAGCACGCCATTTCGATCATGGCCTATTCGCCGGTGGAGCAGGGGCGGCTGATTCGTCACCCGGGTTTGAGGCAGCTCGCGGCAGACAAGGGCGTGACACCCGCGCAGCTCGCGCTCGCCTTCGTTCTTGACCGGCCCGGCACGGTCGCCATCCCGAAGACCGCCAGCCCCGAGCACCTGCGGGAGAACATCGTAGCCCTCACCCTCCGCCTCGACGACGCCGACCGGGCGCGCCTGGCGGCGCTGTTCCCACCGCCGCGCCGGGCAGTGGCGCTCGAGATGCTGTGACGGGGCGCCTTCGACTTTCGTCTGAGTGTGCGATGCACACTTGATTTTGTGCACCGCAGCGGTATCCTGTCACTCGCCCTCCTTGGGCGTTTCCTCCCTAGACTTAGGCCGATCGCCTCGCGATCGGCCTTTTTTCTGCCCGCGCAGCCGGTCCCGCCGGTCGGCGATTCTGCGCCTCAGCCCACCACCGCATCACCCGTCGGCCGCTCCGGGAGCCCGTCGACGCCTGACTGGTGTACACGGTCTCGCCCGGCACTCTTGGCCGCATAAAGTGCCGAATCCGCCTGCGCGATGAGGGAGGCGACGGTCGTGCCGGGCGACGGCTTGGCGGTCGCGACGCCGATGCTGACGGTCAGTCTGGCGCCGTCGCCCACCGCGAGGGTGGAGACGCGGTAGCGGATCGCCTCGGCGACACGCCGGGCCCCCGCGACGTCGGTGTCAGGCAACACCACGGCGAACTCCTCGCCGCCATAGCGTGCCGCCAGATCCGCCTGCCGCCGGATCGCCCCTTCGATCGTCATGGCGAGCTGGCGCAGGACCTCGTCGCCGCGAACGTGGCCGAAGCGGTCGTTCAGTTCCTTGAAGCGGTCGGCGTCGATCAGCAGCATCGACAGCGTCGCCCCGGTTCGGCTGGCGCGCCGCCATTCCCGCAACAGGAACTCGTCGAAGCGCCGGCGGTTCGGCAGGCTGGTGAGGGGATCCGTCATCGACAGGAGCGCGAGATCCGCTTCCGCTGCCGCCCGTCGCTCCAGCTCGCGGCGCAGCAACACCGCCTGGGCGATCAGCAGGACGCAGATGAACAGCGTGGCGGCGCCGATGACAACCGCGCGCCGATTCCATTCGGCGAAGATCGTGTCGACGGAGAGCCCGACGGACAGGAACAGGTCCGTGCCCTGGATCGGCCGGAAGGAGTAGAAGCGCTCGACGCCGTCGATCGCCGCCGTCGCGGTGAAAGCGCCGGTGCGTTCGCGGATGATGCGCTGGAAGTTCGTGCTCCCCGACACGTCCATGCCGATGTCGCGGTCATCCGGCAGCGGAGGCTGGCGCGCCACGAGTACGGCGTCCGTCCGATTGATTGCGAGGATACCACCGTCTCCCACGTCGACGCTGGCCAGCAACTCCCGGAAGTAGGCGATGCGGAAGGCGGCCAGCGCCACCCCGCCGAACTCTCCGTCCACGACCGCCAGCCGGCGGGAGAACCCGATGCTCGGATCGCCGCCCCGCAGGCGGCTGCGGAAGGGCCGGCTGACGAACAGCCCTTGGTCCGGGCGTTCCTTGTGGACGGCGAAGTAGTCGCGGTCTGAGAAGTTGGCGCGACGCGGCGGCGTCTCCGAATCGAGGGTGATGTCCCCGTTCTGATCGAGGATCAGCACGGAGCCGATGTAGCGCTCGGCGCCGACTGCGCGCGCGAGGATGCGCTTCTGCGCAGCCGCGGGAATGGATTCGTCGGCGAAGCTGTCCGCTGCCTCGGTGAGAACGATGTCGACCAGGGCGAACCGGTTGGCGATCTCGAGCGAGAGGATCGTCAGCAGGTTCTCCGCCGTTCGCTCCGCGGTGCGCCAGGCGTCTTCCCGCTGTTGCCAGAGCGACAGAGCCACCACGCCCGAGACGAGCAGGACGGCGAGAACGCTGGCGGCGAGCAAAGCGGTACCGGGTCGGGGGGGAGGTCGGGGAGGCTCGCTGCTAGACTGAACCCGCACTGACGCCTTCCGTTGAACCGTAGCCATCCCCGGGCGGCACCGATCGCGACGTGACCATGCCGTCCGCCGCGCCGGAGGTCCAGTCACAGGATCGCCAGACACCCTGCGACAGCGTCGCCGGCCCATCGATCGCGCGGTGAAAAGTCAAATAATATGACTATTCAGGGCGGCCGGGATGTGGTTGGATCGCGCAGCGCTCGGCAGAAGCGCCGCACGACACCGCATTTTCCCCAGGGAGACGCCCCGATGACTGCCCGCACGCCCGTTTCATCGTGCCTGACCGCCCTCGGTCTCAGCCTCGCCGTGATGGCGCTGCCCGTGGCCGCCGTGGCCGCCGACCTGACGGTCGGCTTCTCCCAGATCGGCTCTGAGTCCGGCTGGCGCGCCGCCGAGACGACCGTCTCCAAGGCAGAGGCGGAGAAGCGCGGCATCACGCTGAAGATCGCCGACGCGCAGCAGAAGCAGGAGAACCAGATCAAGGCGATCCGCGCCTTCGTCGCCCAGGGCGTCGACGCGATCTTCCTCGCCCCCGTCGTCTCGACCGGCTGGGAGACGGTGCTCGCCGAGGCCAAGGAGGCCGAGATCCCGGTCGTCCTGCTCGACCGCGACATCGATCCGTCCGGCAAGGACCTTTATCTGACGGCCGTCACCTCCGACAGCGTCCACGAGGGCCGGGTCGCCGGCGAGTGGCTGGTGAAGACCGTCGGCGACAAGACCTGCAACGTCGTCGAGCTCCAGGGCACCGTCGGCGCCAGCGTCGCCACCAACCGCAAGAAGGGCTTCGAGGAAGGCATCGCAGGCCACGCCAACGTCACCATCGTCCGCAGCCAGACCGGTGAATTCACCCGCGCCAAGGGCAAGGAAGTGATGGAGAGCTTCATCAAGGCCGAGGGCGGCGGCAAGTCGATCTGCGCCGTCTACGCCCACAACGACGACATGATGGTCGGTGCCATCCAGGCGATGAAGGAAGCGGGCCTGAAGCCCGGCTCGGAGATCCTTACCGTCTCGATCGACGCCGTCCCCGACATCTTCAAGGCGATGGCCGCCGGCGAGGCGAACGCCACCGTCGAGCTGACGCCGAACATGGCCGGGCCGGCCTTCGACGCCATCGTCGCCTTCAAGGAGAAGGGGACCGTGCCGCCGAAGTGGATCCAGACGGAATCGAAGCTCTATACGGCTGCCGACGACCCGATGAAGGTTTACGAGAGCAAGAAGGACCTCGGCTACTGAGCCATCCGGTCCGGCCGGTGCCCGTGTGGGCGCCGGCCGTGTCCGCCGCTCGCGAGCCTTAAGTTCCCCAGATCGGACCGCCTCATGCCGCCCGACGTCTCGGCGCCGCCACTCCTCGAGATCCGGGGGCTGAGCAAGAGCTTCGGCCCGGTCCACGCCCTCGAGGGCGTCGACCTCACGGTTCGGGCCGGCGAAATCCACGCGCTCCTCGGTGAGAACGGTGCCGGAAAGTCGACGCTCATCAAGGCGTTGACCGGAATCTATTCGCGCGATGCCGGAACTGTTCGCCTGGCCGGCGAGGTGATCGCCCCGGCCACTGCCGACGAGGCCGTCGCCGCCGGGATCGCCACCGTCTACCAGGAGGTCAACCTGCTGCCGAACCTCTCGGTGGCACAAAACCTCTACCTCGGACGGCAGCCGACCCGGTTCGGCCTCGTGCAGCGCGCCGAAATGCGGCGCCGCGCCCGCGATCTTCTCGCCGGCTTCGGCCTGACGCTCGATGTCGACGCCCCCCTCGGCGAATACTCCGTCGCCGTGCAGAGCCTCGTCGCCATCGCCCGCGCCGTCGATCTCTCCGCCCGCGTCCTGATCCTCGACGAGCCGACGGCGAGCCTCGATGCCAACGAGGTCGAGGTGCTGTTCGCGGTGATGCGCCAGCTCGCCGCCCGCGGCATCGGCATCGTCTTCGTCACCCACTTCCTCGACCTGGTCTACGCCGTCTGCGACCGCATCACCGTGCTCCGCAACGGCCGCCTCGTCGGCGAGCGTGAAACGACGGGGCTGCCCCGGCTCGAGCTCGTCCACATGATGCTCGGCCGCGAGCTCAGCGAGGCGACGCACGACCGTGCGCCGGCCGCGGACGAGGCGAAGGGGCCGGTCGTCGCCGCCTTCCAGGGCGTCGGCAAGTCCGGCTATCTCGCCCCCTTCGATCTGACGCTGCGGCGGGGGGACGTCGTCGGCCTCGCCGGCCTGCTCGGGTCCGGCCGCACGGAAACAGTGCGGCTCGTCTTCGGGGCGGAGCGCGCGGACTGCGGCTCCGTCGCTGTCGACGGCCGGCCGGTGCGGCTCGCGAACCCGCGCGAGGCCATCCGCCACGGCTTCGGCTACTGCCCGGAGGAGCGCAAGACCGAGGGCATCGTCGCCGAACTGACGGTGCGCGAGAACATCGTGCTCGCCCTGCAGGCCCGTCGCGGCATCCTGAAGCCGCTGGCGCGGCGCGAGCAGGACGAGATCGCCCGCCGCTTCATCCGTCTCCTCGACATCCGCCCGGCGGACCCGGAGCGCCCGATCGGGCTCCTGTCGGGCGGCAACCAGCAGAAGGTGCTGCTCGCCCGCTGGCTCGCCACCGAGCCGCGCCTCCTCATCCTCGACGAGCCGACGCGCGGCATTGACGTCGGCGCCCACGCCGAGATCATCCGCCTGATCCGCCAGCTCTGCGCCGAGGGCATGGCGCTGCTCGTCGTCTCCTCCGAACTCGAGGAGATCGCCGTCTATGCCGACGAGGTCGCGGTGCTGCGGGATCGCGCCCATGTGGCGATGCTCGGCGGCGCCGACGTCAGCGTGCCGGCGATCCTCGCCGCCATCGCCGGCGAAACCCCGCGGGCGGCATGATCCGATGACGCTCCGCCTGCCGCGCAGCGGCGTTCCCCAGATCCTCGCGCTGCTCGTCATCCTGGCGATCAACTGGATCGTCTCGCCGCAGTTCTTCGACATCCGCCTGCAGGACGGCCGGCTGTTCGGCAGCCTGATCGACGTGCTGAACCGCGGCGCGCCGGTGGCGCTGTTGTCGATCGGCATGGTGCTCGTCATCGCGCTGCGCGGCATCGACCTCTCCGTCGGAGCGGTGATGGCGATCTGCGGGGCGATCGCCGCGAGCCTCGCCGACAGCCACTCGCTGCCGGTGACGCTCGCTGCGGCGCTCGGCGTCGGCCTGTTGTGCGGGCTGTGGAACGGCGTCCTCGTCGCCGGCCTCGGCATCCAGCCGATCGTCGCCACCCTGATTCTGATGGTGGCCGGCCGCGGCATTGCCCAGCTCATCACCGAGGGCCGCATCGTCACCTTCACCGACCCCGCGCTCGCCTGGATCGGCGGCGGCTCCATCGCTGGGGTGCCGGCTCCGGTGGCGATCACCGCGGCGATGCTGTTGGTGACGCTGCTTTTGGTGCGCGGCACGGCGCTCGGGCTGATGATCGAGGCGACGGGCGGCAACGAGCGGGCGAGCACGCTCGCCGGCATCGGCACCCGCGCCATGACGATCGCCGTCTACGTCTGGTGTAGCCTGTGCGCGGCGATGGCCGGCGTCATCGCCGCCGCCGACATCCTCGGCGCCGATGCCAACAATTCCGGCCTGTGGCTCGAGCTCGACGCCATTCTCGCGGTCGTCATCGGCGGCACGTCGCTGTTCGGCGGGCGCTTCTCGATCGGCCTCGCCGTCCTTGGCGCCCTCATCATCCAGGCGATGAACACCGGCATCCTGCTGTCCGGCTACCCGCCGCAGTTCAACCTCGTCGTGAAGGCGGTGGTGGTGATGGCGGTGCTGCTGGTGCAGTCGCCGAAACTTGCCGGCCTGTCCGCGGCCCTGCGCAGGAGGGCACGATGAGGCGCCACCTTCCCGTCCTCGTCACCACGGCGGTCTTCGTCGCCATGTTCGTCGCGTGCTCGCTGCAGTACCCGAACTTCGCCTCGACGCGGGTGGTGGCGAACCTCCTCACCGACAACGCCTTCCTCGGCATCGTCGCCGTCGGCATGACTTTCGTCATCATCTCCGGCGGCATCGATCTCTCCGTCGGCTCGGTGATCGGCTTCACCACCGTCTTCCTCGCCATCGCCATCGAACATCTCGGCTGGCCGCCGACGGTGGCGTTCGCGGCAGTGCTGGTGCTGGCAGCGCTGTTCGGGGCCGGCATGGGGGCGGTGATCCACTATCTCGAGATGCCGCCGTTCATAGTCACGCTCGCCGGCATGTTCCTGGCGCGCGGCGCGAGCTTCCTGATGTCGACGGAATCGATCGCCATCAACGCGCCGCTCTATGCGGAGATCTCCAGCACCGTGATCCGGCTGCCGGGGGGAGGGCGGCTCACGCTGATCGCCATCCTGATGCTCGCCGTCGTCCTCGCCGGCGCGGTGCTGCTGCACGCGACGCGCTTCGGCGCCAACGTCTACGCTCTCGGCGGCAGCCGTGCCTCCACCGAGATGATGGGGGTGCGCGTCGGCCCGGCCACCATCCGCATCTACCTGTTCTCGAGCCTGCTCGCGGGACTGTCCGGCATCGTCTTCTCGCTCTACACATCGAGCGGCTATTCACTGTCTGCCGTCGGCGTCGAACTCGACGCCATCGCGGCGGTGGTGATCGGCGGCACGCTGTTGACCGGGGGCTACGGCACGGTGTTCGGGACCTTCATCGGCGTCCTCATCCAGGGGCTGATCCAGACTTACATCAGCTTCGACGGCTCGCTGTCGAGCTGGTGGGCGAAGATCGCCACGGGCCTGCTGCTGTTCGCCTTCATCGCGTTCCAGCAGCTCTCCGTCGGCTTGTCGCGTCGCGGTCGGCGCATGGCCGGGGTGACCGCGCCGTGAGCTCGCAACTGGTCATCATCCCCACGGGTCGCTCGCACTCCAACCACGCCGAGGTGGCGCGCACCATCGGCATCGACATCATCGCCGGGCGCTATCCGGCCGGCTCGAAGCTGCCGGGCGATGCCGAACTCACCGTGCTGTTCGGCGTCTCCCGGCCGGTATTGCGGGAGAGCGTCAAGACGCTGGTCGCCAAGGGCCTGCTCACCACCAAGGCGCGTGTCGGCACCGTGGTGCGCGAACGCGGCGCCTGGAACATGTTCGATCCCGACGTGCTCGCCTGGCACCTCGATGCGGGCATCGACAGCCGCTTCCTCGGCGATCTCGCGGAGATTCGGCTCGCCGTCGAGCCGCGGGCGGCGGCGCTCGCCGCCGAGCGGCGCAGCGCGGACGACGTCGCCGCGATGCGCGCCGCGGTGCGGCAGATGGCGATCGAATCCGCCCGCGGTTCGACCGCCTTCGCCGAGGCCGACCTCGCGCTGCACCTGCGCATCGCCAGCGCCTCCGGCAACCCCTTCATGCGCTCGATCGGGGCCGTCATCGAGGCGGCGCTGCGCTCGTCCTTCGTGCTGAGTGCGCCGGCCGACGACGAGGCCTACCGCATCACCGTCGCCGCCCACGGCGGCATCGTCGACGCCATCGAGGCGGGCGACGGCGAGGCGGCGGCGGCGGCCATGACCACCGTGATCCTCAACGGCCGGCAGCGCCACGCCGGCGCGACGACGCGCCCGGCCCAGGACTGAGCCGGCCCACGAATGAGCAAGAGGTCGACCATCCGATGAGCCTTTCGTCCCGAGCCACCGGGCGCCCCTACCGGGGCGTCTTCCCCGTCGTGCCGACGGTCTTCGACGCCGTAGGCGGGCTGGACCTCGAGGGCCAGAAGCGGGCGGTGGACTTCATGATCGACGCCGGCTCGCACGGCCTCTGCATCCTCGCGAACTTCTCCGAGCAGTTCGTGCTGACCGACGCCGAGCGCGAAACGCTGATGACGACCGTGCTCGACCACGTCGCCGGACGCGTGCCGGTGATCGTCACCACCACGCATTTCGGCACCGCCGTCTGCGCCGAGCGCTCGCAACGCGCCGAGGCGGCGGGGGCGGCGATGGTGATGATCATGCCGCCCTACCACGGCGCCACCATCCGCGTGGCGGACCAGGGTATCTACGACTTCTACAAGGCCGTCTCCGACGCCATCACCATCCCGATCATGGTGCAGGATGCGCCGGTCGCGGGCACGCCGCTATCGGCCGCCTTCCTCGCCCGGATGGCGCGCGAGATCGACAACCTCGCCTACTTCAAGATCGAGGTACCGCAGGCCGCCGCCAAGCTGCGCACCATGATCGAACTCGGTGGCGACGCCATCGAGGGGCCGTGGGACGGCGAGGAAGCGATTACGCTGATCGCCGACCTCGACGCCGGCGCCACCGGCGCGATGACCGGCGGCGGCTACCCGGACGGCATCCGCCAGATCACCGACGCCTATTTCGCCGGCCGTCGCGAGGACGCCCTGCAGGCCTACGAACGCTGGCTGCCGCTGATCAACTACGAAAACCGCCAGTGTGGCCTCGCCGCCTGCAAGGCCCTGATGCAGGAGGGCGGCGTCATCGCCCACGAGACGCTGCGCGCGCCACTGCCGCCGCTGCATCCGGCGACGCGCGCGGGGCTGCTCGAGATCGCCCGCAGGCTCGATCCGATGGTGTTGCGATGGGGCCGGTGAAGGAGCCGCAGCGCGGTCCGCGCCTCACCTTGCCGTGCGCTGCTCGCAACCGTGGGGCGCTGTCCGCGGCGCCCGCCAGCGCCGAAAATGATCGCCTTTCTGCTGCGGCGCAGGGTCGCCGACGCCTGACCAAGGAGCATCCCGATGCACGGCCATGAACCGCGGAGCGCCGGACGGCTGCGGTCGCAGAGCTGGTTCGATAACCCGGCCAATGCCGACATGACGGCGCTCTATCTCGAGCGCTACCTGAACTTCGGCCTCAGCCAGGAAGAGCTGCAGAGCGGGCGGCCGATCATCGGCATCGCCCAGACAGGGTCAGATCTGTCGCCGTGCAACCGCCACCACCTCGAGCTCGCCAAGCGCGTCCGCGAGGGCATCCGCGAGCAGGGCGGCATCGCCATCGAGTTCCCGGTCCACCCGATCCAGGAGACCGGCAAGCGCCCGACCGCCGGCCTCGACCGCAACCTTGCCTATCTCGGCCTCGTCGAGGTGCTCTACGGCTACCCGCTGGACGGCGTCGTGCTGACGATTGGCTGCGACAAGACCACGCCCGCCTGCCTGATGGCGGCGGCGACGGTGAACATCCCGGCGATCGCGCTTTCGGTCGGGCCGATGCTGAACGGCTGGTTCCGCGGCGAGCGCACGGGTTCGGGCACCATCGTCTGGAAGGCGCGCGAACTGCTCGCCACCGGCGAGATCGACTACCAGGGCTTCATCAAGCTCGTCGCTTCCTCCGCCCCGTCCACCGGCTTCTGCAACACCATGGGCACGGCGACGACGATGAACTCGCTCGCTGAGGCGCTCGGCATGCAGCTGCCGGGCTCGGCGGCGATCCCCGCGCCCTACCGCGACCGCCAGGAGATGGCCTACCGGACGGGCCTCAGGATCGTCGACATGGTCCGCGAGGACCTGAAGCCGTCGGACATCCTGACGCGCGAGGCCTTCATCAACGCCATCCGCGTCTGCTCGGCGATCGGCGGTTCGACCAACGCGCCGATCCACCTCAACGCGCTCGCCCGCCACATCGGCGTCGAGCTCTCGATCGATGACTGGCAGACCTATGGCGAGGAGGTGCCGCTGCTTGTCAATCTGCAGCCGGCGGGCGCCTATCTCGGCGAGGACTACTACCACGCCGGCGGCGTGCCGGCCGTCGTCGCCGAACTGATGCGGCACGGCCTGATCGAGGAAGGCGCGCCGACGGTCAACGGCCGCACGATCGGCGACAACTGCCGCGGGACGCCCATTCTCGACGCGGACGTCATCCGCACCTTCGAGACGCCGCTGAAGCTGCGCGCCGGCTTCCGCGTGCTGCGCGGCAGCCTTTGTTCCTCGGCGATCATGAAGACGAGCGTCATCTCTGACGAGTTCCGCGAGCGCTACCTGAACAACCCGGACGACCCCGACGCCTTCGAGGGGCCGGTCGTGGTCTTCGACGGGCCGGAGGACTACCACGCCCGCATCGACGACCCCGCGCTCGCGATCGACGACACCACCATCCTCGTGATGCGCGGTGCCGGCCCGATCGGCTATCCGGGGGCCGCCGAAGTCGTGAACATGCGCGCGCCGGACTACCTGATCCGCGCCGGCGTGCACGCGCTGCCGTGCATCGGCGATGGCCGCCAGTCCGGCACGTCCGGCTCGCCGTCGATCCTCAACGCCTCGCCGGAAGCCGCGGCCGGTGGCGGCCTCGCGCTGCTGCAGACCGGCGACCGCATCCGCATCGATCTGCGGCGCTGCACCGCCGACATCCTCATCTCCGAGGAGGAGCTCGAGGCGCGGCGCCAGGCGCTGGCGGAAGCGGGGGGCTACGCCTACCCGGCGCACCAGACGCCCTGGCAGGAGATCCAGCGCACCTTCGTCGGCCAGCTCGAGACCGGTGCGGTCCTCGAGCCGGCGGTCCGCTACCAGCGCCTCGCCCAGACCATGGGCATTCCGCGCGACAACCACTGAGGCCGGGCGGCGCCGTCGTCACGGCGCCGCCGCAGCCGCCGCCGGGAGGCCGCCGAGCGGCCGACCGGCGAGCGGCGGGCAGAGAGACCCGGACCCCTCCGAGGAGGGCGGGAGAGGTGCGACCGCGGAGCCGCGGCGCAGAAGGAAGCCCGCTCGGATCGGGCGCACGTAGCATTATCCTGGGAGGGAACAATGAAGTTCGCAGCGACACTCTCGGCCCTCGCGCTCGGCGCGGCGCTCCTCGCCGCACCGGCCCTGGCGCAGGACAAGCCGACCGTCGGCATCGCCATGCCGACGAAGTCCTCCGCCCGCTGGATCGCCGACGGCGACAACATGGTGAAGGTGCTGACCGAGCGCGGTTACGGCACCGACCTGCAGTACGCCGAGGACGACATCCCGAACCAGCTCTCGCAGATCGAGAACATGGTGACGAAGGGCGCCAAGGTGCTGGTCATCGCCTCGATCGACGGAACGACGCTGTCGGACGTGCTGCAGCAGGCGAAGGACCAGAACATCATCGTCATCGCCTACGACCGCCTGATCCGCGACACGCCGAACCTCGACTACTACGCGACCTTCGACAACTTCCAGGTCGGCGTGCAGCAGGCGCAGTCGCTGCTGAAGGGCCTCGGCCTGCCGGAGGCGAAGGGGCCGTTCAACATCGAGCTGTTCGGCGGTTCGCCTGACGACAACAACGCCTACTTCTTCTACGACGGCGCGATGTCGGTGCTGCAGCCGCTGATCGACAAGGGCACGCTCGTCGTGCAGAGCGGCCAGACCGGCATGGACAAAGTGTCGACGCTCCGCTGGGACGGTGCCACCGCCCAGGCGCGCATGGACAACCTCTTGAGCGCCTACTACGGCGACAAGCGGGTCGATGCGGTGCTGTCGCCCTATGACGGCCTGTCCATCGGCATCCTGTCGTCGCTGAAGGGCGTCGGCTACGGCAGCGGCGACATGAAGATGCCGATCGTTAGCGGCCAGGACGCGGAAGTCCCCTCGGTCAAGTCGATCCTCGCCGGCGAGCAGTACTCGACGATCTTCAAGGACACCCGCGACCTCGCCCGCGTCACCGCCGACATGGTCGATGCCGCCCTCAGCGGCAAGGAAGTGCCGGTCAACGACACAAAGACCTACAACAACGGCGTCAAGGTCGTGCCGTCCTACCTCCTGAAGCCGGTCGAGGTGGACAAGTCAAACTGGGAAGAAGTGCTGATCGGCAGCGGCTACTACACCAAGGACCAGGTCGAGTGAGGCGAGGGGCGGGTGGCGTGCCGGTTGCGGCCGCCACCCGCCCACCCGTCCTCGACGCTCCGCAGACCCGGGCGAACGCGATGAGCGCCATTCTCGAGATGCGCGGCATCTCCAAGACCTTCGGCGTCGTGAAGGCGCTCTCCGACGTCAACTTCACCGTCGAGGCCGGCGAGATCCACGCGCTCGTCGGCGAGAACGGCGCCGGCAAGTCGACCCTGATGAAGGTGCTGAGCGGCGTCTATCCGCACGGCAGCTACGAGGGCGCCATCCTCTTCGACGGCGAGGAGCGTCACTTCCGCGACATCAACCAGTCCGAAGACCTCGGCATCATCATCATCCATCAGGAACTGGCGCTGATCCCGCTGCTCTCGATCGCCGAGAACATCTTCATCGCCAACCCGCCGTCGCGCTTCGGCGTCATCGACCGCACCGCCGTCAACCGGCGCACCCGCGAACTCCTCGCCAAGGTCGGGCTCGACGAGTCTCCCGACACCCTCGTCACCGACATCGGCGTCGGCAAGCAGCAGCTCGTCGAGATCGCCAAGGCGCTGTCGAAGCGTGTTCGCCTGCTGATCCTCGACGAGCCGACCGCGAGCCTCAGCCAGACCGACAGCCAGGCGCTGCTCGACCTCCTGCTCGAGTTCCGCGCCCACGGCATCGCCTCGATCCTGATCTCCCACAAGCTGAACGAGATCTCGCGCGTCGCCGACCGCATCACGGTGCTGCGCGACGGCCGCACCGTCGACACCCTCGACTGCCGCGACGGACCGGTCGAGGAGGACCGCATCATCCGCAAGATGGTCGACCGCGACCTGGAGCACCGCTTCCCGAAGCGGTCGCCGAAGATCGGCGAGACGATCTTCAGCGTGCACGACTGGTCTGTGTTTCATCCGCTGCACGCCGATCGCCAGGTCATCAAGAACGTCGACTTCGCCGTCCGGCGCGGCGAGGTGGTCGGCATCGCCGGGCTGATGGGGTCGGGCCGCACCGAGTTCGCCATGAGCGTGTTCGGCCGCTCCTGGGGCCGCAAGATCACCGGCCGGGCCGAGCTCGAGGGACGCCCCGTCGATCTCTCCACCGTGCGCCGGGCGATCGACGCCGGCCTCGCCTACGTCACCGAGGACCGCAAGGAACTCGGCCTGCTGCTCGCCGAGGACGTCCGCAAGAACGTCACGCTGGCCAATCTCGACGGCGTCGCCTCGGCCCGCGTCATCGACGACATGAAGGAGCTTCGGGTCGCCTCCGACTATCGCGGGCGCATGCACATCCGTTGCTCGAGCGTCTACCAGGACACCGGCAAGCTGTCGGGCGGCAACCAGCAGAAGGTGGTGCTGTCGAAATGGTTGTTCACCGACCCGAAGGTGCTCATCCTCGACGAGCCGACGCGCGGCATCGACGTCGGCGCGAAGTATGAGATCTACTGCATCATCAACGAGCTGGCGGATGCCGGGAAGGGCGTCGTGGTGATCTCGTCGGAAATGCCAGAGCTGCTCGGCCTGTGCGACCGCATCTGCGTGATGGCCGACGGCGCCTTCGTCGCGGAGATGCCGGGCGAGGGCGCCACGCAGGAAAAGATCATGCGCGCCATCATGCGCCGGGGAGAGGGACGTCCATGACCGACAAGACCGCCGAGAAGGCCGCAGCCATCCCCGGCGCCGCCCAGGGCGGCGGCTTCTGGAAGAACAACCTGCGCGAATACGGCATGCTGTTGTCACTGTTCGTCATCATGTTGTTCTTCGAGATCGTGACGAACGGCACGCTGCTGCGTCCGCTCAATCTCACCAACCTCGTCCTGCAGAACAGCTACATCGTCATCATGGCGCTGGGGATGCTGCTCGTCATCGTCACGGGCCACATCGACCTGTCGGTCGGCTCGGTCGCCGGCTTCGTCGGCGCCGTGGCGGCGGTGCTGATGGTCACCTACGACATGCACTTCGTGCCGGCGACGATTCTCTGCCTCATCCTCGGCGGCCTGATCGGAGCCGCGCAAGGCTATTGGGTCGCCTACTTCAAGATTCCATCCTTCATCGTCACGCTCGCCGGCATGCTCGTCTTCAAGGGGCTGGCGCTGGCGATCCTGGCGGGCCAGTCGATCGGCCCGTTCCCGCCGACGTTCCAGAAGCTCTCCTCGGGCTTCATCCCGGAACTCGTGCCGGACATGGGCTCGCTCTATCCGACCTCGCTCGCCATCGGGGCGCTCCTCGCCCTCGGGCTCGTCTGGCAGAACGTCAAGAGCCGCACCCGCCAGGAGCACCACGGCATCGCGGTGGAGCCCTACGGCTTCTTCCTCGCCAAGAACGCGCTGTTGTTCGCCGTCATCGTCTACTTCGCCTATCTGATCGCCTCCCACCGCGGCCTGCCGAACGTGCTCGTCATCATGGTGGCGCTGATCGCCCTGTATGGCTTCGTTACGACGCGCACCACCATCGGCCGGCAGATCTACGCCGTCGGCGGCAACGAGCGGGCGGCCAAGCTCTCCGGCATCAAGACCGAGCGGCTGACCTTCCTCACGTTCGTCAACATGGGAGTGCTGGCGGCGCTCGCAGGCCTCGTCTTCGCCGCCCGCCTCAACACCGCGACGCCGAAGGCGGGCCTCGGCTTCGAACTCGACGTCATCGCCGCCTGCTTCATCGGCGGCGCCTCGGCCTATGGCGGCGTCGGTCGGGTCGGTGGGGCGGTGATCGGCGCCCTCATCATGGGCGTGATGAACAACGGCATGTCGATCCTCGGTATCGGCATCGACTACCAGCAGGTGATCAAGGGCCTCGTGCTGCTCGGCGCTGTGTGCCTCGACGTCTACAACAAGCGCAAGGCCTGAGGGCGGGCAGGGGGCGGCGGTCGGGGACGTCGACCGCCTGAGCTGACGGCCATCGGCGACGTCGAGGCCAGCGGGCGCGACCGGCAGACTGAAGAGCCCGGATCGAGCGAGCGAGCCGGCGGTGATCGCCTCGCTGCGACATCGCTCTTCCGCGCATCCGAAATCCACGCGCCGAAATGGAAACCCGGTGTTCTCGCCTTGCTTTCAGCGCAAAGCGGGCGCACGGTTGCAGTTCTTAAGTTTTGCAAAGGTCTCTGCGGCGGGCGACGATTCGCAGTCTTCGGATGACTTTCGGATCGGAGAATTGTCCCGTTCGGCGTGAAGATCGGTGCCTCGTCGCAGCACGACGATCCGCCCTGTCCGTGAGCCGGATGCCGGCTGCCTTCGTCGGTGACACCGGACGTGTCACCTGCATCGCGCGGCGGTCTTTACCGATCTGCGAGCGGTCCGGCCGGAGACGGCCTTGGCAGCTTCGACCCGGAGGGCTCGACGGCCGCGCCTGCTCCGGAGCCGAAGACACATCTGATCGCGACCCGCCTGATCGCGACCCGCCTGATCGCGACGCGCCTGCTCGCACCGTCCGCCGAAGCACGCAGACCCGACTTCGGCCGGCAGCCGGGCAGGGTGGGCGGCACCGCCGTGCCGCCGGCCGCTGGGCCGGCAACCATGAGGATAGACAGAGACCATGACCGCCACGAACGACATCCGGGGCCAGTCCCAGACACCGCATCGCGACCCGAGCCTCCACCTCTACGGCCTGGGCGAGATGGTGCGTCTGAAGGGCGGTTTCGGCATCTCCGCCGACGCCGGCAGCGTCTACCGCATCACCGGGACCCTGCCGGCGCGGGGTGACTCGCCGCAGTACCGCATCCGCAGCGATGACGAGCGGCACGAGCGGGTGGCGACGCAGGAGACCCTCGAACTCGTCCGCAAGTCGGCCACCGCCGGCGGCGCGACTCTCCTCGAAAAGACGTT
>CALRZT010000024.1:0-24583 GCA_943372725.1 Pseudoxanthobacter soli DSM 19599
GACGATCCCGAGCACGCGGCGGCGATGGCGGCGCACGGCATCGCGGCGATCGATCTCCTGGTCGTCGACCTCTACCCGTTCGAGGCGACGGTGGCGGCCGGCGCCGCCCGCTCGGCGGTGGTGGAGAACATCGACATCGGCGGCCCGGCGATGATCCGCGCCGCCTCGAAGAACCACGCCTACCTCACCGTCGTCGTCGACCCGGCCGACTACGGCGCCGTGCTCGATGATCTGGCGGCGAACGCAGGCGCCACCACCACGGCGCTGCGGCGCAAGCTCGCCGCCAAGGCGTTTGCCCGGACGGCGGCCTACGACGCGGCGATCGCCGCCTGGTTCGCCGAGGATGTCGGCACGGAGAGCCCCGGCGCGGCCGAGATGCCGACCTTCGTCGCCTTCGGCGGCCGCCTCGCCGAGGCGATGCGCTATGGCGAGAACCCGCACCAGCGCGCCGGCTTCTACCTCGCCGGCAGCGACCGGCCGGGCGTCGCCACCGCCCGCCAGCTGCAGGGCAAGGCACTCTCCTACAACAACGTCAACGACACCGACGCCGCCTTCGAGCTCGTCGGCGAGTTCGATCCGGAGGTGACGGCGGCCGTCGCCATCATCAAGCACGCCAACCCGTGCGGTGTCGCCGAGGGCACGAGCCTCACCGACGCCTACCGCAAGGCGCTCGCCTGCGACCCGGTCTCGGCCTTCGGCGGCATCGTCGCGCTCAACCGGCCGCTCGACGCCGAAGCGGCGCGCGCCATCGTCGAGGTGTTCACCGAGGTGATCGTCGCGCCGAGCGCCACTGACGAGGCGGCGGCAATCGTCGCCGCCAAGAAGAACCTGCGCCTGCTCGTCACCGGCGGCCTGCCCGAGCCGCGCGCGGCCGGGTTGATGGTGCGCTCGGTCGCCGGCGGCCTGCTCGTGCAGTCGCGCGACAATGCGGTCGTCGAGGACCTCGACCTCAGGGTGGTCACCACGCGCGCGCCGACCGAACAGGAATGGGCGGACCTGCGCTTCGCCTGGCGGGTGGTCAAGCACGTCAAGTCGAACGCCATCGTCTACGCGAAGGGCGGTGCCACGGTCGGCATTGGCGCCGGCCAGATGAGCCGCGTCGATTCCGCCCGCATCGCCGCCTGGAAGGCGCGCGACGCCGCCGTGGCGGCCGGCGTGGCGGAGCCGGCGACCGTCGGCTCGGTGGTCGCCTCGGACGCCTTCTTCCCCTTCGCCGACGGCCTGCTGACGGCCGCCGAGGCCGGCGCCACCGCCGTTATCCAGCCCGGCGGCTCGATGCGCGACGACGAGGTGATCCAGGCGGCGAACGAGAAGGGCCTCGCGATGGTACTGACGGGGGTCCGCCACTTCCGCCATTGACCGTGACGGGGTTGAGGCGTAGACGCGGCAGCGGGACACCTCTCCCCAACGAGAGGCGCCCATCTGTGAGGATGGACACATGACCGCTGTGAAGCCCGGCCTTCGGCCGGAGACGCCGTATTTTTCGTCCGGCCCCTGCGCCAAGCGCCCCGGGTGGACGCTCGAAGCCCTCCAGGACGCCGCCCTCGGGCGCTCCCACCGGGCCAAGATCGGCAAGACCAAGCTCAAGCTCGCCATCGACATGACCCGCGACCTGCTCGAGGTCCCGGCCGACTATCGCATCGCCATCGTGCCGGCCTCCGACACCGGCGCCGTCGAGATGGCGATGTGGACGATGCTCGGCGCCCGCCCGGTCGACCTCCTCACCTGGGAGAGCTTCGGCGAGGGCTGGGTCACCGACGCGGTCAAGCAGCTGAAGCTGACCGACGCCCGCGTCATCAAGGCGCCCTACGGCGCCCTTCCCGACCTTTCGACGGTGAACTTCGACCACGACGTCGTCTTCACCTGGAACGGCACCACGTCCGGCGTGCGCGTGCCGAACGGCGACTTCATCCCCGCCGACCGCGCCGGCCTGACGATCTGCGACGCCACCTCGGCGGCATTCGCTCAAAGGCTCCCCTTCGACAAGCTCGATGTCGTCACCTTCTCCTGGCAGAAGGCGCTCGGCGGCGAGGCGGCGCACGGCATCCTCATCCTGTCGCCCCGCGCGGTCGAGCGGCTCGAGACCTACACCCCCGCCTGGCCGCTGCCGAAGCTGTTCCGCATGACGAAGGGCGGCAAGATCACCGAGGGCCTGTTCGAGGGCGAGACGATCAACACGCCGTCGATGCTGTGCGTCGAGGACTATCTCGACGCCCTGCACTGGGCGAAGGCGTGCGGCGGCCTCGCCGGCCTCGTCGCCCGCGCCGACCGCAACTTTGCCGTCCTCGACGCCTTCGTCGCAGCGACGCCGTGGGTCGACTTCCTTGCCACCGTCCCGGAGACGCGCTCGAACACCAGCGTCTGCCTGAAGATCGTCGATCCCGAGGTGACGGCGCTCGACGCCAAGGGCCAGGAGGCGTTCGCGAAGGCGCTTGCCGCCCGGCTCGACAAGGAGGGCGTCGCCTACGACATCGGCGCCTACCGCGACGCCCCTCCGGGCCTGCGCATCTGGGCCGGCTCGACGGTCGAGACCGCCGACCTCGAGGCCCTCGTCCCCTGGCTCGACTGGGCCTTCGCCCAGGAGAAGGCCGGCCTGAAGCAGGCGGCCTGAACGGGGGTTCGTCTCTCCGTCGTTAGAATCCGGCTTCTGCATCTCGCTCGGACGGATCGCCGCAACAGCGGCGATCCATTGGGGGTGCCTCATGTCGAGTTTCGTGCCCGAGAACGCGGTGGAGCACGCCCTGGTGCGGGCCGTGTCCGACCCCGCCGCACGGCGTCAATTTGAGGAAACACTGCTCGTCAGCGAAGTCTTCGTCATGACAGGCGGGCCGGAAGCCGAGAGCGGTCGGAAAAGCTTCGAACGAGGTGACACGGTCAACCTTGTTGCCGTTGCCACTGGGGCGAACGAGGAGGCTACAGCGTTCTTCTCCTCGTTGCATTTATTGGAGCGCTTCGCCGGCAGCGAGACAGGATACATCAAGATTGCCTTCCGCGACCTTCTGGAACTGACCCGGGGCGACAAGCTGATCCTCAATCCTGGCAGCGACTATGGCAAGATCTTCCTGCCGCGGGAGGTCGAGCGGCTGCTTGCGGCGGATGCGGCCGGCCCCCGGCAGGTGCAGCCTCGGGAGGTTCGCCTCGGTCAGCTGGCCAATCCTCCGATCGCCCTCGCCGAGGCGCTCACAGCCTTCTTTGCGAGCTGCTCCGACGTCGAAGCCGCCTGGATCACCGGCGTCCAGACGTCGCCGAACGAGCCGCCGCATCCTCTGGTCTGCATAAGGACCAGCACCGATTGGACGGTCTTCTCCGCCGCCCTCGGCCCCGTCATCCAGCCCTTCGCCCGGCATGGGGTCGTCGACGTCGTCCCCGCCGGACGGTCGGCCGCCCTCGACGAGCATTTCGCGACGATCCAGCCGTTCTACGGCCGCGCTCGCTCGCACTGACCCTCAGGAACTCAGATTATGGCCCCGAAAGTCCTCATCTCCGACCAGATTTCCCCCGCCGCCGTGAAGATCTTCCAGGATCGCGGCGTCGACGTCACCTATGAGCCCGAGCTCGGCAAGGACAAGGACAAGCTCGCCGAGATCATCGGGCAGTTCGACGGCCTCGCCATCCGCTCGGCCACCAAGGTGACCGCGAAGATCATCGCCGAGGCGAAGAACCTCAAGGTGATCGGCCGCGCCGGCATCGGCGTCGACAATGTCGACATCCCGGCGGCGACGGCGAAGGGCATCATCGTGATGAACACGCCCTTCGGCAACTCGATCACCACCGCCGAGCACGCGATCGCGATGCTGTTCGCCGTCGCCCGCCAGCTTCCCGCCGCCGACACCTCCACCCAGGCCGGCAAATGGGAGAAGAACCGCTTCATGGGCGTCGAGCTCACCGCCAAGACGCTCGGCATCATCGGCTGCGGCAACATCGGCTCGATCGTCGCCGAGCGCGCCATCGGCCTGAAGATGAAGGTGGTCGCCTATGATCCGTTCCTCTCGGAGGAGCGGGCGCTCGACCTCGGCGTCGACAAGGTGGAGCTGCCGGAGCTGTTCGCCCGCGCCGACTTCATCACGCTCCACACGCCGATGACCGAGAAGACGAAGAACATCATCGATGCGAAGGCGATCGCGGCGATGAAGGACGGCGTCTACATCGTCAACTGCGCCCGCGGCGGGCTGATCGTCGAGGAGGACCTGCGCGCGGCGCTTGATTCCGGCAAGGTCGCCGGCGCCGGCATCGACGTGTTCTCGACGGAGCCCGCCAAGGAGAACGTTCTGTTCGGAGCGCCGAACCTCGTCTGCACGCCGCACTTGGGCGCCTCCACCACCGAGGCGCAGGAGAACGTCGCTTTGCAGGTCGCCCAGCAGATGGCCGACTATCTGATCGACGGCGCGGTGACCAACGCCCTCAACATGCCGTCGATCTCGGCGGAGGAGGCGCCGCGGCTGGTGCCGTTCGTGCGGCTCGCCGAGCAGCTCGGCTCCTTCGCCGGCCAGCTGACCGAGACCGGCCTCACCGGCGTGCGCATCGAGTTCGAGGGCGCCGTCGCCGGCATGAACACCCGCGCGCTCACCGCCGCGGCGCTCGCCGGCCTGTTCCGGCCGCTGTTGCAGGACGTCAACATGGTCTCCGCCCCGGTGCTGGCGCGCGAGCGCGGCATCCAGGTGGAAGAAGTCCGCCGCGAGCAACAGGGCGCCTACGAGAGCTACATGCGCCTGACGGTGAAGACCGACACGCAGGAGCGCTCGGTCGCCGGCACGGTGTTCTCGGATGGCAAGCCGCGCCTCATCCAGATCAAGGGCATCAACATGGAGGCCGAGATCGGCCCGCACATGCTCTATGTGACGAACGAGGACAAGCCGGGCTTCATCGGCGCGCTCGGCATGACGCTCGGCAACGCCGGCGTGAACATCGCCACCTTCAACCTCGGCCGCACCGGCCCGGGCGAGGACGCGATCTGCCTCGTCGAGGTCGACGGCCCGATCCCGGCCGAGATCCTCGCGACGGTGGAGAAGCTGCCGCTGGTCCGCCAGGCGAAGCCGCTGAAGTTCTGAGGCGAGGAAGGCGGCGGGTCACTTTCCTTCTCCCGCCTGAGCGGGAGAAGGTGGCGCGAAGCGACGGATGAGGGCCGGCACCCGCAGGGTGCCGGAATGCGGCGATCCCCTCACCCGCCGGCGGCCCCTTCCGCGCGTTCCGCGCGGCCCTCATCCGGCCTGCGGCCACCTTCTCCCAGCGATGCTGGGAGAAGGGAAGACGCTCCCAGCGATGCTGGGAGAAGGGAAGACGATCGCGATCGTCGGATGAGCCGGAAGAAAGAAGGACAAAGCGGCGCCGTACGACGTGCCCCCTCAAAAATCCCGCTGCACCCGG
The DNA here is from genome assembly GCA_943372725.1 of Pseudoxanthobacter soli DSM 19599. GTDB lineage: Bacteria > Pseudomonadota > Alphaproteobacteria > Rhizobiales > Segnochrobactraceae > CAMDHY01. The sequence goes on from CALRZT010000024.1 coordinate 5,365, forward strand.
AGCATGCCCACGAGCCCACTGCGGTCGGCGCCGCGGTCGGGCTGGACGTATTTCCACTCCACCTCGGTGCCGATCTGCAGGCCCTTCACGGGGCGGAAGACTATGTTGCCCTGCAGGTCGATGTTGGAGAAGTCGGTGCCCGGGTTCGGCGCCTGCACGTCGAGGTAGGACGCACCCAGCGCCGACGACCACTCCGACGTCCAGTAATGGATGCCGCTCGCGCCGATCGCCCAGGCGCTGGTGAGCTTCAGGTTGCCGTTGCGGACGACCCCGTCGACCACCGACGGGCCCTGCGCCTGCGGCCCGACATACTGCAGCGCGCCGTCGGCATAGCCGCCCTGGATGCCGATGCGGTCGCCCTTGGCGAGCATCGGCAGGTTGACGATGAGACCGGCACCGACCGCAAAGCCGAGCTCGGAGTCGGCGCGGCCCGTCGAGGTGCGCACCTCGTGGGTGGCCGCCATCAGCTGCGCGACGCCCCAGTCCTGCTTGAGGTTGATGTTGGCGACGACGTCGGGGACGCGCGCGCCGCCCTGGCTGGTGATGCCGGCGGCCGACTGGATGCCGAAGCGGCGGTAGACGGCGTCTTCCAGCGCCAGCGTCGCCGAGAAGCCGGAGCCGAAGTCGGCGGTATAGCCGACGAGGTTGGTGGCGAAGTCCGGGTTGCCCATCCCGGCCATCTTGAAGACGGTGTTGAAGGTGTCGCCGAAATAGAGGTCGTAGAACGACGCGGCGCGACCGGCGGTCAGGCCGCCGAACTGGATGTAGGCGTTGCGGATGAAGACCGCCGTGTCGGGGGCATTGGTGTCTGTGGTGAACCAGATCTCGCTGTAGGTGCGCAGCAGGCCGTATTCGGTGTTGGTGCGCGAGTCCTGGTAGAGGTAGCCGCGCGCCCGGAAGACGTAGCCGTCGGAGTTGCGCGAATAGAAGCCGGGACCGCCGTAGGCCTGGTCGCTGCCGTAGACGCGGTAGTCGGCGCGGACGCGGCCCATGACGCGGAAGCAGGTCTCCGTGCCGGGCACATAGAGGAAGCCGGAGCCGAACGCGTCGCAGACGCGCACATAGTCGATCGGCTCGGCCTCGACCGGCATGTCGGCCGCGTGGGCCGGCACCAGGGCGGCCGCTGCAGAGGCGAAGGTGGCGGCAAACAGCGTCGCCGCCCGGCGGATGGTCCGTCGCATGGTCTGTCCTCGCACGGCTCGGGGCGGTCGACGCCACCCGTTCGCCATCAGGAGACCGCGAGGACGTAACGAGGCGATGACGCCACCGGCGCGTGAGGCGCCGGGAGGGTAGCCGGTCGGCGGATGCGCATCAGGCGTTGCCCACTTGCATCACCGGTGCCTCGTCGCCGCCCGCCCGCGGGGCGCGGAACGCATCGGAGGCGGGCCGCTCCGCCGCCGCCTGGCGCCGTCCGACCACTTCCAGGGGGATCGGCATTGGCTTGCCGTCCGGTCCGGTGGGCAGCGCCACCGTCTGGGTGTTGAACGGAATCTCGATGCCTTCCTCGTCGAAGGCGCGCTTGATGCGCCCGTTGAACTCGCGGGTGATTGTCCACTGGCTGCCGGCGAGGGTCTTGATGCGCGTCTTGACGATGAGCGCCGACGGACCGAACGCATCGAGGCCGAAGATCTCGAGGTCGCCGAGGAGCAGCGGCGAGAACTGCGGGTCGGCGCGCAGGTCCTCGCCGAGCCGCTTCAGCACCGCCACGACGCGGTCGATGTCCTCCTTGTAGGCGACGCCGACGTCGAAGACGGCGAAGGCGAAGCCGCGCGTGAGGTTCTTCACCCGGTCGACGCTCGAGAACGGGATGACGTGCACGGTGCCGGAGAAGTCGCGCAGGCGGATGGTGCGGATGGTCATCGCCTCGACCGCGCCGGAGTTGCTGTTGAGGTCGACGACGTCGCCGACCTGCACCTGGTCCTCCATCAGGATGAACAGGCCGGTGATGACGTCCTTCACCAGCGTCTGCGCGCCGAAGCCGACGGCGAGGCCGATGACGCCCGCGCCGGCGAGCAGCGGGCCGATGTCGACGCCGATCTCCGACAGCACGATCAGCGTCACCATCAGCAGGATCACCACCATCACGACGTTGCGCAGGAACTGCAGCAGCGTGCGGCCGCGCTGGCCGAGCGCCTTGCGCGGCGAGGCGGCGTTGAGCCTGCCCTCGATGGCGATGTTGGCGAGTTCCCAGGCGATGAAGCCGCCGGCGAAGACGACCAAGATGCGCGTCAGCACCATCACGAGCGTTGTGCCGGCGTCCGACTGCACGAAGGCGAGCACGCCGAGGTGCCAGCCTTCCAGCAGCGCAACGATGCCGGCGACCCACAACAGCACCACCACCACCCGCTTCAGGAGCGCCCGGTAGCGCTCGCCGCGCGGCGTCGCCAGCACCGGCACGCCGAGGTCCGAGCGCTCGAGCACGGCGCCGGCGCGGTTGGCGAGCAATGGCACGAGGGCGAGCACGAGCACCGTGACCAGCGTGCCGCGGACGAGGAAGACGAAGCCTCCGGAGATCTGCAGGGCGAACACCGCCGTCACCAGCACGATGTAGAGGATGGCGATGCGGTGCCAGTGGGCGGCGAGCCGCCGTGCCGGCAGCGAATACCACCGTCCGTCCGGCACCCGCTCGGCGAGCCAGCGGGCGAACGGCCGCCGCCAGCGCAGGACGAAGCGGATCGCCACGACGGCGACGAGCACGCCGAGGATGAACAGCAGGCCCCAGCGTACCGCCGGCGTCAGGCCGAACAGCCATAGCGAGCCGACGAACAGGTAGCCCCAGATGGCGAAGGCGGCGGTGCGCACCAGCGACTTGTGCAGGCGGATCGCCGTCTCGTCGGCGGCGGGCACCGCGCGCAGCGCCGGCGTGCGCGGCGCCAGCACCATGCGCACCAGCGCCGACAGCACGCCGGTGGCGGCGCCGGCGTTGAGGATGGTGAGCGCCAGCGCTTCCACCGGCCGGCTCGGCTGCAGGGCGCCGAGCGCCAGGAAGCCCGCGGCGACGAAGGCGCCGATCGGCAGCAGGTCGAGCACGAGGCGCGTCAGCGCCATCATCACCCGCGCCGGCCAGGAGGCGCCGGCGGCGCGCCGGCCGAGCATGTCGCGCAGCCGCCCGAGCAGCCAGGCGACGACGAACCAGGCGAGGAGAGCGGCGCCGATCGCCCCGGCGAGGCGGACCGCGCCGTCGAGGGCGGCGACGCGCGCGATGGGGTCGGAGAGGGTCGCGACGACCTCGTTGCCGACGGCCGGCAGGGCGGTGACGGCGAATTCGAGTCTGCCGATCGCTTCCTGGACGCCGGAGAACACCGAGGCCGCATAGGCGACCGCAGCAGCGCCGACGGTGGAGAAGTCGGCGGAGGATTGGGAGGCGCCGTCGCCCTGCGCGGCCGTGAGCAGGCGCAACCGCTGCACCAGTTCCGCCCGCCGCTCCGGGTCCTCGATCTCGGCCACCAGCGCGTCGACCTCGGCGGCCGACGGCGCCGCGGCCTCAGCTTGCGCGGCAGGTGCGGTGGACGGCAGAACCGTCTGCGCCCGGGCGGGTGCGGCAGCCCCGAGGGCGATCTGCAGGGCCAGCAGACAGGCGAGGATGAGGCAGGCGGGAAGGTGGAGCAGCGGCGGGATCGGGGCAACGGGCGGGCAAAAACGAACCGTCATCGGGACAAAGGCTCCCTAAAGCCCCCCGACGCAAAGTCCCGACGACCCGATCGGGTTCCCTCCCGCGGGCCATTCCCGGCCCTGCCTTCCCCCGCTGCATCGGCGACAACCAACGTCGCCACGCTTGACACTCCGCCCGTCTCGCCCTCAATCGGCGCGCGGCGCCCTCCCCCCGGCTCTGCCTGTTGCAAGAGGTCGGCTACTGGCGATGACGAGCGCGGACGGCTCGCACAAGGGCGCGGCGGTGAGCCGGCGCAAGCAGCGCGCGGTGGCGATCTCGATCGCCGTCTCGCTGGTGCTCGCCGTCGCCAAGGGCATCGTCGGGCTCGCCACCGGCAGCCTCGCGATCCTCTCGGACGCGGCCCAGACCGTGCTCGACCTCGGCACCAGCGCCCTGACCTTCTACGCCGTGCGCGTCGGCGACAAGCCGCCCGACAGCGACCACCACTTCGGCCACGCCAAGGTCGAGAGCGTCGCCGCGCTGATCGAGACAGGCCTGCTCATCGCCACCGGCATCGCCTTCGTGGTGGAGGCCGGCAAGCAGCTCTTCTACGGCGGCGAGCCGTTCGAGGTGACGTGGTGGGTCGCCGGCCTGTTCGTCGTCTCGATCGTCGCCGACTTCTTCCGCGCCCGCATGCTGAAGAAGGTCGCCCGCGAGACCGGGTCGGAGGCGCTGGAGGCCGACGCCCTCAACTTCACCACCGACATGGTGAGCTCGGGCCTGGTGCTGCTCAGCCTCGCCGGCGTCTACTTCGGGCTGCCGGCGGCGGATGCCGTGGTGGCCCTCGTCATCGCCGGCTTCATCGGCTGGAACGGCGTCCGCCTCGCCCGGCGCACCATCGACACCCTCGTCGACACGGCGCCCGCCGGCGTCGTCGAGACGATCGAGAAGCTCGCCGAGGACAGCGAGGACGTGCTGGCGCTGAAGCGGGCGCGGGTGCGGCTGTCGGGCGCGACGCTGTTCGCCGCCGTCGACGTCACCGTCCGCCGCACGCTGCCGTTCGACCGCGTCGACGCCATCAAGGCGCGGTTCGAGGAGGCGATCCGCAGCGCCTACCCGAACGCCGACGTCACCGTCACCGCCCATCCGGTGGCGCTGGACGACGAGACGGTGTTCGACAAGGTGATGCTGATCGCGGCGCGGCGCGGCCTCGCCGTCCACCACGTCACGGTGCAGCACCTGGCGCGTCCGGACGAAAGCGGCGAGCAGCTCTCCGTCAGCCTCGACCTCGAGGTCGACGGCGCCATGAGCTTCTCGACCGCCCATGACGTCGCGAGCGGCCTCGAGACGGCGGTGCGGCGCGAGCTCGGCGAGGACATCGAGGTGGAGAGCCACATCGAGCCGATGCTGACCGCCGGCCTCGGCGCGCGCGACGCCGGCGCCGTCACCCGCATGACGTTCTCGGGCATCCTGTCGGAACTCGCCGCCGAGACCGGGCGGCTCGCCTTCGTCCACGACGTGCGCGTGCGGGTGAACGACGAGGGGCTGTTCGTCACCTGCCACTGCTTCGCGCAGCCCGGCCAGACCGTCGCCGAGGTGCACGACGCCGTCGATGCGCTGGAGCGCGGCTTCCGCCGCCGCGTGCCCGAGGTGCGTCGGATGATCGTCCACGCTGAGCCGCGCGGCTGAGGCGGACGGCCGTTCACGAAGATTGGATGACGGTGATCGCGTTCGAATTGGAAAAGTGTGCATCGCGGCGCTAGACCGCTTCCGCCCCTGCGCGGAGAATCAAGACAAATGAGCGCACACCGGCCCTTTGCCGCCCTCGTCGCCGCCACGCTTGCCGTGACTTTCCTGCCCGCCACCGCCGGTGCGGAGACACCGGTCGAGCGCGGCGACTATCTCGTCAACTCGATCCTCGCCTGCGGCAACTGCCACACACCCAGGGGTCCCGACGGGCCGAAGGCCGGCATGACGCTCGCTGGCGGCACGAAGTTCGAGACGCCGCCGTTCACCGTGCACGCCTCCAACATCACCCCCGACGCGGCGACCGGCGTCGGCGCGTGGAGCGACGCGGAGCTCAAGACTGCGATCGTCGGCGGCGTCCGGCCGGACGGCGTGCCGCTCGCGCCGATCATGCCCTATGCCTTCTACCATGTGATGACGCCGACCGACCTCGATGCGCTGGTGGCCTACCTGCGTACCGTCGCGCCGGTGGAACACTCCGTGCCGCCGCCGGAGTACCGCCAGATCATCCGCGCCGAGCCTCCGCCCGGCTTCGAGCAGCCGGCCACCGCGGCCGATCTCGCCACCCCCGAGGGCCGCGGCAAGTACCTCGTCGGCATCGGCCACTGCATGGAGTGCCACACCAGCCGCGGGCCGCACGGCGAGCCGGCGTTCGCTACCGGCTTCGGAGCGGGCGGCATGGAGTTTCCCGGACCGTGGGGCGTGTCGGTCGCCGCCAACATCACCGCGAGCAAGGCGAATGGCCTCGGCGACTGGACCGACGCTGAGATCGCCAGGGCGATCACCGAGGGCATCGGCCGTGACGGCGCCAAGCTGAAGCCGCCGATGGGCTACGGCTTCTATGCGAAGCTGAAGCCCGCCGACGTCGCCGACATCGTCGCCTACCTGCGCACGGTGCCGGCGGTGGAGTGAGCGGGAGGCGGCGGCGGTAGACCGGCCGCCGCCAGGCTCACCACAAGAGCTTGATCAGCGGCGTCTGCCCCCGCCCGCAGATGTAGCAGCACCCGCGGCAATTGCGCCTTCCATCATAGCCCACGCCCCAATAGGAGCGGGTGTTGCCGGCCACCCAGGCGCCGTAGCAAATCTTCTCGTTCTTCCGGCAGGAGATGTTGATCGTGGACTTCTTGCTGTTCGGGAGGACGTAGACACGATTGGCGCTCGGCCACACCCAGTTGCGGTTCTGCGAGTAAAACTGCAATTCGACGCGTCGACCGCTGCGGTTCTGGATGTTCCAGCGCAGGGTGTTGCTCTTCTTGGCGACGGGGGTCTTGACGGGGGTCTCGGCGGTCGGGCGCGGCTCGCCGACGCTCGCTGCAGCACCGCTCGGCGCCGGGCCGGTGGCCGGGCAGGTCTGGCCCGCCGGGCAGGCGGAAGCGCCCGCCTCCGTCGCCGAGGCTGCCACCCCCGTCAGGCAACAGCCCAGCAACGCGGTCCAGAGCAGGGCCATGAGCTTGGTTGGTCCGGTCATTGGTGTTCTTCTCCTCCGAACAGGCATACCCATCCTGAGGCCAAACCGAGCCGCGGTAAACGCCGTCACGTCGTTGCGGCGGCCCGGCGCTTGTTCCCCGCCGGCCGCCACGCCACGCCATGCTCGGTCTTCGCCCAGAAGTGCGGGCGGCGGACGAGGTCGACGACGGCGAGCGCCAGCGCGAAGGCGTGCAGCCACCAGTAGACCGGCAGCCAGACGAGCGCGAGCGGCCGGATGGCGCTCGGCCGCATCCTGAGGGCCGCCAGCGCCAGGAGCGCCATCGCCGCCTGTCCGCCGAGGAAGGCCGTGACGACGAGGGCGAAGCGCAGGTCGCCGGCGAAGCTGCCGTCCGGGCTGAAGGGCAGCGCGCCGACGGTGTAGCCGGCGATGAGGAACCAGAAGACCGGATAGGCGACGACGGTGACGAGAGCGCCGATCAGTTGCAGCCCCAGCGCCACCAGTCCGTCGATGCCGACGCCGCGGCCGAGGCCGGCGAGGTCTCGCGCGTGCACCAGCGCCGTCTGCAGAAAGCCCTTGTACCAGCGCGAACGTTGCTTCAGCCACGCCGCGACCTCGAGCGGCGCCTCCTCGTGGGTGGTCGAGGCGATCACCGTCGAGGCGTAGCCGCGGCGGGCGAGGCGGACAGCGAGGTCGGCATCCTCGGTGACGTTGAACGCATCCCAGCCGCCGACGGCGAGAAGCGCCGACTTGCGGAAGTGGTTGGAGGTGCCGCCGAGCAGGAACGGCAGCTGGCGGCTGGCGAGCCAGGGCAGCACCGCGTCGAACAGCATGGCGTACTCGAGCGCGAACATCGCCGTGATCCAGGTGTCGCCGGCGTGGTCGGTGGCGAGCCGCGCCTGCACGCAGGCGAGCGCCGGGCCGGCGGCGGCGAACGTCTCGGCGGCGCGGCGCAACTGGTCGGGATCGGGTCTGTCCTCGGCGTCGAAGATCGTCACCAGGCTGCCGCGGGCGAGTGTCAGGCCGACGCCGAGCGCCTTCGGCTTGGTCAGCGGCCCGACCTTCGGAACCGTCACGACGTCGAAGCGATGGGCGAGCGGATGGCGCTCGACGGCGGCGATCGTCTCGCGGTCGCTCGCCTCGAGCAGAAGCTTCAAATCGAGCTTGTCGGCCGGGTAGTCGAGCGCGCAGAGCGCCGGCAGGAGCCGCGGCACGACGCGCGCCTCGCGGTGCAGTGGCACCAGCACCGTGTAGAGGGGAAGGTCGATGTCGGCGAGCGGCTGGGCCGGCGGCGCGAAGCCGCCTCCCACCACACCGATCGCCGCCGCGACGCGCAAGCCTGCGAATCCGACGAAACAGATGGCGACCAGGCAGATCGTCAGACCGCTTGTCGTTGCCGGAGCAAGGGTTGCCGCCCCGATCGCGGCCGCCACGATCCCCCCGAGGATCGCCGCCTGCCGGCCTGTCACCGTCCGCTCGGCGCCGCAGCCGCCGGCGGCGGCCCGGAAGCCGTCGAGAGCCGCCTCGACGCGCCGCGTCCCGACGACGCGCAGCGCCGGCCGCCGCATGGTGTCGGGCGAAGCGCGAGGCGCCGCAGTGGGACTGTTCGGCGGCGGAGTATCTTCGAACTCGCCCTCAGACGCTTCCGGCACCACCCCGTCATGTGCATCGTCCGGCGCGTCCGGATCGGCGGCCGAAGCGACATCGGCGGTGGCGGCGTCGAGGGCGGCGGCGAAGGCGGCGGGATCGGCGAGGCGGATGCGCCGCGCGGCCGCCGGCTCGACGGCGAGGATGCGCGCGAGGTCGCCGAGCCGCGCGGGGTTGGCGGGAACCGCCAGGATCGGGCCACTCTCGCCGTAGCCGACGGCGATCAGCGTCACCGCCTCGCCGTCCGCGCGGTCGACGCGGACGAGGCGGCCAGCTCCGGCGGCGAGATCTTCGGCTGTCACCACGCCGACACCGAGGGCGGCGGCCATCCGGTCGAGGGGCGACGGCGGTGCAGACCCGGGCTCGGCGGGCCCGGCATTGTCGCGCGACGGGGCCGGGAGTTCGGCGGCGGGCGCGGACGACCAAGCAGGGCGAGGCTCCGACGCACTCCGAAGAGAATGAGACCGGTCAGCCGCCGCACGACGGGACACCGGAAATTCGGTCGGCGGAGTGTCCGCTGCGAGGGCGGTGATGGCACCGATGCCGAGACGCCGGCGGGCGGCGCCGCGCACGGCAACCCCCTGCTCAGGCCCGCCGGAACTGTGCCGCCACGCCTCCACGCGCATCCCCCCATACGCTGGCTCGAAGTGTGGCAGACGACGACCAGCCGTGCAATCGGAGGCTGTCGGGCTCGCGATGAGAATCTTTGACGCGAAGCGCCACAGGTCGCCGCCGCGCGCCGTTCTCTCGCCCAAGCCGGCCTGCTAAGGGTTCCGGCGCGGACGGTTCCGGTGGACGGGTGCCGCGACGATCCCGTCGCAACCATCGGAGCCAGGCCCGCAGCCTAGGGGAGACCGAGACTTGAGCCAGTCGTTCCTGCGTGATGCCGCCGTCCCGCCGCGCCGCGGCACGCTCGTGCTCGCCCACGGGGCGAGTGCGGCGATGGATACGCAGTTCATGCAGCGCTTCGCCGTCCATGCCGCCAAGGCGGGGCTCGACGTCGTCCGCTTCGAGTTCGCCTACATGGCGCAGCGCCGGATCGACGGCGTGCGCCGGCCGCCGCCGAAGGTGGAGACCGTCGTGCCGGAGTTCGTTGCGGCACTCGAGACGGTCCTGGCGGAGACGGAGGGGCCGGTGCTGATCGGCGGCAAGTCGATGGGCGGCCGCATCGCCGCGATGGTCGGCGGGCTGCCGGACCTCGACCCGCGCGTGAAGGCCGTCGTCTGCCTCGGCTACCCATTCCACCCGACCGGCCAGCCGGAGAAGCTGCGCCTCGGCCCGCTGAAGGCACTGCGCATCCCCGCCCTGGTCGTCCAGGGCACGCGCGATCCCTACGGCGACGACAAGGAGGTGGCGACCTACACGCTGCCGCCGCTGGTGACGATCGTCTGGAGCGAGAACGGCAACCACGACCTCGCCCCGACGGGCGCCTCGCCGGCGACGTGGAACGGGAATATCGAGGCGGCGGCGAAGGCGGCGGTGGGGGTGCTGGGGTAGGGGCGGATCCGACCACAGATGGTCACCGAACCCGTGAAGACTTCATCGAGCCGCCCTTTCGCGATAACGTGTCTCGCACAGGAGGCACCGATGCCTGCAAAGCCCTTCCAACTGAACGACGACGTGGTCGATCTTGTGCGCGCCGAGATAGACGGCGAGCGCTTCAAGACTGAAAGCGACGTCGTCCGCGAGAGCCTGATCGCGCTCAAACAGCGCGACGAGTCGTTCGAGGCTTGGCTGCGCGAGGCCGTGTTGCCAATTGCCGAGGAGATGAAGGCGCACCCGGAGCGGGCACTGAGCTTCGAGGAGGTACAGGACTCTCTCGATCAACATCACCGAAAGCGATTGCACTCTCAATAGAGCTCCCGGTGCTCCGGGTCGTTTTTTCAGAGCGGTCGCGCCAGCAGCTGCTCGAGCTCTACGACTTCATTGCAGACGCTTCTTCGGCCGAAAGCGCTCACCGATTTACGTCTGCGCTCAACAAGCATTGCCGCTCGCTCGCCGACTTCCCGTTCCGCGGCGTCGCCCACAACCACGTTCATGCCGGCCTGCGAACGCTCGTCTTCCGCGGCCGTGTCACGATCACCTACAGCGTCGACGCTGACACCGTGACGATCCTCGGCATCTTCTATGCCGGTCGAGATTGGCAGAGTGGCGTGGAACTCTGACCTGCGTTCGCGAGCGCACGCCTCTCTCCCCCTCACTCGTACCGGAGCGCCTCGATCGGATCGAGGCGGCTCGCCTTGCGGGCGGGGTAGTAGCCGAAGAACACGCCGACGGCGGCCGCGAAGCCGCAGGCGAGCGCCACGGCGGACGGCTCCACCAGCACCGGCCACTCGGCCGCCCGCGCGATCGCCACCGAGGCGCCGATGCCCAGCGCCGCGCCGATCAGCCCGCCGGCGAACGCCAGCACCACCGACTCGACGAGGAACTGGGAAAGGATGTCGCGCCGCCGCGCGCCCACCGCCATCCGGAGGCCGATCTCGCGCGTCCGCTCGGTCACCGAGACCAGCATGATGTTCATGATGCCGATGCCACCGACGATCAGCGAGATCGAGGCGACGGCGGCGAGCAGGAGCGCCAGCACCCGCGAGGTGCTCGCCTGCGCCTCGAGCAGCTGGCCGAGATTGCGGATGTTGTAGCCCTCGCCGGCGTCGGTCGGCGGATGGCGCTCGGCGAGCACCTCGTGCAGGTCCGCCTCGAGCTTGCCGAGCGTCTCCGCCGAGCGCCCCTTGACGGTGATGCCGTCCACCATGTCGGGGCGGCTCGCGAAGCGGCCGAACAGGCGCTGGCGGGCGGTGTCGAGCGGCACGAAGACGGCGTCGTCCTGGTCCTGTCCGAACGGCGTCTGGCCCTTCTCGGCGAGCACGCCGACGACGGTGAACGGCACCCGGTTGACCCGCACCACCTGGCCCATCGGCGAACCGTCGGGGAACATCTCGCGGGCCACGGTGGCGCCGAGCACCACGACCTTGCCGCCGCGCATCTCCGTCGGCTCGAACAGCCGCCCCTCGCCGATCGACCACTCCCGCGCGGCGAAGAACTCCTCGGTGACGCCGAAGGCGGTGGTCGGCCAGTTCAGGTTGCCGGCGATGATCTGGGCCGTGCCGCGCACGAACGGCGCGATCAGCACGGCGTCCGGTGCGCCGGCGCGGATCGCCGGCACGTCGCGCTCGGTGATGAGGTTTGAGGCGGCGCGGACGCCGGAGAAGCTGCGGGCGCCCGGCAGCACCTGGATGAGGTTGGAGCCGAGGCTCTGGATGACGCCGTCGACGCGGGAACGGGCGCCCGAGCCGATCGCCACCATGACGATGACGGCGGCGACGCCGATGATGATGCCGAGCGTCGTCAGCACGCTGCGGAGCGGGTTGGCCCCCAGCGCGGCGATGGCGGCACGAAGGCTGTCGAGCACCGTCATGCTGCGGCCTCCGCCGGCGGCGGCAGGGCGGCGAGTTCCGTCCGGGCGTCGAGGGCCACATCGGTGCGCTCGTCGGCGACGAGGCGGCCGTCATGGAAGCGCAGCACCCGGCCGGCGTGGCGGGCGATGCCGGGGTCGTGGGTGACGAGCACCACCGTGCGCCCGTCCTCGCGGTTGAGCTTCTGCAAGAGCGCGAGGATCTCGAGGCCGGTGCGGCTGTCGAGGGCGCCGGTCGGCTCGTCGGCGAGGATGAGCTTCGGATCGTTGACCAGCGCGCGGGCAATCGCCACGCGCTGCTTCTGGCCGCCGGAGAGCTCGGTCGGGCGATGGTGGCAGCGGTCGGCGAGGCCGACGGCGGCGAGCAGCGCCTCCGCCCGGCGCTTGCGCTCGCGCACCGGCAGGCCGGCATAGACGGTCGGCATCGCGACGTTGTCGCGTGCCGACAGCCGCGGCATCAGGTTGAAGGACTGGAAGACGAAGCCGACGGTCCGGCGGCGGAGCTCCGCCAGCGCGTCGGCGTCGAGCGTCGCCACGTCGGCACCGCCGATCAGGAGCCGGCCGCTGGTCGGCCGGTCGAGGCAGCCCAGCACGTTCATCAGGGTCGACTTGCCGGAGCCGGACGGGCCCATCACCGCGACGAACTCGCCGGGCGCGACGGTGAACGAGACGTCGACCAGCGCCGCCACCTCCACCGCACCGGTGCGGTAGCGCTTGCCGATCGCCTCAGCGGCGACGATGGCGGGGCTCACGGACCCTCGGCCGGACATGGCGCGGCTCAGAAGCCGAACATCGAGCGTGGCCGGCGCGGCTTGCCGTCGGCCTCGTCGGCGCCGACGATCACCGCCTCGCCCGGCTCGAGGCCCGACGTGACCTCGACGAAGCCGTCGCTGACGAGACCGGTCTCCACCGGCCGGCGAACCGCCTCGCCGCCGGCGCCGAGCACGTAGACCGCTGGGCCGGGCGGCTTGCCGGTGTCGGCGTCACCGCCGGCCGGGGTGCCGTCCGACGGCGACCGGCGGGCCCCCGCGGGGCGGAAGCGCAGTGCCGCGGCCGGCACCTTGATGACGTCCTCGCGGCGCGCCTCGACGATGCGCACGCTTGCCGTCATGCCGGGCAGGAGGTCCATGTCGGGGTTCGCGGTCGCCACCACCACCGTGTAGGTGGTGACGTTGGAGACGACCGTCGGCGCCTTGCGGATCTGCTCGACGACGCCTTCGAAGCTGCGGTCGGGGAAGGCGTCGACGGTGAAGGTGACGTCCTGGCCGGGCGCGACGCGGCCGATGTCGGCCTCGTCGACGCTCGCCTCGAGCCGCATCTCGCGCAGATCGCGGGCGATCTCGAACAGGATCGGCGCCTGCAGGCTCGCCGCCACCGTCTGGCCGATGTCGATCTGCCGGTTGACGACGACGCCGGTCTCCGGCGAGCGGATCACCGTGCGGTCGAGATCGGTGCGGGCAATGGCGACGGCCGCCTGCTTCTGCTCGACCTGGGCGCGCGCCACGGCGAGATCCGCCTCGGCCATTTGGATCTGAGCCTCGACCTTGCCGATCGCTTCCGTCGCCTGGGTGAGGCTGAAGGCGTCGAGCTGCAGCTGGCGCTCGGTGGCGTGGCCGGCGGCCGAGAGGCGGCGGGTGCGGTCGTGGGTCTGTTCGGCGTCGGCGAGCGCGTTACGGGCGGTGCGCAGGTCCACCTGGGCCGCCGCCAGCGCCGCCTGCTTGGCGCTGATCGTCGCCTCGGCGACGGCGAGGTCGGCCTCGGCCTGGGCGAGCTTGCCGCGGTAGCTCGCCGGGTCGAGGCGGGCGATCACCTGGTCCTTCGTCACGGCGGAGTTGAAGTCCGCCTCGAGCGCGATGATCTGGCCGGAGATCTGGCTGCCCACCTGCACGGTGACGACCGGGGCGAGCGTGCCGGTCGCGAGCACCGCGGCCTCGATCGGCCCGCGTGTCGCGGCGTCCGTGCGGTAGCGCGCCGGCGTCTGCTCGGGTCCGCCGACCGCCTTGACGACGGCGAAGCCGGCACCGGCGAGCGCGGCGATGACGACGGCGATACGGAGAAACGTGCGGGTCGACGACATCGGGGCGCTCCGTCGAGCGGCCCGGCCGGGAAAGCCGGCCGCCGACCCATTCTATACGCAGCCGCCGGGGAATCCCTACGGCGACCGGGATGTCAGTCCGTCACCTCTTCCGCCGCGAAGCGGTAGCGCGTCGAGCAGAACTCGCAGGTCACCTCGATCGCCCCGTCGACGACCATCTCGGCGCGCTCCTCCGGCGAGAAGCCCTTCAGCACGCCGAAGACGCGCTCACGCGAGCAGCGGCAGCGGTCGGCGACCGGCTGCGGCTCGAAGACGCGCACGCCGCGCTCGTGGAAGAGCCGGTAGAGCAGCCGCTCGGGTGTCACCTCCGGGTCGGTGAGCTCGAGGTCCTCGACCGTCTCGACGAGGGCCCGCGCCTCCACCCAGGCGTCGTCCTCGGTGGCGCCGTCGCCCACCGCAGCGTCTTCGTCGGTGTCCGGCCGGTCGCCGGGATCGAGGTCGCGGTGGGCGAGGCGATCGGGCGCCTCGGGCAGGAACTGCACGAGGATGCCGCCGGCCCGCCAGGCGTGGGCCGGAGCCTCGCCGGGGCGCCGGCTCATCACCTCGGCGACGGCGAGGCGCACCCGCGTCGGGATCTGCTCGGACTGCTCGAAATAGCGGTGCGCGGCGGCCTCCAGCCCGTCGCCGTCGAGCGGCACGATGCCCTGGTATCGGCTCGCCGCCGTGCCCTGGTCGACGGTCATGGCGAGATGGCCCTTGCCGATCAGCAGGCCGGCATCGGGCTTGCTGCCGGGCGCGGCTCCGTCGGCCACCGCAGCCACGCGCTCGGCGTCGAAGCGGGCGTAGGCGCGCAGCGCGTCCGGCGTGGAGAAGTCGACGACGATGAGGTCGACCGGCCCGTCGGTGGAGGTCTGCAGGGTGAAGCGCCCGTCGAACTTGAGCGAGGCGCCGAGGAGCGCGGTGAGCGCGATCGCCTCGCCGAGCAGGCGCGAGACGGCCGGCGGATAGGCGTGGCGGGCGAGCATGGCGTCGACCGCCGGCCCGAGCCGAACCACCCGACCGCGCACGTCGAGAGGCGCCACCGAGAACGGCAGCACGAGATCCTCCGGCGTCCCCTCGGGATCCGTCGTGTCCACGTCCGTCAACAGCGTGCTCCGCTCACCGCCCGCTCACCGCGCCACCGCGTCGGCGAGGCACCAGGCGAGGATGCCCTTCTGGGCATGCAGGCGGTTCTCCGCCTCGTCGAACACCACCGACTGCGGCCCGTCCATGACGGCGGCCGTGACCTCCTCGTCGCGGTGCGCCGGCAGGCAGTGCATGAAGATCGCGTCCTTGGCCGCCGCGGCCATCAGGCGCTCGTCGACCTGGTAGCGCTTCAGGAGGTTGTGGCGGCGCTCGCGCTCCTTGTCGCCCATCGACACCCAGGTGTCGGTGACGACGCAGTCGACGCCGTCCACCGCCTCGTAGGGGTCTGTGGTGACGGCGATGCGGCCACCGGCGGCGCGCGCCGCGGCGACGAGATCGGCGGGCGGCGCGAGTTCCGGCGGCGTGGCGATGCGCAGCTCGAAGTCGAGCGGCGCAGAGGCGTGCATCCACGACTGCAGGACGTTGTTGTAGTCGCCCGCCCAGGCCACCGTGCGCCCGGCAATCGGCCCGCGGTGCTCCTCGAAGGTCAGCACGTCGGCCATGATCTGGCAGGGGTGCGAGACCTTCGTCAGCCCGTTGATCACCGGCACCGTGGCGTTCTCGGCGAGCTCGACGAGGGCGGAGTGGTCGAGGATGCGGATCATGATGGCGTCGACGAAGCGCGACAGCACGCGCGCCGTGTCGGCGATCGTCTCGCCGCGGCCGAGCTGCATCTCGGCGCCCGTCAGCATGATCGTCTCGCCGCCGAGCTCGCGCATGCCGACGTCGAAGGAGACGCGGGTGCGCGTCGACGGCCGCTCGAACACCATCGCCAGCACGAGGCCGGCGAGCGGGCCCTCGCCGGAGGGCGGGATGCGCCGCTTGCCGGCGCGCTCCGCTTTCATCCGCCGGCTGTCGTCGAGGATGCGGCGGAGCTCGACCGCCGGGATCGCGTCGATGTCGAGGAAGTGCCGCGCCGCGGGTTGCGCCGCCGTCACGACGCGCCCTCCGCAGGCCTCGCGTCGAGTGCCGCCTCGACGCGCAGCGCCGCCGCCTCGATGCGGTCGATCGCCACCGAAAGCTCGGCCTCGCCGATGGTGAGCGGCGGCAGCAGCCGCACGACGTTGTCGCCGGCGGCGACGGAGAGCAGCCCCTCGGCGCGGAGCGCCGCCATCACCTCGCCGGCGGGCGGTCGGGCCTTCAGGCCGAGCATCAGGCCCTCGCCGCGCACGAGCTCGAAGACGCGGGGGTGGGAGTCGACCACCGAGGCCAGCCGCTGCTTCAGCAGCAGCCCGGTCTCGACGACCTGGTCGAGGAAGCCCGGCGCCAGGACGACGTCGAGCACGGCATTGCCGACCGCCATCGCCAGCGGGTTGCCGCCGAAGGTGGTGCCGTGGGTGCCGGGCGTCATCGAGGCGGCGGCCGCGTCGGTGGCGAGGCAGGCGCCGAGCGGGAAGCCGGCGCCGATGCCCTTGGCGGTGGCGAGGATGTCCGGGGCGACGCCCGACCACTCGTAGGCGAACAGCTTGCCGGTCCGCCCCATGCCGCACTGCACCTCGTCATAGACGAGCAGCAGCCCGTGCTTCTCGCACAGCGCGCGCAGGCCCTTGAGGAAGCCTGCCGGCGCCGGGCGGATGCCGCCCTCGCCCTGGATCGGCTCGACGAGGATCGCCGCCGTCTCCGGCCCGATCGCCTTTTCCGTCGCCGCGAGGTCGCCATAGGCCACCTGGTCGAAGCCCTCGACCTTCGGGCCGAAGCCTTCGAGGTACTTCGCCTGGCCGCCGGCGGCGATGGTGGCGAGCGTGCGGCCGTGGAAGGCGCCCTCGAAGGTGATGATGCGGAACCGCTCGGGGCGGCCCTCGGCATACTGGTAGTGGCGCGCCGTCTTGATCGCCGCCTCCAGCGCCTCGGCGCCGGAGTTGGTGAAGAAGACGCGGTCGGCGAAGCTCGCCGCCGTCAGCCGGTCGGCGAGGCGCTCGCCGTCGGGGATGCGGTAGAGGTTGGAGACGTGCCAGACCTTCGCCGCCTGCTCCTGCAGGGCCGCGACGAGGTGGGGATGGCCGTGGCCGAGCGCGTTCACCGCGATGCCGGCGCCGAAGTCGAGATAGCGTCGCCCGTCGGAGCCCTCCAGCCACGCGCCCTCGCCTCGCTCGAAGGCGAGATCGACGCGCGCGAAGGTGCGGAACAGGTGCTCCGACGGCGCGCCGAGGGGCGCGGCGGCGGGGACGGTCTCGATCTTGGCAGTGTTGCCGCTGGACATGGCCGCGGGCCTCTCGCTCCGGCTCGTGAGAACTCCGGGGATCAGCCGCGTCGGTCGAGGCGCCGGCGGCGACGGGCCCCCGAAAACAAATCGTGCCGCCCCGGGAGGCGGCACGTCCACGCGACCTTTAAGCCGCAGCCCGGCTGCCCTGTCAATGGTGGGGTCGCGTGGGTGGAAAGATGGGGGGTCAGCCGCGACCGTTCGCTCGCCGCCCTCAAATGGGGTCATTCC
Organism: Pseudoxanthobacter soli DSM 19599; assembly: GCA_943372725.1. Taxonomy (GTDB): domain Bacteria; phylum Pseudomonadota; class Alphaproteobacteria; order Rhizobiales; family Segnochrobactraceae; genus CAMDHY01. The sequence goes on from CALRZT010000024.1 coordinate 22,839, forward strand.
CGGCCTTGTGGCGGGAACCCATGCGACGCTGCCACGGGTGGGGGACATGCCTCGACCGCGGTGCGCGCGGAGAGGAATGGGTTCCAGGGACAAGCCCGGGAATGACTGCGGAGGGGGAAGGAGCGGCAGAGAGGCGGCAAGCGGGGGAGGTAGAGGCGGCGAGGGTAGGACATGGCGATTGGAGAAAGGGAGAATAGCGCCGCCCGCCACGCCGACGCCGCCGCCCCGCCGAATCGATTGACGGCCCGCCGCCCGGTTGCTTGATGACGGCACGTCGTCCCGCCTTCGCCACCACACCGAAAGGACCCACCATGCCGATGAAGCCTGCCCGCCGCCGCGTCGCTGTCGCCCTCGCCGCTGCCCTCCTCGCCGGCGGTGCCTCGGCCGCCCTCGCCGCCGTCACCTCGCTCACCCTCCCCGGCATCGGCACGGTGCAGGTGCAGTCCTTCATCGTCACGGTGGTCAAGGTCGACCTGCCGACGCGCGAAGTGATCGTCAAGGCGCAGAACGGCAACCAGTTCGCCTATGCGGTGGCGCCCTTCGTCGTCGGCCTCGAGCAGGTGCGGCCGAACGACCACGTCGACGTCTCCGTCGTGCCGGGCACCGTCATCGACCTCGAGAAGGCGCAGACCGGCACCATCGGCCGCCTCGACACCGACGTCGTCGACGCCTCGGTGCTCGGCATTCAGCTGCCGGAGAACTTCTTCGCCACCAAGGTGGTGGAGAACGCCATGCTGGTCGACGTCGACCCGGCCGCCCGGACGGTGATGTTCAAGGGCGCCGACGGCCTGGTGCGCACCATGCCGGCCGCCAACGACGAGGTCGCCGGCGACATGGCGGGCGTGCAGCCGGGCGATCTGTTCCAGCTCACCTACGTCGAGGCGATGGCGCTCAAGCTGCACCAGTGATCGCCGCGGCGCCCGCTCCGGGCGCCGGAAACGAACCGGGCCCCGAAGCGGGGGCCGACAGCCCTTGAAACGAACAGGGCCCCCGAAGCGGGGGCCCTGACGTCACGTCGCGAATGCGCCGTGGATCGTGCTCAGTACACCACGCCCTTGCAGACGGGCTGGTTGTAGTAGGGGCTGTAGGCGCAGTTGACCGGCGGCGGGGCATAGACCACCGGAGGCGCCGAGGCCGCCGCGGCGCCGATCGCGACACCGGCCGCGGCACCGACGGCCGCACCGGCCGCGACACCACCCCAGCCCGGGCCGTGATAGCCCCAGCCGCCGGCGTGCCAGCCGCCACCCCAGCCGCCGCCGTGCGCGACCCACGGGTCGATGAACAGCGCCACGGCGCCGCCGGTCGCCGGCAGCGTGCCCTCGAGCACGTTGATCGTGTAGGTGAGCGAATCGGCCGAGGCCGCCGCGACGTCCTCGATCTCGATGACGATCGGCTGGCCGTTGTCGTTGACGAGCGACAGCGCGGCGTTCGGCGGATCGGCCTTGAAGCCGTCCTTCTCGGCGCCCCACAGCTTGACGAAGTGATCCTGGTTGATGTGGCCCACCATGCGCTGCGGCCGGTCGGAGAAGAAGGTGGTCGCCGGGGCGACGCCGGTGAGCGTCAGCGTGCGGTCGCCGTCGAAGCTCATGCCGGCGGCCTGCTGGACGAACATCAGCTCGATCGGCGGGCCGCCCTGCGGCGCCGGCGCGGCGGGCGCGGCAGCGTCCTGGGCGAACGCCGACGTCGAGGCGACGGCGAGCCCGAGCGAGGCCGCCAGGAATGCGATCTTCATGGAGGTAGGCTCC
>CALRZT010000025.1:0-24465 GCA_943372725.1 Pseudoxanthobacter soli DSM 19599
CGCCATGCGGCCGGTTTCAAGGCTGACGCGGCTGCGGCACGGCGGCCGCATCCGCCGGCACCGCCGGATCAGTCGCGGGCGCGCTCGACGTAGGAGCCGTCGGCAGTCATCACGACGACGCGGGTGCCGGTCGCGATGTGCGGCGGCACGGCGGTGCGCACGCCGTTCGAGAGCATCGCCGGCTTGTAGGACGAGGAGGCGGTCTGCCCCTTCATCGTCGGCTCGGTCTCGACGATTTCGAGGGTGACGCGCTGGGGAAGCTCGATCGCCACCGGCACGCCCTCGTGAAGGCTGAGCTTCACTGTCATGTTCTCCTGCAGGTAGACGGCCTGCTCGCCGATGACGTCGGCCGGCACCACCACCTGGTCGAAGGTCTCGCCGTTCATGAAGGTGTGGCCGTCGGCGTCCTGGTAGAGATACTGGAAGTCGGCCGCCTCGATGAAGGCGCGCTCGACCTGCTCGGTGGTGCGATAGCGCTCCGACACCTTCACGCCGTCGCTGATGCGGCGCATGTCGAGCTGCGTCACCGGCGTGCCCTTGCCGGGGTGGATGTTTTCGGCCCGCAGCACGGCATAGAGCCGACCGTCGACCTCGATGACGTTGCCCTGCCGGAGCGAGCTCGCCTGCACCTTCACGAGAGTTTCCCTTCAGTCTAAGAAGCGCGCGGTTTCTATAGTTTTTTCCGCCGTCCGCCGCAATGACGGCGGGGCGATGAGGGATTTCAGGGGTGGAGAGCGCTGAGACGCCGTGGTGGCGGGCGGACGTTCTGGCGGACCGCCGGCCGTTTCTGGCGGCGCGCGGGCGCATCGTCGCGGCGATCCGCGGCTTCTTCGCCGAGCGCGATTTCGTCGAGGTCGAGACGCCGATCCTGCAGCGCTCGCCGGGCAACGAGGTGCATCTTTCGGCCTTCGCCACCGAGCGGATCGCGCCGGATGGCTGCCGCGACCGCCTCTACCTGCACACCTCGCCGGAGTTCGCCTGCAAGAAGCTCGTCGCCGGCGGCGTGCCGCGGCTGTTCACGCTGGCGAAGGTCTTCCGCAACGGCGAGCGCAGCCGCCTGCATCACCCCGAGTTCACGATGCTCGAATGGTACCGGGCGAACGAGACCTACGACACGCTGATCGACGATTGTTCGGCGCTGATGCGGCTCGCCGCCGCGGCGGCCGGGACGGACGTGCTCGGCTTCGACGGCGAGACGGTCGATCCGGCCGCGCCGGTCGAGCGCGTCAGCGTGGCGGAGGCGTGCCGGCGCCACGGCATCGACGTGCTGGCGACGCTCGCCGACCCCGACCGGCCGGACCGAGAGATGCTGGCGGCGATGGCGCGGGCGGCCGGCGTGCGCGTCGCGGGCGACGACACCTGGTCGGACGTGTTCACCCGCATCCTCGTCGACAGGGTCGAGCCGGCGGTCGGACGAGGCCGCGCCGCGGCGCTGACCGAGTATCCGGCGCCGGAGGCGGCGCTTGCCCGCCGCAAGCCGGGCGACCCGCGGGTGGCGGAGCGTTTCGAGCTGTTTGCCTGCGGCGTCGAGCTCGCCAACGCCTTTGGCGAGCTGACCGACGCCGACGAGCAGCGCCGCCGCTTCACCGCCGACATGGACGAGAAGCAGCGCCGCTATGGCGAGCGCTATCCGGTCGACGAGGATCTGCTGGCGGCGGTGGCGGCGATGCCGCCGACCAGCGGCATCGCGCTCGGCCTCGACCGGCTGGTGATGCTGGCGACGGGTGCCCGCCGCATCGAGGACGTGCTCTGGGCGCCGGTGGCGGCGTGAACCGGGGACGGGCGCGCGCCCGGGCCGATCGCTCGTAAACGATCGCCGATCCCCGCTTGCCAGGGCGATCCGTTGCCGCTATTTGACGACCCCATCAGACCGTAATACAGTACGACGGTCGCTAAGAAATGGAGGTCGCCTGTGTCTTCCGGACCCGTCAAGCTTGGGATCATCGGCCTCGGCCGCTGGGCCCGTGTGCTCACCCGCGCCGCCAAGAAGTCGGACAAGCTCGAGATCGTCGCGGGCTTCAACCGCTCGGCGGAGAAACGCGAGAGCTACCACCGCGACACCGGCATCGCCGTCTATGACGACCTCAAGGTGATGCTCGCCGATTCCTCGATCGAGGGCGTCATCCTGACGGTGCCGAACGAGCAGCACCTGCCGGTGGCGGCCGAGGTCGCGGCGGCCGGCAAGCACGTCTACACGGAGAAGCCGATCGCCTCGACCCTCGAGGAAGGCCTGCAGATCGCAGCACTCGAGCGCCAGTACGGCGTGACGGTCACCGTCGGCCACAGCGCCCGGCTCCTCGCCGGCATCCGCGAGATGCGGGCGGCGATCGATTCCGGCGAGCTCGGCACCGTCGGCTTCATCGAGGCGAACTTCTCGAACGAGCGCGCCCTCGAGCTCACCCCGCAGACCTGGCGCTGGTACAACCACCGCGCCCCGGGTGGCCCGCTGTCGCAGCTCGGCATCCACATGTTCGATCTCGTCCACTATCTCGGTGGCGACATCGTCTCGGCCTCCTCGACCTCCTCGAAGCTGTCGCCGGTCGGCGCCGAGGTCGACGACCAGTCGATGACGCTCCTGAAGTTCGCCGACGGCAAGATCGCCTATGTCGGCACCTGCTGGACGTCGCCGGGCATCTTCGCGGTGCGGGTGTTCGGCTCGAAGGGGCTGATGCACTACGAGATCGACTTCGGGGTGTGGGACGATCCGGACCAGATCCACAAGTCGTCGTCGCTTTACATCCAGCGCGGCAAGGACGGCTTCGCCAAGCGCGAGGTCCTGAAGGAGCCGGAGTCGGACATGTTCCGCGCCGAGCTCGAGCTGTTCGCGGAGAGCTGCCGCTCGGGCAAGCCGAGCGAACTGTCGGCGCACAACGGCAACGTCGCCGTGGCGTGCTGCTATGCGGCGCTGAAGTCGCTCGCCGAAGGCGGCAAGCACGTGCCGCTCGCCGACATCTACCAGGCGTCGAACCAGAAGCTCGCCGCCCAGGGCCAGAAGGTCGCCTGACACGCCAAACGCGGGGCGCTGCGCACAAGCTAGCGCCCCGCCGACATTGCGCGCCAAGCACGGGCCGGCACTGACCGGTCCGGCCCAGAAACGGATGGACCGATGCTGCCGAGCCGCTACTTCTACGACCTGACGCAGCCGGAGATCGCCGAGCACTTCAAGCGGTCCGGCCTCGTCATCATGCCGGCGGGAAGCGTCGAGCAGCATGGTCCGCACCTGCCGACCGGCACCGACTCGATCGCCGCGAGCGTCATCGCCCACGCCGTCGCCGAGCGCATGGACGGCATTGTCCTGCCGGGCACGCAGCTCGGCGTGACGCCGATGCACGCCCCCTTCGCCGGCACCATCACGCTGACGCCCGACACCTACATGCGGCTCGTCATCGAGACCTGCTCGTCGACCGCCAAGCACGGCGCCAAGTACCTGCTCATCCTCAACTGGCACGAGGGCAACATCCCCTCGCTCGCCATCGCGGCCGAGGCGCTGCACCGCCAGCACGGCATGACGGTGCTGACCGTGCAGGCCTGCTACGTCGCCAACGAGCTGTTCGGCCACCAGTGCGGCGGCCTCACCCATGGCGGCGAGATCGAGGCGCTGGCGGTGATGTCGAACCGGCCGGACCTCGTCCACCTCGACCGGGTGGACTACTCGTCCGACCATTCGCACGGCCACCACATGGACAAGCTCCGGCGCACCCACAGCTACCAGCCGGTGCTGACCGACATCCGCTGCATCGCCCCGACCGGCTGGTACGGCGACCCGAAGAACGCCACCGCCGACCGCGGCGAGGAACTCGTCGCCACCGTCGCCGATTCGATCACCACCGAGGCGACGGAGATCTTCAAGCAGCTCGACGCCGTGCTCGGCGGCGGCACCGCGGAGGTGCGCAGCTTCCGGCAGGCGGTCTGATGGCCGTCGTCGTCCCGCTCGCCGACGCCCGGCTCTTGTCGCTGCCGGGGCGGGTGTCGCGCGAGATCGTGGGCGCGAGCACCGGTGCGCGCTCGGTGGCGGTGCGCCACGTCACCATCGAGCCGGAAGGGCCGGGCGGCCCCGGCCGCGGCAAGCACGTCCACGACGGCTTCGAGGAGGTGATGATCATCGTCTCCGGCGAAGGCGTCACCGAGTGCGACAGCGGCCGTCTGCCGGTGAAGCCGGGCGACACCATCCTGATGCCCGCCGGCGAGCGCCACGCCACCCGCAACACCGGCCGCGAGCCGCTGGTGATGCTCTGCTTCTTCCCGATCGTGGACGTCGCCACGGGCACGCGCGAGTTCCCGCCCGAGAGCCAATCCGGACAGACCTGATGAACGCTTCCGTCTCCTCGCCGGCCGGCGCCTCCGCGGCCGCCGTGCTCGTGCTGCGCCCCGAGGCCGACTTCGCCCGCGTCGGCGCGATGCCGCCGGCCGGCCTCGCCGTCGCCTACACCGGCCCCGCCGATCCGGACCTGAAGGCGCGCATCGCGGCGGCGAAGGCGCTGGTCATCCCCGCCGTCGGGCCGAAGCTCGCTCCGGACCTGTTCGAGGGCGCCAAGCTGTCGCTGGTGCAGGTCACCGGCGCCGGCCTCGACCGCCTCGACAAGGCGGCGATGCAGGGCTTCGGCATCCCGGTCGCCAACGTGCCGGGCGGCAGCAATGCGGCGCTCGCCGAATATGCCGTGTCGACGGCGCTCGTCCTGCTGCGGCGCCTCTCGTGGGGTCACGCGGAGATCCGCGCCGGCCGCTATGTGGAATCGCGGGCGCAGCAGCTGGCCGAGAACCTCGGCGGGCTCGGCGGGCTGACGGTCGGCGTCGTCGGCTTCGGCGTCATCGGCGCCGCGGTGGCGGCCGCCTTCCAGCGCATGGGCAGCCGCATCGTCTACTACGACCCGGCCCCGGCGGACCCTTCGGCGGCCGAGGCGCTTGGTGCCGAGGCGATGCCGCTCGACCGGCTGCTCGCCGTATCCGATGTGGTGACGCTGCACGTGCCGCTGCTGCCGGCGACCACCGGCCTGATCGGGGCCCGCGAGCTCGCCTCGATGAAGAAGACGGCGGTGCTGATCCAGGCCGCCCGCGGCGGCATCGTCGACGAGGCGGCGCTCGCCGCGGCCCTCGAGGTCGGCGAGATCGCCGGAGCGGCGGTCGACGTCTATTCGGTCGAGCCGCCGCCGGCCGACAACCCGCTGGTGGCGATCGGCGAGGCGGGCGCCGCCCGCCTGCTGTTGACGCCGCACATCGCCGGCGTCACCCGCCAGTCGGCGGCGACGCTGTTCAGGGCGTCGTGGGAGAACGTCGAGCGGGTGCTCAGCGGCGAGGCGCCGAAGCACCGCGTCTACTGAGGCGGCCGCAATCTCGACCCTCGGCCTCGGCCAGACTATGGTCGCCACCGCCGCGCGAGACCCGTGGCTGGCGGCGTCGTCGGCATCGGCGCGGCACGGCTAGGGAGGGGGTGCTGAATGTCCGCCGGATCGTTGCGCGCCGTGGTGCTCGCCATCGCACTGACCCACGCGCCGCTGGCGGTCGGTGCGCAAGAGGGGCCGCAGGGGCCGATCGAGATTACGGTCGGATCGGGCACGGGCGCGACGCCGGACCTGATGATGAAGCGGGTGGCGCGGGTGCTGGGGGAGACCGGGCTCGTCCCACAGCCAATCGTCGTCACTAACCGGCCCGGCGACAACTGGGCGGTCGCGACGAGATTCGTCCTCAGTCAGGAGGGCAACCAGAACCTGATGGTGGCGATCGTCCCTACCCTCCTCGCCAACCCCATTCTCAGGAAACAGCCGAAGACATACGACCAGTTGTCGCCCGTCGGCATGTTGGTACGGATGAACCTCGTGCTGGTTGCCCGGGCGGATGGCGCGGATGCCGACCTCGCCACCATGACGGCGCGCGTCCGGCGGAGTGGCGACGTGTCGGTGAGGTTCGGCGGTGCGAACGTCGGCACCACCGATCATATCGTTGCCTCCCTGATCGACCGAGCGACCGGCATCCGGTTCCGCTATGTGCCGTTCGATGGCGGTGGTGATCCACTGATGTCGGCCTTCTGGGACGGCAGTGTCGATGTGATCCTGCTCACCCTTGACGAGGCGGCGCCGCTGATCGAGAGCGGCCGGGTACGGCCGCTAGCCGTGCTCGCCGACGAGCGGGTCGACATCGGGATTTACGCGGATGTGCCGACCGCGCGGGAGCAGGGTGTCGATGTCGTCTGGAGCTCCTGGTACGGCATTGCCGGCGCACCGGGTCTGTCGTCCGGTGTCGTCGCCTGGTGGGACGACAAGCTGTCCCGGATGATCGAGACGCAGGCCTGGCATGCGACGATGGCAGACAATTTCCTCGTCACCGACTACATCCCGTCAAGCGAGATGAGGGCGGTCCTCGACCGGCTCCACGACGACTACGCGACCGTCATCAACGACCTCGACCTCGCCGACAAATAGAAAGGCGCCGCAGCCAACATGACGTCCTACGTCATCGATCCGCCGAGCGTGCCGAGCGTCGCCGTCGCCGGCAGCAGCGCGCGCTTTCCAGTCCGCCGCATTTTCTGCGTCGGCCGCAACTATGCTGCTCACACCCGCGAGATGGGCTTCGAACCGGAGCGCGAGCCGCCGTTCTTCTTCTCCAAGCCGGCCGACGCGGTGATCGATTCCGGCCGCGTCATGGCCTATTCGCGCGATACCACCGAGCTCCACCACGAGATCGAGCTCGTCGCCGCGATCGGGCGCGAGGCGATCGACGTCTCGGCGGCCGATGCGCTCTCCTACGTGTGGGGCTATGCGGCCGGCATCGACTTCACCCGCCGCGACCACCAGTTCAAGGCGCGCGACAGCGGTCGTCCGTGGGACCTCGGCAAGGGCTTCGACGAGTCCGCCCCGTGCGGTCCGCTCCGCCCGGCCAAGCCCGGCGAGGACCCGTCGACGGGGCGCATCTGGCTGTCGGTGAACGGCGTCGTGAAGCAGGACGGCGATCTGTCCGAGATGATCTGGAAGCTGCCCGAGATCATCGCGATCCTGTCGCACTCGTTCGAGCTGAAGCCGGGCGACCTCATCTATAGCGGCACGCCGGCTGGCATCGGCCCGGTGAAGCCGGGCGACGTGATCGCCGGCGGCGTCGAGGGCTACGGCGACCTCAGCCTGACGATCGGCCCGGCCAAGTAGACCGAACCAGGTCGCGAGGGATGGCCGGCGCGGCGCGGCGCCGGCCGGCTCAGGCGTTGACCGCCTCGGCGGAGAGCAGCGTCATCACCTCGTGGGCGGCGTTCTCGACCTCGCGCCGGGTGATGCGCTCGGCGGCATCGGCATCGCCGCGCTCGATCGCGGCGAGGATGTCGCGCAGGCCCTGGATGCTCTCGCTGGAGCGGTCCGGCGAGCGCTTCGGGTGGGCGAGACCCAAGGCCCGCCAGCGCCAGATGCGGGCGTGCAGCGCGGCGATCATCGACGACAGCGCCTCGCTGCCGGCCCCGGCGAACAGGGTGTCGTAGAAGCGGTTCTTGGCCGCGAGGATCGCCTCGGGCGAATCGTGCTGGTAGGCGTGGATGGTGCTGTCGAGGGCGAGGCGCAGCGCCGCGATGTCCTTCGGCGCGTGGTTCGACACGAACATCCGCGCCGCCAGCCCCTCGAGCACCGAGCGGATGAGGTAGAGGTCCTTCGCCTCGCCGATCGTCAGCTTGCGGACGACGGGTCCCTTGTTGGGGATGATGTCGACGATGCCTTCCGTCTCGAGCTGGCGCAGCGCCTCGCGGATGACCGTGCGCGACACGCCGGTCATCTCGATGAGCTCGCGCTCGACGAGGCGCTCACCGGGGGCGATGCGGCCCTCGATGATGGCGGTGCGCAGGGCATCGACGACGTGATGGCGCAACGGTGCCGCCGACTTGCGGATCGTCGGTACCGACGGACGCTCCGCGAAGAGCGCGCTTTCGTTCGCTTCGGCCATCACCGCCACCGTTCCTTCCGCCCCTGCCGCCGTCGGCCCGACAGACGGGCCAGGCCTGCCGCCGCACACGCAGACGTGGGCGTCGTCCGAAGTCCGGCGGCACTGCCGATGGCGGGTCGGACAATCGGCCCATCGGCCTATTGGTCCGCCCCGAATCCAACACCGGCCGGCCGCCATTCCAATCATATGACTATATCACAGGAAGACGGCAAGTCGCCTGAGGGCGGCCCTTGCTCGATTGGTTCGCCCTGTGAGGCGATTCGCTGGGGAAAATCCAGCACCAGTGTGCTGCCGATGCAGCATCCGACCCCGGTCAGCTGTTCCGGCGGAGCGGCTTGGAACTCTTACAATTCGCGTTGACACTACCGTAGTACGATCACACAATATGATCGAAGGTTGGCTAGAATGCCACCCGCCGCAAGAGCGACAGATCAGGGCGGACGACGTCACGGGGCGCGCGGCTTCAGCCGCAGCCCGCAAAGAATCGGCGGCCGGGCGAGGCGGCCGGCGCGCGGCGCCGGGCCGGCGTCCTGCGGCCGACGGGCCGGAGGAGCGTGCATGACGGAGTGGCGGACGATCGACACCGACCTGCTGGTCATCGGCGGCGGCGTGGCGGGCTCGATGCTCGCCATCCCGGCGCTGGAAGCCGGGCTCGACGTGACGATCTGCGAGAAGGGCCGCGTGCTCGACAATTGCGGCAGCGTCGGCTGCGGCGTCGACCACTATCTCACCGTCATGGAGAGCGGTGCCGAGTGGGACACCGCCGAGTTCCTGATGAAGCACATCCCGGCGCTCACCGACGGCATCGTCGATCTCGACGTGACCCGCCGGGTGCTCGAGGAGATGCCGCGCATCCTGCGCAAGATCGAGGGCATGGGCGTCGACTTCAAGGACCCGCGGACCGGCGACTACTCGCGCCACCCGTCCTTCGGATTGCCCGGCGCCTACCACATCAACTTCGAGGGCACCGACTTCAAGCGCCGCATCGGCAAGCACGTGCGCGCCGGCAAGGCGACGCTGCTGATGCGGACGATGGCGCTGCAGCTGCTCGTCGAGGACAACGTCTGCTACGGCGCGCTCGCCTTCTCGTTCCGCACCGGCGAGTGGGTGGCAGTCCGGGCGAAGGCGATCGCGGTCACCACTGGCGACGTCAACCGGCTGTCGATGAACGCCTCGGGCCTGGCGTTCGACAGCTGGCACTTCCCCTTCAACACCGGCGATGCCCAGGCGATGGGCTACAAGGTCGGCGCGCAGCTCGCGAACATGGAGTTCACCGAGGCGACGCTGACGCCGAAGGGCTTCTCCGCCCAGGGCCTCAATGCCCTCGTCAGCATGGGCGCCTATTTCCTCAACAATACCGGCGAGCGGTTCATGTTCCGCTACGACAAGAAGGGCGAGAATGCCCGCCGCGCCGTGCTGGCCGACGCCGTCGTCAACGAATACCTGCTCGGCAACGGGCCGATCTACGTCGACTGCCGCCACCTGCCGGCCGACGAGCTCGACCACATGGAAGCGACCCTGCAGGTCGACCGCTACACCCTGCCGGCCTTCTACCAGCAGAAGGGCGTGCACTTCCGCGACACGCCGATCGAGGTGTCGATCTCCGAGCTGACGATCCGCCGCTCGGGCCTCTATTTCCGCGGCAGCGGCCTGTCCGTCGACACCTCCGGCGAGACGTCGGTGGAGGCGCTGTTCTCGGCCGGCGACTGCTCGACCGTCTCCGGCGGCATCGCCGGGGCGGCGGTGCTCGGCCACATCGCCGGCGAGGGGGCGGTGCGTCGCATCAACCAGCGCGGCAACGCCGCCCTGCCGGACATCGACTGGGACAGCGCCAACCGCCTGCGCGCTGGCGCCGAGGCATCGCTCACGCGCGATTCCGACCTCGGCTGGAAGGCCTATGAGGACGAGATCCGCGAGACCGTCACCGACTACGCGGGCGTCCGGCGCACCGGCAAGGGTCTGAGGCTCGCCCTCGACACCCTGCAGGCCCTCGCCAGGAAGGAGGACACCGTGAAGACCGACAACCTCCACGGCGTCATGCGCTTCCAGGAGGCGCGCAACATCCGCCTCAACGCCGAGATCATGACGACGGCGGCGCTTGCCCGCACCGAGACGCGCACCCGCTCGGCGCATCGCCGCCTCGACTATCCCGAAACCGACGAGGCGAACTGGCGCAAGTTCGTCATCGTCGAGCAGGGCGGCGACGGCAACCCGACGGTGCGCACCCTCGACGCGACGAAGCCGCTGTCGTCCGCCTTCGCCCGCACCCCCACCGCCAGCGCCGGGAGGCTCGAGCATGTCGGCTGATGTCACGACCGCCGCCGCCGCCGTGCACAACCCGATCGTCATCGACGAGCAGCTCTGTATCCGTTGCAATCTCTGCGACTGGATCTGCCCCGGCGACATCATCTACAAGATCGAGAACGACAAAACGACCATGCCGGAAGTCGTCTATCCGGATGAGTGCTGGTATTGCGGGCTGTGCCAGTCGACCTGTCCGACGGAGGCGATCACGATCGTCTTTCCGGAGGTGATGATCGACAACAAGAGCGACGTCGTCCGACTGCTGGGCAAGATCGTCGACTGATGGGGTCGGTTCCCGCCGGAGGCGGGACCGAGGGTCACACAACGACGCGAAACAACGCGTCGATCATCTGGAGAGGGAGGAACGCGACCATGCGGAAGAGGACATTCCTGGCGACGCTGGCGGCGGCGGCGCTGTCGACGGCGGCCACCTTCGGTATCGGCATCGGCGGGGCCCAGGCCGGCCCGGTCTATGACGGCCAGACCGTGATCCTGATCGTGCCGAACTCGCCGGCCGGCATGATGTCCCAGTATGCGCGCGCCATCGCGCCGTTCCTCGCCAAGCACCTCGGTGCGAAGGAGGTCCGGGTGGAGAACCACCAGGGCGCCGGCAGCCTGAAGGGCACCAACCTGCTCTGGCACGCCGAGGCCGACGGCAAGACGATCGCCTTCACCAACATCCCGACGCTGATCATGGCGCAGCTCGCCGAGAGCCCCGGTGTTCAGTTCGACGCGGCGAAGTTCACCTATCTCGGCCGCGTCGTCGACGATCCGCGCGTCGTCGTCGTCGGCAAGGAAGCGGGCATCAAGGACGTCGATGGCCTCAAGGCCCTCGGCCGTCCGTTCGTCTACCCGTCGCAGGGCACCGACGAGGACTTCTACTCGATGGCGGTGCTGGCGGATTCGCTCGGCGCGCCGATCAAGGTCGTCACCGGCTACGAGGGCAATGCCGACACCGCGCTCGCCGTCATCAAGGGCGAGGCGGACCTGCACATGACGTCGTGGTCGTCGTCGCGCGGCCCGATCGAAGCCGGCGAGATGGCGCCGATCCTGATCGTCTCCTCGAAGCGCATCCCCCAGGCGCCGGACGTTCCGACCGCCGTCGAGGTGGTCACCGACCCGGCGAAGAAGGCCAGCATCGCCGCCATCGCGCAGATCCTCGACATGAGCCGCGGCTTCTTCGGCCCGCCGAACATGGACGCGGCGGCGACGGCGGAGATGCGGGCGGCGATCGAGGCGGCGCTGAAGGACCCGGAACTCCTCGCCCTCACCGAGAAGAACCAGATGCCGATCAACTACGCCCCCGGCACCGAGCAGCAGGCGACCGTCGCCACGCTGACGGAGACGAGCGCCAGCCTGACGCCGATCCTCAAGGCGGCGCTGGACTCGATCAAGTAGGGATCGCTTCCGCAACGAACGGCCCATCGACCGCGACGACGGCCGCCTTCCGGGGCGGCCGTTTGCGTTCAAAGCGCCAGCAGCGCGTCGAACACTCTGGCGACGCGGTCGCGCTCGAGGCCGCGGCCGATCACCACCAGCCGCCCCGCGCGGTCGCCGTCCGGCCAGTCGACGAGTTCAACCGGCGGATGGACGAGGTGGCGCACGACCTGGACGACCAGCGGCCCTGTGACGCCCTCGACCGCGATCAGCCCCTTCATGCGCAGCACGTCCTCGCCGCGCAGCGCCACCAGCGTGTCGATCGCCTGGGCGAAGGCCGGCCACGCGACGGGGCGCGGGAACGGCAGCACGAAGCTCGACACGCCCTCGGAGTGGCGGGCGCCGCTCGCAACGAAGTCGGAGCGCGGCAGCTCGGAGGCGGCCCAGGCGGAGGCGGGAAGCTCGCCGCCCTCGGCGACGACGATCCCGGCGTGCGGGTTGATGGCGGCGATCGCCGCCCGCACAGCGTTCTCGGCGTCGGTATCGGCGAGGTCGCGCTTCGAGATCACCACCCGGTCGGCCACCGCTATCTGGCGGCGCGCCTCGGGGGCCGCGGCGAGCATCGCCGCGCCGTCGACCGCATCGACGACGGCGAGGACGAGGTCGACGGCCATCTCGCGGCCGATGCCGCGGTCGGAGACGAAGCTCTGCAGGATCGGCAGCGGGTCGGCGAGGCCGCTCGTCTCGATCAGCACGCGCGCCATCGACGGCACCCGGCCGATGCGGGCGTCGGCGAGGAGTTCCTGAAGCGTCGTCTCGAGATCGCTGCGGGCGGCACAGCACAGGCAGCCGTTGCCGAGGAGGACGGTCCTGTCGGCGGCGCCGCGCAGGAGCGCGTCGTCAATGCCGATCTCGCCGAACTCGTTGACGATGACCGCCGTCCCCGCCCCCTCCGGGGAGGCGAGGAAGCGCTTCACCAGCGTCGTCTTGCCGGCCCCGAGGAAGCCGGTGACGACGATGACCGGGACGCGGGCGCCGCGCGGACGCTTCTGCGCCCGCCCGAACGGCGCCGGCCGGGCGGCCGGGAACAGCCGGTCGGTGAGGGCCTCAGAAGTCCATCTCGAGGACATAGAGCCCCCCGACGAAGCGGTCGACGGTGTAGACGATGCCGCGCTCGTCGACGAAGACGTCGTTGAGCTGGATCGCCCCCTTCGGCGAGCCCGCCGGCGTTTCCGGGATGTAGTAGCCGACTTCCTGCGGCTGGTAGGGGTTCGAGATGTCGAAGGCGCGCACGCCGGCGCTGTAGAAGGTGCCGAGCACAATGGTGTCGGACTTCCACGCGGTCGGGTGCGGCGTGTTCTCGTGGATGTTGTGGGAGCCGTAGCGGCCGCCGCGGTTGGCGAAGGCCTCGACCGGCGGCAGCGGCAGGGTCGAGATCGGCACCGGCCGGCTCTCGTCGCGGATGTCGAGCACCCAGATCAGCTTCGGCCAGTCGGCGGCGGCGTCCGAGGTCGATTCGTCGGTGACGATCATCAGGCCGCGGTCGAACAGCGGCACGGCGGTGTGCATGAAGCCGTTGTAGGGCGGCGAGTTCGACCAGTGGCCGACTTGCTTCGGGTTCGCCTTGTCGGAGATGTCGAGGATGAACATGCCGCCGTCGACATAGCAGACATAGGCGCGGTCGGGACGCTCCGGATAGACGTTGGTGTTGTGGGCGCGGCAGCCGTGGAACTTGCCGGGCAGGCGCTCCGGCGGCGGGACGCTGTCGCCGACGCGGGTGCCGGGCATCCACCAGCGGCCGACCTCCTCGGGCTTCGAGGGGTTGCGAACGTCGATGATGCGGTAGAACTGGTCGTCGCCCTTGTAGTGGCTCTCGAAATCGGGCGCACCGGCGGCCATGTGGACGTACTCGCCGTCGCAGAACCACAGCTGGTGGACGCCGCGCGAGTGCGGGCCGGAGGCGTCGAAGAAGCCGATCGACTTCGGCGTCTCCGGCACGGAGATGTCGAACAGCTCCATGCCGGCCGGCGTCTGGCCCTTCTCCTTGCACTGGTAGGCGACGGCCATGATGTCGCCGGACACCTCGAGCGAGTTCGAGCGCATGTAGGGCTGCGGCAGGGCGGTCTGCACGACCATCTTCGGGTTCTTCGGGTCGGTGACGTCGACGCCGGTGAAGTTCTTCGGCGCGCTCTCGTGGGCGAGCCACAGGATGCGACGGCCGTCCTTCGTCAGCGAGATCGACATGCCCTCGCCGATGCCGCCGAAGCCGTCGAGCTCGTGGTGGGAGAGCAGCTTGAAATTGCGGGCGACCGGCACGTCGGTCCTGGGCATCGCGGTCATCGGGGGTTTCCTCTCGGCGGGTCTCGGTCCGACCCCTTGCGACGGGCCGGTGGCGAGGATCGAAGGCCGGCGGCGAACCGGCTGGTCGGGTTCATCCGGCGGGCGAGCGGGCGGAGGCCCTTCGCCGTGATCGTATTACGGTAGCAGCCTCCCGGCGGATTGTCGCCGGCCCGGCGGCGCACCGGCTGCCGTGCGGCGATGGGGTGATCGTCCGGCGTCCGGCTCGGCTCCGCCGATGGGCCGCATCCGATCTGGGCTCGGTCCCATCCGCAGGCGGCTGATCTGTCCTCGGCGACACCGGCGACGCGTGCCCTCCTGGTGGTTCGTCGGCCGCGTCATCGCACCGAACCAATATGACAGATGGATCACTGCCGGCGGGATTGTGCATGGCGTAGTGTCATTATGCATACAGGCTGGCACGACGCAATCGTTTGCATTATGCTGGCGACGTCTGAGATGTCTGCATCTGCAGCGTTCGGGCCGGGCACCAATTGAAGGCTTGGGTCGCTATTGGTACAGGACGCGATCTGCCTCGCGGCCCTCCGCCCCGGCCGGGCGGATCCGACACGATCGCGGACCTGCCGGTTCGCCTCCGTCATTTCCCCGGGCCTTCCGCCGGACAGACCCTCCGAGAGCGAGCCGCCGAGATGAAGAGCGTCGACGAACCGCTGTTCGACCACATCGTCGACGCCATCCGGCGGCGGATCGGCAACGGCCAGACCGACCAGGGCCGTCTCGCACCCGAGCGGATGCTGGCCGCCGAGCTCGGTGTCGGCCGGCGGACGGTGCGCCGGGCCCTCGACCGGCTGGAGGCGGAAGGCCTGCTCTGGCGCCGCCAGGGCCAAGGCACCTTCGTCGGCGTGCCGCCGCTGCCGCGGGCGCGCCGCTTGTCGCCGCTGTCGGAGCACACGAGCCCGCTCGACCTGATGGAGGTGCGCTTCGAGCTCGAGCCGGTGCTCGCCCGCTTCTGCGCGCTTCGCGCCACCGGCGCACAGGTCGAGACGCTCAGGCGGGCTGCGGCGAAGGCGGCCGACGCCCGCACCGCCGCCGACTACGAGACCTGGGACAGCGCCTTCCATCGCCGCATCGCCGAGGCGGCGGGCAACAAGCTGTTCCTGGCGATGTTCGATGCCGTCAATGCGGTCAGGCGCGATACGCGCTGGTCACGGCTGCGGGAGAGCACGTTCTCGGAGGGCCGCATCGTCGCGCTGGCCGCCCAGCACGCCGACATCCTCGAGGCGATCGCCGAGCGCGACGGCGCGCGTGCCGACCAGGCGATGCGCCATCACCTCGGCCTCGTCGGCGCCACCCTCAACGGCTGGGGGGGCGGCGAGCCCCTCGCGGCGGCGCGGGTGATGCCGGCGGCCTGAGGCAACGGCGGGCACTAGGGCTCGAGCAACGCGATCAGCGCCCGCTGCGCCACCGACCCCACGCGGTCGCGGTGGTAGACGAGGGCGAACTCGCGCGGCGGCAGGTCAACCTCCACCGCCGTCAGGCGCCCTGCCGCCACCGCCGTCGCCACCACGTGCTCGGAGATCAGCGTGGCGCCGGTGCCGCTCTCCACCGCCTCCCGCACGGCCTCGTTGCTCGGCAGCACGAGGTCGACGCGCAGGTCGTCGAAGCGCAGGCCCTCGAGGCGGGCGAGCTCCTCCAGCACGACGCGCGTGCCGGACCCCGCCTCGCGCACCACCCACGACACCGCCCGCACGTCCGGCCGGCCGGGCGCCACCTGCGGCGGCGCGGGGCGGCCGGCGGCGACGACGAAGACCAGCCGGTCCTCGCCGATGTGGCGGCGGACGAGCCCGCCGTGCTCGGTCGGCCCCTCGACGAGGCCGAGGTCGGCCTCGCCCGCCACCACCGCCTGCTCGACCTGGCGGGTGTTGCCGATCGACACGTCGAGCCGCACGCCGGGGTGGGCGTCGTGGAAGCGGGTGAGGCGGCGCGGCAGCCAGTAGTTGGCGATCGTCTGGCTCGCCGCCACCGACAGCGAGCCGGTTGACAGGCCCGAGAGGTCCTCCAGCGAGGCGCGCGCCGCCGCCGCCCGGTCGAGGACGGCGTGGGCCTCATGGAGGAAGCGTCGTCCCACCTCGGTCAGCTCTATGCCGCGGCCGACGCGGTCGAAGAGCTGCACGCCGTAGCGGCTCTCCAGCGCCGCGATCGCCGCCGAGGCGGCCGGCTGCGTCAGGCCGAGATCGGCGGCGGCGCGCGTCACGTGGCGGCGCTCGGCGACGGCGACGAAGATGCGGAGCTGCTCGAGGGTCATGGCAAAATCATAAGCTGAGACTTTCAAAATCAGAAGAACAATCGATTTGATGGATGGTATTACGGAGTGCACAGTGCGGCCCGACCGAAGGATCGTCGTCCCATGCCGCGCACCGGCCAGTTGCTCAGCCCCGCCCGCCACCTCACCGACGCCATCGTGCGCGCGCTCGCCGCGCTGATCGGGCGTCCGCAGGCGGAGCGCTACCGGCCCGAGCGCCACTACATGCGCGGGCCGGGCCCGAAGTGCCGGGCGAAGTCCGGCGGGGCGGAGCGCGCGTGAGCGGGGCCCGCCGACGCTCCTCCTCTCCGACCGCGGTGGCGGCCTCCTCATGAACGCCCCGACACGGCCTGTCACCGGGCAACACGCACCGCGTGGCGCCAACTCGTCGCCGACGCAGCGCCCGCTCGCCGACAATCGCGCGCCGAACGAGGGCGATGGCGTCGAGACGTCCCCCACCGTCTCCGACGAGGTGCGCAAGACCACCTGCTACATGTGCGCCTGCCGCTGCGGCATCGACGTGCACATCAAGGACGGCGTCGTCCGCTACATCGCCGGCAACCGCGACCACCCGGTGAACCGCGGCGTGCTCTGCGGCAAGGGCAGCGCCGGCATCATGCAGCACTACAGCCCGTCGCGGCTGAGGAAGCCGCTGCTCCGCGTCGGTGAGCGCGGCAAGGGCGAGTTCAAGGAGATCGAGTGGGAGGAGGCGCTGACGATCGCCGCCGACCGCCTCCGCCACATCCGCGCCACCGACCCGAAGAAGCTCGCCTTCTTCACCGGCCGCGACCAGTCGCAGTCGCTCACCGGCTGGTGGGCGTCGCAGTTCGGCACGCCGAACTTCTCGGCGCACGGCGGCTTCTGTTCGGTCAACATGGCGGCGGCCGGGCTCTACACCATCGGCGGCGCGTTCTGGGAGTTCGGCGAGCCGGACTGGGAGCGCGCCCGCTACTTCCTGCTGTTCGGCGTCGCCGAGGACCACGATTCCAACCCGATCAAGATCGGCATCGGCCGCCTGAAGGCGCGCGGCGCCAAGGTGGTCTCGGTCAACCCGTGCCGCACCGGCTACAACGCGGTGGCCGACGAGTGGATCGGCATCCGCCCGGGCACCGACGGCCTGTTCGTGATGGCGCTGATCCACGAGCTCCTCAAGGCCGGCCGGGTCGACCTCGACTATCTCGCGAAGTTCACCAACGCCCACGTGCTGGTCATCCGTGATCCGGGTGCGGCCGACGACGGCCTGTTCCTGCGCGACGCCGACGGCAAGCTGCTGGCCTTCGACAGCGTCGAGAAGCGCGCCGTCGACGCGATGTCCCCGGACATCCACCCGAGCCTCGTCGGCGATTTCACCGTCGAGGGCCGGCGTTGCGTGCCGGTGTTCCAGCTGCTCGCCGAGCGCTATCTCGACCCGTCCTATGCGCCCGACGCCGTCGCCGAGCGCTGCGGGCTGCCGGCCGACACCATCCGCCGTATCGCCGCGGAACTCGCCGAGGCCGCCTTCGAGCAGTCGTTCGAATTGGCCGTGCCGTGGACCGACTGGGCCGGCCGCCGCCACGAGACGATGCGCGGGCGCCCTGTCGCGATGCACGCCATGCGCGGCATCTCGGCCCACTCGAACGGCTTCCACACCTGCCGGGCGATCCACCTTTTGCAGGTGCTGCTCGGCACTGTCGACGTGCCCGGCGGCTTCCGCTTCAAGCCGCCGTTCCCGAAGCCCGCGCCCCCCGGCCCGAAGCCCGCCGGCAAGGACGGCGGCAGGCCGAACACGCCGCTTGCGGGCATGCCGCTCGGCTTCGTCACCGGGCCGGAGGACCTGCTCGTCGACGCGGGCGGCGGCCCGGTGCGCATCGACAAGGCCTACTCCTGGGAGGCGCCGATCGCCGCCCACGGGCTGATGCACATGGTGATCGCCAACGCCGCCAAGGGCGACCCGTACCGCATCGACACGCTGTTCCTCTACATGGCCAACATGGCCTGGAACTCGTCGATGAACACGGCTGGCACGATGGCCATGCTGACGGCCAGGGACGAGGACGGCGGCTACAAGATCCCGTTCATCATCTACGCCGACGCCTATGCGTCGGAGACGGTCGCCTATGCCGACCTGGTGCTGCCCGACACCACCTATCTCGAGCGCCACGACTGCATCAGCCTGCTCGACCGGCCGATCAGCCACGCCGACGGCCCGGGCGACGCCATCCGCTGGCCGGTGGTGGAGCCCGACCGCGACGTCCGGCCGTTCCAGACGGTGCTGATCGACCTCGGCGCCCGCATCGGCCTGCCGGGGCTCATCAAGGAAGACGGCAGCCCGCGCTACCGCGACTATGCCGACTACATCGTCCACCACGAGCGCACGCCCGGCATCGGGCCGCTCGCCGGCTGGCGCGGCGAGGACGGCAGCAAGCACGGCCGCGGTGCGCCGAACCCCGAGCAGCTCGACCGCTACATCGAGCACGGCGGCTTCTGGCACCACGAGTTCGAGCCGAACCAGCGCTACTACAAGATGGCGAACCGCGACTATCTCGAGACCGCCGTGCAGATGGGCTTCATCGCCAAGGCGGAGCCGATCGTCTTCCAGCTCTATTCCGAGGTGCTGCAGAAGTTCCGCCTCGCCGCCCGCGGCCACGGGGCGGTGCAGCCGCCGGAGGACGAGCGCGCCCGCATCGAGGCGCACTTCGACCCGCTGCCGATCTGGTACGTGCCGTTCGAGGAGGCGGCCGAGGGCGACGCCGACTATCCGCTGCACGCCATCACCCAGCGGCCGATGCACATGTACCACTCGTGGGGCTCGCAGAACGCCTGGCTCCGGCAGATCACCAACCAGAACCGGCTCTTCGTCCACCGTGGCACCGCGACCGGGCTCGGGATCTCCGACGACGACTGGGTGTGGATCGAGAGCCGCCACGGCCGCGTCCGCGGCCAGGTGAAGCTCGTCGACGGCGTCAACCCGAACACCGTGTGGACGTGGAACGCCATCGGCAAGCGCAAGGGCGCCTGGCGGCTGAAGGACGGCGCGCCGGAGGGCGAGCGCGGCTTCCTGCTCAACCACGCGATCTCCGAGCTGACGCCGCCGGACGCGAAGGGCCGCCGCTATTCGAACTCGGACCCGGTCACCGGCCAGGCGGCGTGGTTCGACCTGAAGGTCCGGCTGATCCGCTGCACCTCGGGCTCCGAGTGCGCCGAGCCACAGTTCGAAAAGCTGCCGTGCCCGCCGAACATGCCGCCCGTCACCGACTGCTCGCACTTCGGCGAGGGCTTCCGGCGCGAGCGTGAGCGCGAGGAGGCGGCGCGATGACCTGCCTCCCGCAGCCGACCAGCGACGTCCGCCTCGGCCTCGTCATCGACCTCGACACCTGCGTCGGCTGCCAGGCCTGCGTGACGGCGTGCAAGGAGTGGAACACCGGCGGCCACATGGCGCCGCTGACCGACTACGACCCGTATGGCGAGGCGCCGGACGGGGTGTGGTTCAACCGCGTCCATTCCTACGAACACACCAAGGCCGACGGCTGCGGCGAGACCGTGCACTTCCCGCGCTCGTGCCTGCACTGCGAGACGCCAGCCTGCGTCACCGTCTGCCCGACAGGCGCCTCCTACAAGCGCGCCTCGGACGGCATCGTGCTCGTCGACGAGGACAAGTGCATCGGCTGCAAGCTGTGCAGCTGGGCCTGCCCCTACGGCGCCCGCGAGTTCGACACCGACGTCGGCGTGATGAAGAAGTGCACGCTCTGCGTCGACCGCATCTACAACGAGAACCTGCCCGAGGCCGACCGGGTGCCCGCCTGCGTCGCCTCCTGCCCGACCGGCGCGCGCCACTTCGGCGACCTCGGCGACCCCGCCTCGCCGGTGTCGCAGCTCGTCGCCGAGCGCGGCGGCGTCGATCTGATGCCCGAGCTCGGCTACCGGCCGACCAACAAGTACCTGCCGCCGCGGACACGCAAGGCGGCCGCACCGGCGCCGGCGCTGACGGCGACCGACGGCGTCGGCGGCCTGCTCGGCTGGGTGGACCGCATCCTGTCGCGCTGACGAGACGAGCCATGCATCCCGCCTTCTCCGTCATCGCCTTCACCGTCTGCTCCGGCGCCGGCTTCGGCCTCCTGGCGCTCGTCTCCGCCGGCGCGGCGCTCGGGCTGATCCCGGCCGACCGGCTCATCGGCTTCGTCGCCATGGGGCTCGGGCTGGCGCTCGCCTGCGGCGGGCTCTTGTCGTCCACGGCCCACCTCGGCCGGCCGGAGCGGGCGTGGCGGGCGTTCTCGCAGTGGCGCTCGTCCTGGCTGTCGCGCGAGGGCGTGGCGGCCGTCGCCACCATCCTCGCGGCGGTGGCGCTCGCCGCCGGCTGGGTCTTCCTCGGCCGCACCGACGGCGCTTTTGCCGCCGCGGGGCTCGCGACCGCCGTGCTGTCGGTCGCCACCGTCTGCACCACGGCGATGATCTACGCGTCCCTGAAGCCGATCGCCGCCTGGCACTCGCCGCTGACGCTGCCGGCCTATGTCCTGTTCTCGGTGATGACGGGGGCCGGGCTGCTGACGGCGGTGCTCGCCGTCTTCGGCCTCGACGTGCGCGGCCTCGCCGCTGCCGCCGCGGTGCTGGCGCTCGCCGGCTGGTTTCTCAAGCTCGCGGTCTGGCACCGCAATGCCGACCATCCGGGCGTCTCGACCCTCAACAGCGCCACCGGCCTGAAGGGCGGCACCGTCCGCTCGCTCGAGTGGCCGCACACGGAAGAGAACTACATCCTCAAGGAGATGGGCTACCGCATCGCCCGCAAGCACGCGCTGAAGCTTCGCCGCATCGCCCAGGCGCTCGCCTTCGCGCTGCCGCTGGTGCTGTTCGCGCTTGCGGCTCTCGTTGGCGGGAACGCGGCGACGGTGGCGGCGGTGGTGGCGGCCGTCGTGCAGCTCGCCGGCATGCTCGTCGAGCGCTGGTTGTTCTTCGCCGAGGCGAAGCATGCGGTGACCCTCTACTACGGGCGATGAGGGCGGCGTCGTTTTCCCTCGCCGCCACGCAGGACCCCCACCCGCCCCTTGAGGGGGCGGGTCGGCGACCGCAGGTCGCCGGGGCGGGGTGACGCCGCCGGGAGGCGGCGGCGAGAACGCGCCCTCCAACCTTTCACTCCGTCATCGCCCGGCTTGACCGGGCGATCCATCACGCGTGCAAACGGCCGCCGTCTCCGGGTGGATGGATGGCCCGGTCAAGCCGGGCCATGATGAGCCGTGGCGTCTTGTGCGGGAGGCGACCGGCTTCGCGCGTGAGCACTCCGGTCCTCGCACACCCCCTCACCGCAAGTCGCTCAGATAGTGCACGTGCTCGGTCAGGCAGCGGGACAGGCGCCATTCGGCGCGGCGGTCGTCCAGCGCGATGGCGAGGCGGTCGATCTCCAGCGCCGGCGTGCCCGTCCGCACACCGAGCAGGGCGGCGTCCTCCGCCGTCAGCGCCACCGCCTTCAGCCGTTCCTGGGCGCGGCCGATGGTGACGCCGAAGCGGCCGGCATAGAGGCCGTAGAGGTTGTTCGGCGGCTCCATCTCGGCCAATCCGGCCACCATCGCCTCCGGCACCACCACGTCCTCGACGATCACCGGCACCCCGGCGAGCCGGCGCAGGCGGCGGATGCGCACCACCGTCGCGCCGTCGCCGAGCGCCAGCCGCGCGCGCTCGGCGGCGTCGGCGGCGGCGGACACCACTGACAGCACCTCGCTGTCGGGGAAGGAGCGGGCGCCGTCGTCCGGCACCAGCTTGAAGAACTGGAAGAGGATGCGCGTCTCGTCGTGCTCGGCGACGAAGGTGCCGCGGCCCTGGCGGCGCACCAGGAGGCGCTCTGCCGTCATCGCGTCGAGGGCCTTGCGCACGGTCCCCTGGCTGACGCCGAGCTCGGAGGCAAGCTGCATCTCGCTCGGCAGCATCTCGCCCGGCTGCAGGCGGCCGTCGGCGATGCGCTGCACCAGCACGTCGCGGATCTGCTGGTAGAGCGGGCGGAAGCCGATGCCCCCCGCCGTCCCCGCGCCGCCGCCGTCCCGCCCGTCCGCCATGCCCGACCTCGACCTCCGTGTCACCCGCGAGGAAGCGGGCCGCGCCCCACCGTTAGCAGTGGACACGCGTCATGTATCTTATATAAGACCTTCACGTCGAGCCCGTCGTTACGACCGGCCCGGCCCGCGCAATCCGGGAGCGAACGGACCATGAGCATTCCCCAACTTCTCGTCCACGGCCCGCACGACAATGTCGGCGTGGTGGTGGTCGAGGGCCTGAAGGCCGGCACGGAAGCCTTCTGCGTCATCACCGAGAACGACACCTCCTTCACGATGACGGTGAACGCCGACATCCCGATCGGCCACAAGGTGGCGCTGAAGGACCTCGTCGCCGGCGACACGGCGGTGAAGTACGGCGAGGACGTCGGCAAGATCGTCGCCGATGTCGCCAAGGGCGGTCACGTCCACACCCACAATCTCAAGACCAAGCGCTGGTGAGGAGAACGGCCATGGCCGACTACGGCAATCTGACGTTCCAGGGCTGGCGCCGCGAGAACGGACGCGTCGGCGTCCGCAACCACGTGATCCTGCTCCCCCTCGACGACCTGTCGAACGCCGCCTGCGAGGCGGTCGCCAACAACATCAAGGGGACGATGGCCCTGCCGCACGCCTACGGGCGTCTGCAGTTCGGCGCCGACCTCGACCTGCACTTCCGCACCCTCATCGGCACCGGCTCGAACCCGAACGTCGCCGCCGTCATCGTCATCGGCATCGAGCCGAACTGGACGAACCGCGTCGTCGAGGGCATCGCCAAGACCGGCAAGCCGGTGTCGGGCTTCTGGATCGAGCAGCACGGCGACATCGCCACCATCGCGTCGGCCTCCTACCGCGCGAAGGACTACGTGCAGTGGGCGTCCGAGCTTCAGCGTGAGGAATGCCCGATCGCCGACCTGTGGGTGTCGACGAAGTGCGGCGAGTCCGACACGACGACCGGCCTCGCCTCGTGCCCGACGGTCGGCAACATGTACGACAAGCTGATCCCGCACGGCATCTACGGTGTCTTCGGCGAGACCTCCGAGATCACCGGTGCCGAGCATCTCTGCAAGAAGCGGGCGGCCTCGCCCGAGATCGCGGAGAAGTGGTACAAGATGTGGAAGGCCTACCAGGACGACGTCATCGAGGCCCACAAGACCGATGACCTCTCGGACTCGCAGCCGACCAAGGGCAACATCGAGGGCGGCCTGACCACCATCGAGGAGAAGGCGCTCGGCAACCTCGAGAAGATCGGCCGCACCTGCACCTATCTCGATGCGCTCGATCCGGCGGAAGCCCCGGCCAAGGGCCCCGGCCTCTACTTCATGGACACCTCGTCGGCGGCCGCCGAGTGCGTGACCCTGATGGGAGCGGCGGGCTACGTCGTCCACACCTTCCCGACCGGCCAGGGCAACGTCATCGGCAACCCGATCGTCCCGGTGGTGAAGATCACCGGCAACCCGCGCACGATCCGCACGATGCCCGAGCACATGGACGTCGACGTCTCCGGCATCCTGCGCCGCGAGCTGACGATCGAGGCGGCCGGCGACAAGCTGATCGACATGGTGGTCCGCACGGCGAACGGCCGCCTCACCGCCGCGGAGGCCCTCGGCCACCGCGAGTTCGTGATGACCAAGCTCTATCGCAGCGCCTGATTTGCGCAGCGCCTGATTTGCGGGGGCGGGGAGGGGACCGGCGCGAGCCGCCCCTCCCTTTCTCGGCTCTCGAGACCGACGGCCGGCGGGGCGACCCGCCGGCCGTTTCCGTTTCCGCGACGGCTGGCCGGCCGGCGACACCGCCTCAACGTCTCCCGCGGCGTCGAGACGCGCATGGTCGGCCGGGTGCGGGGCCTCCGGTCCCGACACGCCCGGGATGGTGCATCGTCGCAGGCGGTCCGTCGTCGCCACTCTCACCGGTACCCGGCCGGGACGACGCGGCCATTCCGGAACCCCGGATTGCCTCCGTGCCCAGGCCTCGCCTCGGGGATCACAGCCCCGAGCAATGACGGCTCGGTATCGCCGCGATGCTCTCTCCCGGCTCTTGCACCGGCGGCCTTCGACTGCTAGGCGATGTTATATTATAACATTGCAGTGAGCGAGGCGGTGGTGGTCGGGCAGGAATCGGCAGGGCAGATCTCGGTCGGGTGGTTCCCGGGCCTCGTCGGATCGCGGCGGCGGCGGGTGGCGGTGGCGCTCGCCTCGATGGTTGCGGCGGGCCCGGCGGTGGCGGCCGATCCCGCCGGCCCCTCGGCGGACACCCCGGCCTTCGTTTCCGACCGCA
>CALRZT010000026.1:0-24242 GCA_943372725.1 Pseudoxanthobacter soli DSM 19599
CGCCGCCCCAGCTGATGTTGGTGGCGCCGCCCGACTCCATGCCGGCGATCACCGCGTCGGCGATGGCGTTGCCGGTCGGATCGGCCGCGAGAGCCGGCGTACCGGCGAGGAGGAGAACGGCGAGGCTGGGACCGGCGAGGCGTAGCGGAAGTCGGGGCATCGAAGGCTCCTTGGGGGGTCCGGTTCGGACCGGGGGAGAGGAAACACCGCATTGCGGCACGCGGAAGGACGATCGGCGACGGCACCGGGCACGAGAGGCGGACGCCGGGCTCTGCGTCGGGAAACGCGATCGCGGAGACTAGCGGGCCACCCGGGCGATGCTGTGACGGGCGTCACGCGCGACCGCCGGGGCGCCGGAAAAACGACCGTGACGACCGCGGCGACCGGACCCGGCCGGCGCCGCCGCCGCCATCAATTCGTCGGCACTGTGGGCGAGGGACCGCGACGGGGCAAGCGGGAGCCGTCGCCTTGACGCGCTCGTGACGGCGAGGGCAAGTGCGGCCCCGATGAAGGCCCGCGGACCGGCGGCGACACCCCTGTCGCTGGTCGGCGACCGACACGAAGGAGAGAACGATGACTGGACGCGGCTGCCTGGCGGTGGTGCTCGCGGCGGGTGAAGGCACGCGGATGCGCTCGGCGCGCCCGAAGGTCCTGCACGCGGTCGGCAACCGGCCGATGATCGCCCACGTCGTCAAGGCGGCGGAAGCCGCGGGCGCCGAGCGGCTGGCGGTCGTCGTCGGCAACGGCGCGGAGACGGTCGCGGCCACCGTTCAGGCCCTGTCGCCCTCGGCCGAGATGTTCGTGCAGGTCGAGCGCCGTGGCACCGCCCACGCCGTTCTCGCCGCCCGCGCCGCGCTGGAGACGGCCACTGGCGACGTCCTCGTGCTCTGCGGCGACGCGCCCCTCGTGCGGCCGGAGACGATCGCCGCCGCCCGCGCTCGCCTCGCCGAGGGTGCCGACGTCGTTGTCGTCGGCTTCGAGGCGGCGGATCCGGCGGGCTACGGCCGGCTCATCGTCGACGGCGGCCGGCTCGTCGCCATCCGCGAGGACCGCGAGGCCTCGCCGGCTGAGCGGATGGTGCGGCTCTGCAACTCCGGCATCCTGGCCTTCCGCGGCGACCACGTGCTGCCGCTCCTCGACGACATCTCCGACGACAACGCCAAGCGCGAGTTCTACCTGACCGACGCGGTCGCCGGCGCCAACGCCCGCGGCCTCAGGGTCGAGGTGGTCGTCGCCGGTGAGGACGAGGTCCTCGGCGTCAACGACCGCGCCCAGCTCGCCCGCTGCGAGGCCGTCTTCCAGGCCCGTGCCCGCGCCGCGGCCCTCGTCGCCGGCGCGACGCTCATCGCCCCCGAGACCGTGTTCTTCTCGACCGACACCGTGCTCGGCCGCGACGTGCTGGTGGAGCCGAACGTCGTCTTCGGTCCGGGCGTGACGGTGGGCGAGGGGGCGGTGATCCACGCCTTCTCGCATCTCGAGGGCGCCACGGTGGCCGCCGGCGCCAGCATCGGCCCGTTCGCCCGCCTGCGGCCGGGGGCGGCGATCGGCGCAGGCGCCAGGGTCGGCAACTTCGTCGAGGTGAAGAACGCCACCGTCGAGGACGGCGCCAAGCTCAACCACCTCTCCTATATCGGCGATGCCCGCGTCGGCCGGGCAGCCAACGTCGGCGCCGGCACCATCACCTGCAACTATGACGGCGGCTCGAAGCACTTCACCGACATCGGCGCCGGCGCCTTCATCGGCTCCAACTCCGCCCTCGTCGCCCCGGTGACGATCGGTGCTGGCGCCTATGTCGGGTCCGGCAGCGTCATCACCGCCGACGTCCCCGCCGACGCCCTCGCCATCGCCCGCGGCCGCCAGGTCGTGAAGGAAGGCCGCGCCGGCGAGATCCGGGCGCGGGCGAAACAGCGGGGCGGGGAGTGAGTCCGTCACCTCGATGCGAGACCGGCGGACGGCAAATCTCGCGGAGCCCGCGCATCTCGGATCGGGTTGCACCCGAGGCTACTACCCTCACCGCAGCGCCTTCGCCGCCTCCAGGATCGGCGCCGGCGTCAGTGACGCCGAGCCGCCGAAGGGCTGCTGGTAGGTGAGGACGACGAAGAACATCGTCGTGATCGCTGCCACCGTGATGGCGAGCGCCCGCACGCGCGCCATCGGCACGGCGGCGTGGACGGCAGCGACCGAGACCAGCAGGATCAGGGCGAGGCCGACGACGAGAAACCACTGCCAGCCGCGCACGCTCTCCTGGGCGATCGACAGCCGCTGCTGACGCGCCGCCGAGAGGCCGTCGAGCGTGACGAGGAGCCGTTGCTGGACGAGCGGCGTGAAGCCGCCGTCCGTCAGGCCGCCGAGGACGAATTCGTAGGCTTCCTTCAGCTCCTGCTCGGCCTCCTCGCTCGCCAGGCCGTCCACCATGTCCTGCCACTCCCGCGCCGCTGCCTCGGCATAGTCAGCCAGCAGGCCGTCCAGGTGCTGGTGCAGGGCGGGATCGAGCGGGGCGGCATAGATCTCCATCAGGCGGATGCTGCGCGCCTCGGCGTTCACCGCTTCCCGGGCGCGGTCGTCCGTTGCCCAGGTGGCGTTCGCCAGGAACGTCATCGACAGGGCGAACATCGCGCCGATGACCGTCTGGATGGTGTCGCTCGGCTTCGACGCGCCGTCCTGGCCGCGCAGCCGTGGCAGCAGGAAGGCGAGGTGCAGCAGCACGGCGACGGCCGACACCGCCGCGAGGATCAGGAAGAAATCGCCGGTCGGCGTGAATGTGCGCATGGTTTCCGATCACGTGGCCGGAGAGGGGCGCGCCGTGGGACAGCGATCCCCCTGATGTCCCGCGGCAGTAATGATGGAGGCCGCTCGTCCACACACTATCAAGCGGCGCAGGCGCAGAGTGCTGCCGGCCGGTCACAAACCGACACCGAGTTTGATTGGCGGCCGGCCGCCCGCTCCTCTACACCGGCGGCGGAACGGAAACGGTACGGGGAAACGCGTCCATGTGCGGCATCGTCGGCATCCTCGGCACGCGGCCGGTGGCGGAGCGGATCGTCGAATCGCTGAAGCGGCTCGAGTATCGCGGCTATGACTCCGCCGGCGTCGCAGTGCTGGAGCACGGCGATCTCACCCGCCGCCGCGCCGAGGGCAAGCTCAAAAACCTCGAGGCCTCCCTCGACCGCGCCCCGCTCACCGGCACTGCCGGCATCGGCCACACCCGCTGGGCAACCCATGGCGCGCCGACCGAGCGCAATGCCCACCCGCACGCCACCGACCGCGTCGCCGTCGTCCACAACGGCATCATCGAGAACTTCCGCGAGCTGAAGGACGAGCTCGTCGCCGGCGGCGCCGTGTTCGAGAGCGATACCGACACCGAGGTCGTCGCCCACCTCATCACCCGCGGCCTCGCCGAGGGGCTCACGCCCCGTGCGGCGATGGGAGCTGCCCTGAAGCGGCTGCGCGGCGCCTTCGCGCTCGCCGCCATCATCAAGGGCGAGGAGGACCTCCTGCTCGCCGCCCGTCGCGGCTCGCCGCTCGCCATTGGCCTTGGCACCGGCGAGGTCTATCTCGGCTCCGACGCCATCGCGCTCGCCCCCTTCACGAGCCGCGTCGTCTATCTCGACGACGGCGACTGGGCGGTGCTGACGCGCGAGAGCGTCGAGATCTTCGACGAATACGACCGGCCGGTGGAGCGTCCGGTGGTGGTCGCGGCGGCCAGCGCCTTCCTCGTCGACAAGGGCAACTACCGCCACTTCATGGCGAAGGAGATCCACGAGCAGCCGGAGGTCGTCGGCCACACGCTCGCCCACTATCTCGACTTCGCCACCGAGACGGTGCGCCCGCTCGATGCGCTGCCGTTCGACTTCGCCGACGTCAAGCGCATCACCATCACCGCCTGCGGCACGGCCTTCTATGCCGGCCTCGTCGGCAAGTACTGGTTCGAGCGCATCGCCGGTATCCCGGTGGAAATCGACGTCGCCTCGGAGTTCCGCTACCGCGAGGCGCCGATCCTGCCGGGCGACCTCGCCCTCGTCGTCTCGCAGTCGGGCGAGACCGCCGACACGCTGGCGAGCCTGCGCTACTGCAAGTCCGGCGGCAGCCCGATCGCCGCCATCGTCAACGTCACCACCTCGACGATCGCCCGCGAGGCCGGCGCCGTCTTCAAGACGCTCGCCGGGCCCGAGATCGGCGTCGCCTCGACGAAGGCCTTCACCTGCCAGCTCGCCGTGCTCGCCTCGCTCGCGATCGCCGCCGGCAAGGCGCGCGGCCGCGTCGATGCGGCGGAGGAGGCGCGGCTGGTGCGGGCGCTGTCGGAGGTGCCGCGGCTGATGGCGCAGGCGCTCCGCCTCGAGCCGCAGATCGAGGCGCTCGCCCGCCGCATCCACCGCTCCGCCGACGTCCTCTACATCGGCCGCGGCCTGAGCTACCCGATCGCGCTGGAAGGTGCGCTGAAGCTGAAGGAAATCAGCTACATCCATGCTGAAGGCAATGCGGCGGGCGAGCTCAAGCACGGCCCGATCGCGCTCGTCGACGAGAAGGTGCCGGTCGTCGTCATCGCCCCGTCCGACCGGCTCTTCGAGAAGACCGCGTCGAACATGCAGGAGGTCGCCGCCCGCGGCGGCCGCATCATCCTCGTCACCGACGCCGAGGGCGTGCGCAACGCCGGCATCGCGCCGGCCGAGACGCTGGTGCTGCCGGAGATGCCGGAGGAGGTGACACCGCTCGTCTATGCGGTGCCGATCCAGCTGATCGCCTATCACACCGCCGTGGTGAACGGCACCGACGTCGACCAGCCGCGCAATCTCGCCAAATCCGTCACCGTCGAGTAGCGCCGTCACCGTAGCGTAGCGGTCTCGTCCGAAGGTTCGCCTTGCCATTTGGATGGCCGGGCGATTGCATGGCGCTCGGGGTCGAGGGCGAGCAGACGGGACAGCGATGACGCGCCTGCGCAACTATTTCCTCACCGGCGTCATCGTCGCCGGACCGATCGGCATCACGTTCTATCTGACGTGGTCGTTCATCCACTGGGTGGACAGCCTGGTGAAGCCGCTGATCCCGGCCGGCTACAACCCCGACGCCTATCTCCAGTTCTCCGTTCCCGGTGTCGGCCTCCTGTTCGCGCTCGCGGCCCTGACGCTGCTCGGCTTCCTCACCGCGAACTTCGTCGGACGATCCCTGCTCAGGGTCGGCGAACGCGCCCTCGACCGCATGCCGCTCGTCCGCAACCTCTATCGCGGCCTGCAGCAGATCTTCCAGACGGTGCTGACCCGCTCGGACAACTCCTTCAAGAAGGCCGGCCTGATCGAGTATCCGCGCCTCGGCCTGTGGTCCGTCGTCTTCATCTCCTCGAACGCCCGTGGCGAGATCGCCGACAAGCTGCAACCCGACGACGAGGTCGTCTCGGTGTTCCTGCCGACGACACCGAACCCGACGTCCGGCTTCCTGCTCTACGTGCGCCGCTCGGAGATCCTCGAGCTCGACATGACGGTGGAAGAGGCGGCAAAGCTCGTCATCTCCGCCGGCCTCGTCATGCCCGGCGACAAACCCGGCAGCGCGCAGCCCGCACCACCGGTTCCGGTCGCCGCGACGCTTTCGGCGGCGGCCGAGTAGCTCATCCCGACCGCAACAACCGCACCGCCGCATCCCGCCGGAACAGGTGCAGCAGCACGCGCAGCGCCTGTCCGCGCGGGCCGGCGAGTTCGGGATCGGTGGCGAGGATCAGCCGCGCGTCGTCCCGCGCCGCCTCGACGAGCTCCCCGTGCAGCGCGAGGTCGGCGATGCGGAAGCCGGGGCTGCCGCTCTGGCGGGTGCCGAGCAGTTCACCCTCGCCGCGCAATTTGAGATCCTCCTCGGCGATGCGGAAACCGTCGTCGCTGTCGCGCAGCACCGCGAGCCGCGCCTTCGCCGTCTCGCCGAGTGGGCCGCGATAGAGCAGCAGGCATACCGAGGCCCGGTCGCTGCGGCCGACGCGGCCGCGCAGCTGGTGTAGCTGCGCCAGGCCAAAGCGCTCGGCGTGCTCGATGACGATGATCGTCGCGTCCGGCACGTCGACGCCGACCTCGATCACGGTGGTGGCGACGAGGATGCGCGTCTCGCCCGACCGGAACGCCGCCATCGCCGCGTCCTTCTCCACCGTCGACATCCGCCCGTGCACCAGCCCGACCATCCCGCCGAAGCGCGCCTTCAGAGCCGTGTAGCGCTCCTCGGCGGCCGACAGGTCGACGAGCTCGCTCTCCTCCACCAGCGGACAGACCCAGTAGGCCTTCTGGCCCTCGGCAGTCGCCACCGCGAGGCGCTCGACGAGCTCCTCCATCCGCTCGAATGGCACGGTGCGGGTGTCGATCGGCCGGCGGCCCGCGGGCTTTTCCGTCAGCCGCGACACGTCCATGTCGCCGAACAGCGATAGCACCAGCGTCCGCGGGATCGGCGTCGCCGTCATCACCAGCACGTCGACGCCGGCGCCCTTCGAGGTCAGCGCCAGCCGTTGGTGGACGCCAAACCGGTGCTGCTCGTCGACGACGGCGAGCGCCAGATCGGCGAACGCCACGCCGGTCTGGAACAGCGCGTGCGTCCCGATGGCGACATCGATCGTGCCATCGGCGAGGCCGGCGAGCGCCGCCTGCCGGTCGCGGCCGCGATCCTTTCCGGTGAGCAGCGCCACCCGCAGCCCGGCGGCGTCGGCCAGCGGCGCGATCGAGGCATAGTGCTGGCGGGCGAGCAGTTCTGTCGGCGCCATCAGCGCCGACTGGCCGCCGGCCTCGGCGGTCATCGCTGCCGCGAACAGCGCCACCATCGTCTTGCCGGAGCCGACGTCGCCCTGCAGCAGCCGCAGCATCCGGTGCGGCGCCGACAGATCGGCGGCGACCTCGGCGATGGCGGCGTCCTGCGAGCCGGTGAGCGCGAAGGGCAGGGCGGTCCGCAGCTTCTCGGTGATTTGCCCGGTCGGTGGCCGCGCCCGCCCGACCGCCTTGCGCTGGCGTGCCCGCACCAGCGCCAGCGCCACCTGGCTCGCCAAGAGCTCGTCATAGGCGAGGCGCGACCGGCCCGGTCCGTCGAGACCCGCCGAGCGCAGCTCGTGCACGTCGGCAAGTGCCTCGCGGAAGCCCGGCCACCCCTGACGCGCCAGCCATGCCGCGTCCTGCCACTCCGGCAGCACGGGAACGGCGGCGAGCGCCGCCGCCACCGCCCGCGACAGCGATTTCTGCCCGACGCCCTCGGTGAGCGGATAGACCGGCTCGACCAGCGGCAGGCTGGCGAGGTCGTCCTCGGCGACGACATAGTCGGGGTGGGCGATCTGGGCGCGTGCGTTGAACCACTCGCCGAGGCCCGAGACGTGCCGCACGGCACCGACCGGCAGCTGCTTCTCCAGCCAGTCGGCGCGCGGGTGGAAATAGATCAGCGCCACCTCGCCGGTCTCGTCGTGGCCGAACACCTTGTAGGGCGCCCGCGAGCCCGGCCGCGGCGGCTCATGGCGGTCGATGCGCAGCGTCAGCGTCACCACCGCCCCGTGCGGCATGCGGGCGACGCCCGGGCGCAAGCGCCGGTCGACGATGCCGGTCGGCAGATGGAACAGCAGGTCGGCGATCAGCGGCTCACCGCCATCGGGCGGATCGAGCAGCCGCTCCAACGCCTTGCCGAGTTTCGGCCCGACGCCCTTCAGCGACGAGACGGGCCGAAACAGGGGATTGAGAATCTCGGGACGCATGGGCGCGACGTTACGGGATCGGCGCGCCGCGCGCAGGTGTTGCGCGTCGATCCAGGCAGGAAGCGTCGCGACGCACCTAAGCTTCGCGTCAGGGACGTGCCCGATCGGAGCGTCGTCCAGAAGCGCATACCTCCCATCGATGTCGCTTTCCCGCTTTCCCCCTGACTTTTCCGCCGGTCGGCGCTAGAACGCGGCGCGAACGTCGCGAGAACCTCGATCATGACCGGAACCATCCTCACGAGCGCCGAGCTCGACCCGCGCCGCCGTCGCGTGCTCTTCCGCGCCTGGCACCGCGGCACCCGCGAGATGGACCTGCTGCTCGGTGCCTTCGCCGATGCCCGCCTCGCCGCCATGAGCGAGGCCGAGCTCGACGCCTTCGAGGCGCTGATGGAGACGCCTGACGACCTTCTCTACGGCATCTTCACCGGCCGCCTGGCGCCGGAGGATGCGGCGGACGCCGCCATGATGGGCGACTTGATGGCCTTCCACCGGGCCGGCCTCGGCCTGGCGGCGGTGGAGCGATGATCCGCTTCGATCCCGCCAAGCTGATCGCGGCGCCCGGCGAGACGGTCCTCGCCTCCGTCCCGGACGGCCACGACGGCCTCGTCGTCGGCGATCTCGCGCGTGCGGCTGCGGCCGCCGCCGGCAGCGGCACCGTGCTCGCCGTCATAGCCCGCGACGGCCAGCGCCTCGCCTGGCTCGAGCAGGCCCTCGGCTTCTTCGCCCCCGGCGTCGAGACCCTCGCCCTGCCGGCCTGGGACTGCATGCCCTATGACCGCGTTTCGCCGAGCGCGGTGGTGGCGGCGCGGCGGATGGCGTCGCTGTCGGCGCTGGCGCGGCCCTCGAAGAAGCCGCGGGTCCTGCTCACCACCGTCAACGCCGTGGCCCAGCGCGTCCCGGCCATCGACGTGCTGGCGGCCGGCGTCTTCGCCGCCGCCGTCGGCAATCGTGTCGAACTCGGCACGCTGGTGCGCTGGCTGGAGGACAACGGCTTTCTCCGGACGGCGACCGTGCGGGACGCCGGCGAATATGCCGTCCGTGGCGGCATCGTCGACCTGTTCGCCCCCGGCGCCGAGGCGCCGGTGCGGCTCGACTTCTTCGGCGACACACTCGATTCGATCCGCGCCTTCGATGCCGAGACGCAGCGCACCACCGGCCAGCTGACCCGCATCGAGCTCGTGCCGATGAGCGAGGTGGTGCTGTCGCCCGACACCATCCGCCGCTTCCGCCAGGGCTACATGGCCGCCTTCGGCGCGCCCGACCGCAACGACGCGCTCTTCCAGTCCGTCAGCGATGGCCGGCGCTTTCCGGGCCTCGAGCACTGGCTGCCGCTCTTCCACGAGCGCCTCGGCACCGTCTTCGACCTGATCGGCGAGGCGCCCGTCGTCATCGACCATCTCGCCGACGACGCCTTCGCCGAGCGCCTGAAGACGGCCCGCGACCACTACGAATCGCGCCGGACGACCATCGAGGGTGCCAAGGCAGAGGTCCCCTACCGGCCGATCGAGCCGGGCGCGCTTTATCTCGACGCGGACGCCTGGGGCGCGGCGCTCGCCGGCCGGCCGCTGTTCCGGCTGTCGCCGTTCGCGCTGCCGCCGACCTCGACGAAGCGCATCGTCGATCTCGGCGGCCGAGTCGGCCACAGCTTCGCCGCCGAGCGCTCGGCCGGCGACAACGTCTTCGACGCCGCGGTGAAGCACATCGTCTCGCTGCGCCACGCGAAGAAGCGCGTCGTGCTCGCCGCCTGGAGCGCCGGCTCGCGCGACCGCCTCGGCCAGGTGCTCGCCGACCACGGCCTCGGCGGCATGCAGAAGGTCGACGGCTGGGGAGAGGTGCCGGCGACGCCGCGCTCGACCATTACGCTCGCGGTCCTCGGCTTTGAGCACGGCTTCGAGACCGACGAGCTCGCCTTCATCGGCGAGCAGGACATCCTCGGCGACCGCCTGGTGCGCCCGCGCCGCCGTCGCGCCAGCGGCGCCGACGTGCTCTCGGAGGCGACGAGCCTCGCCGAGGGCGATCTCGTCGTCCACGTCGACCACGGCATCGGCCGTTTCGTCGGGCTGAAGACGCTGCTGGCCGCCGGCGCCCCGCACGACTGCCTCGAGCTCGTCTATGCCGGCGGCGACAAGCTGTTCCTGCCGGTCGAGAACATCGAGCTCCTGACGCGCTACGGCTCGGAGGAGACCGAGGCGACCCTCGACAAGCTCGGCGGCGGCGCCTGGCAGGCGCGCAAGGCGCGCGTCAAGAAGCGCATCCGCGAGATCGCCGACGGCCTGATCAAGACGGCCGCCGCGCGCCTGCTGAAGGTCGCCCCGGCGCTGACGCCGCCGGACGGCCTCAGCGGCGAGTTCGCCGCCCGTTTCCAGTACGACGAGACCGACGACCAGCTCGCCGCCATCGAGGCTGTCACCGAAGACCTCGCGGCCGGCCGTCCGATGGACCGGCTCGTCTGCGGCGACGTCGGCTTCGGCAAGACGGAAGTGGCGCTGCGCGCCGCCTTCGTCGCCGCCATGTCCGGCCGCCAGGTGGCGGTGCTGGTGCCGACGACGCTGCTTGCCCGCCAGCACTACAAGTCCTTCGCCAACCGCTTCCAGGGCCTGCCGGTGAAGGTCGCGCAGCTGTCGCGCCTCGTCAGTGCGAAGGACCAAGCGGAGGTGCGCACCGGCATCGAGAGCGGCGACATCGACATCGCCGTCGGCACTCACGCGCTGCTCGCCAAGGGCGTCAAGTTCCGCGACCTCGGCCTCCTGATCGTCGACGAGGAGCAGCACTTCGGCGTCAAGCACAAGGAGCGGCTGAAGGAGATCAAGGCCGACGTCCACGTGCTGACGCTCACCGCCACCCCGATCCCGCGCACGCTGCAGCTGGCCCTCACCGGCGTTCGCGAGCTGTCGCTGATCGCGACACCCCCGGTCGACCGGCTGGCGGTGCGCACCTTCATCACCCCGTTCGACCCGCTCGTCGTCCGCGAGGCGCTCCTGCGCGAGCGCTTCCGAGGCGGCCAGGCCTTCTATGTCTGCCCGCGCGTCTCCGACCTCGCCGAGCGCAAGGAGTTCCTCGACCAGGCGGTGCCGGAGCTGAAGGTCGCCGTCGCCCACGGCCAGATGGCGGCGACCGAGCTGGAAGACGTCATGAACGCCTTCTACGAGGGCCAGTACGACGTGCTGCTCTCGACCTCGATCGTCGAGTC
Source organism: Pseudoxanthobacter soli DSM 19599 (assembly GCA_943372725.1). Classification (GTDB taxonomy): domain Bacteria; phylum Pseudomonadota; class Alphaproteobacteria; order Rhizobiales; family Segnochrobactraceae; genus CAMDHY01. The sequence continues at coordinate 10,884 of CALRZT010000026.1, forward strand.
CGGCCTCGACGTGCCGACCGCCAACACGCTGATCGTCCACCGCGCCGACATGTTCGGCCTCGCCCAGCTCTACCAGCTGCGCGGCCGCGTCGGCCGCTCGAAGACGCGAGCCTATGCGCTGTTCACCGTGCCGGCCGACCGCAAGCTCACCGCCACCGCCGAACGGCGCCTCAAGGTGCTGCAGTCGCTCGACACGCTCGGCGCCGGCTTCCAGCTCGCCAGCCACGACCTCGACATCCGCGGGTCCGGCAACCTCCTCGGCGAGGAACAGTCCGGCCACGTCAAGGAGGTCGGCTACGAGCTCTACCAGTCGATGCTGGAGGAGGCGGTCGCGACGCTGAAGGCGGGTGGCGAGGAGGCCGTCGACGAGCCGTGGTCGCCGCAGATCTCGGTCGGCACGCCAGTCATGATTCCCGAGACTTACGTCCCGGACCTGCAGCTGCGTCTCAACCTCTACCGCCGCCTCGCCGACCTCGTTGAGACCACCGACATCGACGGCTTCGCGGCCGAGCTCGTCGACCGCTTCGGTGCGCTGCCTGACGAGGTCGAGCACCTCCTGAAGATCGTCTTCATCAAGGGGCTGTGCCGGAAGGCGAACGTCGAGAAGATCGACGCCGGCCCGAAGGGCGTCGTCATCACCTTCCGCGACGGCGTCTTCGCCAACTCCGTCGGCCTCGTGCGCTACATCGCCGAGCAGGGCTCGCTCGCGAAGATCCGACCGGACCAGAAGGTGGTGCTGTCGCGCGACTGGGCGACTGCCGACGACCGCCTGAGGGGCACCGCCTCGATCATGATCCGGCTCGCCCGCCTCGCCGACGAGACCGAGCGCACGCCGCAGACCCTGACGCAGATGCCGGCGCAGCTATCGAAGGGGCCAGCCGCCAAGGGGCCGCCCCCGAAGGCACCGCCGCCGAAAGGTCCGCCGCCGCGCGGTCACTCGCGCTCGACGAGCCCCTCGCGCTCGTCGCGGGCCTGACGCAGCGCCGCGACGATCGCCTCCGGCTCCTGCGCCCCCATCACGGCGTAGCGGCCGTCGATGATGAAGCACGGCACGCCGGTGACGCCGATGCGCTGTGCCTGGGCGATCTCCGCGCGCACTTCGTCGCGGTCGGCGTCGCTCTCGAGCAGCCGGCGCACGAGATCGCCCGGCAGGCCCACCGACACCGCCGCCTCGACCAGCACATCGATGTCGCCGAGGTCGGCGGCGTCCTCGAAGAACAGGCTGAACAGCTTCTCCACCACCTCCTCGCCGGCGCCCTCGATCGAGGCCCAGCGAATCAGCCGGTGGGCGTCGAGGGTGTTCGGCGTGCGGGCGATGCGCTCGAAGGCGAAGCGGATGCCGACGCCGTCGCCGAGCTCCTTCAGGCGCTCGTGGATGGCGGCGACGCGGCCGAGGTCGCCGAACTTCTGGCGGAAGTATTCCTCGCGGTCGACGCCGCCGTCGGGGATCGTCGGGTCGAGCTGGAAGGGCTGCCAGCGCACCTCCACCGCGATGTCCTCGGCCTGCTCGAGCGCGAGTTCAAGCCGGCGCTTGCCCAGATAGCACCACGGGCAGACGACGTCGGAGACGACGTCGACGGTCATCGGTTCGGCGGGCGTCGTCATCGTCGGTCTCCGGTTGGCGATTGGATCGCCCTCATGTGCGCGTTCGCGGCCGGCCCCGCAACCGCGGCATTGGTGCCACGCCGCCGCGAAGAAGCGCGCCGGAGCGCCGGAAGCGGTGGAAAAGCCGGGGCGGGAGGGGTATGGATGCCGCAACTATGGGCCGGACCGGCCCGCCATGCTGTCGCCGCGTTCGGTCGCCATGCGTGCGCCGGATGGGCGCAGGCATACGAGGATCGGCCCTGCGCCACCGTGGCGGGGACGGCCGCAAGACAGGGACGGACGGGATTTCCATGACGGTTGAGTTTTTGCAGAAGCGCGGGACGGCCAGCCTCCTGTCGGCGATCGGCGGCGCGGCGATGCTCGTCGCCGGCGCGCTCGCCCCGGCTCAGGCGCAGGACGCGGCACCCGCCACCTCCACCGACGCGCTGCTGCAGGCCGATCTCGAGTGGATCAAGCTCTGCAACAAGGACCCGCAGGCGAACAAGCAGGTCTGCTTGATCAACCAGGAGCTGCGCACCGACGAGGGCCAGTTCCTCGCCTCGGTGGCGATCCGCGAGATCGAGGGCGAATCGCGCAAGGTGCTCCTGATCGCGGTGCCGCCGGCGATGCTGATCCAGCCCGGCCTGCGCGTGCAGGTCGACGGCGGCAAGCAGGAGCAGGCGCGCTACTCGATCTGCTTCCCGAACGCCTGCTACGCCGAGATGGTCGTCACCGACGCCATCATCGCGCAGTTCAAGAAGGGCGACCAGCTGGTGCTGACGACCCTGAACCAGCAGGCGAAGCCGGTGAACTTCCCGATCTCGCTCGCCGGCTTCACCAAGATCTATGACGGCCCGCCGATCGACGCCGAGGCGCTGCAGGCCCGCCAGGACAAGCTCGAGGGCGAGCTGCAGAAGCGCGCCGAGGAGGCCCGCAACCGTCTCATCGACGAGCAGCGCAAGGCGACGCAGAGCACCACCGCGCCGCAGTGACGCGACGTCGCCGACGGGTCTGCGGCCACACGGCCCGACCGGAATCGAGAAGGGCCGCCTCACCGGGCGGCCCTTTTGCTTTCGAGGCAGATCTGCCGTCGCTGGCACCGCCTTCGGTCACGCCCCGAAGCGCGGCTCCGGCAGGCCCTTGATGCCGAGGCCGGTGATGGCGAACAGGCTGCCGCGCAGGACGCCGTCGCCCGGAAAGCGCGGCAGCGGCGGCTTCGCCATCGACGTCACGTAGAGGATGTCGAGGTTTGGCCCGCCGAACATCGCGCTCGTCACCTTCTTCACCGGCATCTCGATGATACGGTCGACGCTGCCGTCCGGGGCGTAGCGCACCATCTTGCCGTCGTAGACCTGGGCGTTCCACAGGAAGCCCTCGGCATCCACCGTGGAGCCGTCCGCCGCGCCGCCGCGCGAGGTGTCGACCTTCGCGAACGTGCGCCGGTTGGAGACGCCGCCGGTGTCGAGATCGTAGTCGTAGGCCCAGATTTCGCCGCTCCAAGAATCGGCGAAGTAGAAGGTCCTGCCGTCCGGGCTCCAGCACGGCCCGTTCGAGACGATGATGCCGTCGTCGAGCTTGGTGACCGTGAAGTCCGGGTCGAGCCGGTAGAGCGCGCCGTTCGGCCCGGATTCCATCGTGTCCATTGAGCCCGAGACGAACCGCCCGCGCTTGTCGACCTTGCCGTCGTTGATGCGGTTCGCCGGCTTGTCCGGCTCCGGATCGTGGATCAGCGTCACGTCGCCGGTGTTGAAGTCGAGCAGGTGGAAGCCGGTGGCGAGCGAGCAGACGCAGCCCGAGCCGTCCTTGCGGATGGCGATCGAGCCGATCTTCGCCGGCACGTCCCAGGCGCGAATCTCGCGCCCGTCGGCGGTCGCCCGGAAGACGCGGCCGTCGAACGAGTCGATCCAGTAGAGGCGCTGCTGCTCGACGTCCCACAGCGGCCCTTCGCCGAGCGTCGTCTTCACGTCGACGACGATGTCGATCTTCATGGGGGTCCTCCTCCCGAAATCTCTTGTCAGCCGGCGAAGCGCGGCTCGGGCAGGCCGCGCACGCCGAGGCCGTGCACAGCGAACACGCAGCCCGCCTCGCGCTCGCGGTGGTACTCATTGCCCATCGGCCGGGCCATCGACGTCACATAGGCGATGTCGAGGTCGGCCCCGCCGAAGATCAGGCTCGTCGTCGACTGCACCGGCAGGCCGACGATGCGGTCGACGACGCCGAGCGGGTCGAAGCGGATCAGCCGGCCCGAATAGACCTCGCAGCTCCACACATAGCCTTCCGCATCGACGGTGGCGCCGTCCGGCAGGCCGCGCAGCTTCTCGAAGCTCGTGAACACCCGCCGCGACCGCACCGCCCCCGTCTCCGGCTCGTAGTCGTAGGCGTAGATCACCCGCCTCGAGGTGTCGGCGAAGTAGAGGGTGCGCCCGTCCGGGCTCCAGCACGGGCCGTTCGAGCAGATGATGCCGGTGTCGAGGGTGGTGAGCGAAAGGTCCGGATCGAGGCGGAACAGCTTGCCGACCGGATCGCGCTCCTCAAAGTCCATCGAGCCGGCGACGAAGCGACCCTGACGGTCGACCTTGCCGTCATTGAGCCGCGGCCGGAGCTCGCCCGGCTGCGTCTCGTTGATGCGCGTGACCGCGCCCGTCTCGAAGTCGAGGAAGTGGAAGCCGGAGCGCAGCGACACCACCGCGCCGCCGCCGGCCCGCAGCGCCATCGAGCCGACCGGCTCCGGCAGCTGCCACGTGCGCTTGTCACCGCCCTTCGGGTCGCAGCGGTGCACCGCCGGCCCGTAGGAATCGATCCAGTAGAGCCGCTGCTCGGCGACGTCCCAGAGCGGACCCTCGCCGAGGCTGTCCTTGTCGGCGCAGAAGACCTCGATGCGCAGCACGGGCTTCACTCCTCCGCTCAGAAGGCGACGTTGTCGCCGCCCTTCAGGGACAGGATCTCGCGCGCCTCGTCGGGGGTGGCGACGCGCTTGCCGAGGCCCTCGATGATCTTCCGCGCGAGCGCCACCTGCTCGGCGTTGGAGGTCGCGAGCTTGCCCTTGCCGGCCCACAGGCTGTCCTCGAGGCCGACGCGGATGTTGCCGCCGAGCGCCGCCGCCTGGGCGGCGATGCGAAGCTGCGCCGAGCCGGCGCCGAGCACCGACCAGCGATAGCTGTCGCCGAACAGCCGGTCGGCCGTCCGCTTCATGTGGGCGACGTCCTCCGGGTGCGGGCCGATGCCGCCCAAGAGCCCGAACACCGACTGCACGAAGAACGGCGCCTTCACCAGCCCGCGATCAGCGAAGTGCGCGAGGTTGTAGAGGTGCGCGATGTCGTAGCACTCGAACTCGAAGCGCGTCCCGTTTCCGTAGCAGGTCTCCAGGATGTACTCGATGTCCTTGAAGGAGTTGCGGAAGACGAGATCCTTCGTGGCTTCGAGGTGCGGCTTCTCCCAGTCGAACTTGAACTCCTTGTACTTCGGCACGAGGTGGTAGAGGCCGAAGTTGATCGAGCCCATGTTGAGCGAGGCGACTTCCGGCTTGAAGGTCGCGGCCGGCAGCACGCGCTCCTCGACGCGCATGTAGGGGCTGCCGCCGGTGGTGATGTTGATGGCGGCATTGGTCTGCTGCTTGATGCGCGGCAGGAAGCGGGCGAAGGCCTCCGGCGTCTGGTCCGGCTTGCCGGTCACCTCGTCGCGGGCGTGCAGGTGCAGGATGGCAGCGCCCGCTTCGGCCGCGGCGATCGCCTCGCGGGCGATCTCGTCGGCGGTGATCGGCAGATAGGGCGACATCGTCGGCGTGTGGATCGCCCCGGTGATGGCGCAGGTGATGACGACGGCGTCGCCGCCCGTCGTCTTCGTCTGTGCCGTCTTGCCGGGTCCGGTGCTGCTGTCGGTCATGGTCGTCCCTTCTACGCGCGCCTTTGGCGGCGTCACTCTCCGATGTCGCGGGCGGCGCGGCGCTTGTGGGCGGCGAGCGCCATCAGCCGGCGGTCGCGCCACTTCTGGCGGTCGACGAGCTTGTCGGCTGGCACGGCCGCGCGGCGGTCGCGCTCGATGCCTTCCAGCACCGGCCCGGCCCAGTCGACGCGCCGGGTGAAGGCGGGGTGCAGGTTTTCGTAGATGCCCTGGTAGCGCTCGACATAGTCGCGCACGCCGCCGGGCGCGTTGAGATCGATCGTCTCGAACGGCCCCATGAACGACCAGCGCAGCGCCAGCCCCTCGCGGATGCCGACATCGACGTCCTCGACCGTCGCATAGCCGTCGGCGACGAGGCGGAACGCCTCCTCGAGCAGCGCGCCCTGCATGCGGTTCATCACGAAGCCGTCGAGCTCGCGCTTCATCACGATCGGCGCCTGGCCGGCCGCGACGAGGAACGCGCGAGCGCGCTCCACCGTCTCGGGCGTCGTCCACGGCGCCGGCACCACCTCGGCGGCCGGGATCAGGTAGGGCGGGTTGATCGGGTGGACGACGAGGCAGCGGTGCCGCCCCGGCAGGGCCTCGGTAAAGGCCGAGGGCAGGATCGCCGACGTTGAGCTCGCCAGCACCGCGTCCGCCGGCGCCGCTGCGTCGAGCCTGGCGAACAGCGGGATCTTCACGTCGAGCCGCTCGGGTGCGTTCTCCTGGACGTAGGACACCCCCGCCAGCGCCGCCTCGAGCGTTGCTGCCGCCGTGATGCGGGCGAGCACCATCTCCGGCGTCGCTCCGTTCAGGAGGTCGTTCTCGGCGAGCGTCGGCAGCACCTCGGCGATGTAGGCGATCGCCGCCGCAGGCGCCGCTGCCGCCTCGTCCCACAACCGCACGGCATGGCCGGCGCGGGCGAACGAGATCGCCCAGGCGCGCCCGATGAACCCCGTTCCGATGATCGCGACGTTCGCCATCACAGCGTCTCGACGTTGCCGTCGACGCCGAGCGACTGCCCGGAGAGGTTGGCACCGAGGTCGGAGAGCAGGAACGCCACCATCGCCGCGACGTCGTGCGGGCTGACCATTCGCCTGAGCGAGACGCGCTCGATGTAGCGCTCCTCCATCTCCTCGTAGGAGATGCCGAGCTGGGCGGCGCGGTCGCGGATGACGTTGGTGATGCGCGGCCCCTCGACGATGCCGGGCAGGATGGCGTTGACGCGGATGTTCGAGGGTCCAAGCTCCTTGGCGAGGCTCTGGGTGAAGCCGATCACGCCGAACTTCGCCGCCGAGTAGGGGGAGCGGAAGGCGTAGCCGTGCCGCCCGGCGGCCGACGACATGTTGACGATCGAGCCGCCGCCTGCGGCCTTCAGCATCGGCACGGCGCGGCGCGCACAGAGGAACTGGCCGGTCAGGCCGATGTCGAGGCAGCGCCGCCAGGCGGCGGGGTCGATCTCCTCGACGCCTCCCGTCGGCCCGGCGATGCCGGCATTGTTGATCAGCGCGTCGAGCCCGCCGAACGCGCTCGAGGCGGCTGCGAACAGCCGGTCGACGTCGGCCTCCGACGAGACGTCGGCCACCTCGGCGGGTGAATCCGGGTGCGTCTTGCGGAAGGCGAACAAGGCCGCCTCGTCGACGTCGCAGACGATGACGCGGGCGCCGTGGCGAAGGAGCCGGTCGGTGATGGCGAGGCCGATGCCGGCGGCGCCCGCACTGACCAGCACGCGCTGGCCGGCGAGCCCGGCGGTGAGGTCTTCGGCGGCGGCGGCGGGGGAGGTGGGGGACATCGCGGGCACTTTCCGGAGAGGCGGTGAGGATCAGGCGCGGCGTTCGCGCAGCGCGATGACGGCGCCGAGCACGACGACGCCGTAGAGGATGGCGCGGGTGGCGTAGGGCAGGTTCGAGCCGGCGAGCAGCGTCTGCAGGGCGGTCAGCAGCAGTACGCCGCCGAGCATGCCGATGTAGTGGCCGCGTCCGCCGGTGATCAGCGCGCCGCCCACCACCACCACCGCGATCGACGGCAACAGGTAGTCGTCGCCCATGCCGAGGCTCGCCTGGCCGGAGAAGCCGGTGAGCATCACGCCGACGAGGCCGGCGCAGAAGGCCGAGAGCACGTAGACCCAGATCAGCGTCCGCCCGACGGCGATGCCGGAGAGTTCGGCCGCCCGCGCGCTGTTGCCGATCGCATAGACGCGGCGGCCGAAGGGCGTGCGGGCGAGCAGCACCACCGCGGCGATGGCGAACAGGACGACGAAGATCACCACCGGCGTGACGACGCCGCCAAGCCGCGCCGTCATGAACCAGCGCAACAGCGGCGAGGAGAAGCCGGCCGGCGTGCCGCCCGAGTAGACGAGCGCGAAGCCCTGGATGAGGCCGTTGGTGGCGAGCGTCATGACGATCGGCGACAGCCCGAGCACGACGATGCCGATGCCGTTCAGGAGCCCGATCAGGCAGGCGATCAGGAGCACCGCCGGCAGCGCCCAGACGAGCGGCGCGTCGGCGCCCTGCACGAAGCCGGCGAGCAGGATGCCGCAGAGCCCGATCGTCCACGGTACCGACAGATCGAGGCCGCCGGTCAGGATCACCGTGCCCTGTCCGAGCGCCAGCACGGCGAGGAAGCTCGACAGCACGATGATCGAGTTCCAGTAGCCCCAGTTCAGCACCGTGTTGCCGAGGGTGAACTGGGTCACGATGATGACTGCCACGAGGAACAGGTAGGCGGGGAGCGCGATCTTCAGCCCCTCGCCGTGGCGCACCCAGAACGGCGCCGTCGGGTTCGCCTGCTTGGCGGCGCGCGTCGCCCCCGTCGTGTCGAGGCGGACGTCCGGCCCGCCGATCTGGCGCGGCAGGGTGCCGGCGCGCCAGGCCTTCAGGTGGGTGGCGGCACCGCGGATCTGGCGGGCGAGCACCGAGTGGCCGCTCAGTGATCCCGCCAGCACTGCGAGCAGCAGGATGACGCTCTCGGCCACCGTCGAGTAGTAGGCCGAGACGTTCAGCACGAGCAGGATGTTGACGACGATCATCAGGATATAGGCGCCGACGATCGTGCCGACGGCGCCGCCGCGCCCGCCGCCGAGCCGCGTGCCGCCGACGACGACAGCGGCGAACATCGAAAGCAGCAGCGAGTTGCCGATGAGCGGGTCGCCCGAGCCGGTCTGGGCGCTGATGAAGACGCCGGCGAGGCCGTAGAAGCCGCCGGCCAGCGTGTAGGTGGCGAACTTCACGAGGTCGACGCGCACGCCGGCGGACCGTGCCGCCTCCGGGTCCGAGCCGACCGCGTAGAGCGCCGTGCCGTAGCGCGTCGACTTCAGCCAGAGCCAGAACAGGATGACGACGCCGAGTACGACGAGCGGCATCGGCAGGAGGTTCGGGATGGCGTCGCCGAGATAGAAGGTCCCGAGGCTCGGCGAGACGAAGCCGCCGGGCTTGTCCATGACGAGCAGCGTGACGCCCTGCAGGATGAACATCGTCGACAGCGTCACGACGATCGGCTGCAGGCGCAGGAAGGCGATGAAGAAGCCGTTGAAGGCACCCGTCGCCATGCCGATGGCGATGCCGGCCGCCGTCCACAGCGCCACCGACGCCTCCATGTCGGCCATGTCCATGTTGGCCGCGAGCACGACGTTGACGAACGAGATCACCGCGCCGGCCGACAGGTCGAAGCCACCGGACAGGATCACCAGCGTCTGCCCCGCCGCGGCGAGCGCCAGCGTCGCGCCGCCCGAGGACAGGAAGGCGATGTCGAAATAGCTGAGCGGGCCCGGGCTGATCGCGTCGACCGCAAACAGCAGCACCGCGAAGACGACGATCGCCGTGAGCAGGCCGCGATGCCGCTCGAGCCGCGCACCGATGCGGGCGGACGGCCGCGTCGCAGACGTCGAGGAGGTCGCCGCGCTCATGCCGCGAGCTCCGCCGCCGCCGCGCCGCCACCGAGGGCGGGCCGCATGATGGCGCCCTCGGTCAGGTCCTTCGCCTCGATCTCGGCGGCGACCTTGCCGCCATAGAGCACGACGACGCGATCGCAGAGATGCACGAGTTCCGGAACCTCCGTTGAGTGGAACAGGATCGAGCCACCGGCGTCCGTGAAGGCACGCATCAGGACGTAGAGCTCGTGCTTGGTGCCGACGTCGATGCCGCGGGTCGGGTCGAACAGGAGCAGGATACGGCTCTGGGCGAGCAGCCACTTGGCGATGGCGATCTTCTGCTGGTTGCCGCCGGAGAAGCTGCGCACCGGCATCCACAGCGCCCGCCGGTCGACCTCCACCTGCGCGAACGAGGTCTCGACCGCGCTCGTCTCCGCCTGCGGCCCGATCAGGCCACCGTGGCTGAAGCGGTCGATCACCGGCAGCGAGGCGTTGTGCTTGCCGGAAAGATTGAGGAACAGCGCCTCGGTCTTGCGGTCCTCGGGCAACAGCCCGATGCCGATGTTGGGGCGCAGCGCCTCGGCCGGCGAGGTGATCGACACCGTCCGCCCGTCGACGCGGATCTCGCCACGGCGCACCGTGCGCAGGCCGACGCAGGCGAGGAAGAGGTCGAGCTGCCCCATCCCCTGCAGCCCGGCGACGCCGAGGATCTCGCCGCGCTTCAGCGACAGCGACACCCCGTCGAGCTTGGCGCCGGCGGTGAGGTCATGCGTCGCCAGGACCTCCGGCGGCGGCACGGCCGGCGCGGCGGGGCGGGGCGGGAAGGTCTTGGCGATCGACCGGCCGATGATCATCTCGATCACCGCCTCGTCGGCGAGCGAGGCGGTGGCGGCGGTGGCGATGGCGCGGCCGTTCCTCAGCACCGTCAGCCCGTCGCAGAAGGCGCGCACCTCGCGCATGCGGTGCGAGATGAAGACGATGGTGACGCCCTCGGCCTTCAGGCGCGCGATGATCTCGCCGAGCCAGTCGACGTCGCGGCCGGCGAGGGTCGAGGTCGGCTCGTCGAGGAGCAGGATCTTCGGCTTGCGGTAGACGGCGCGGGCGATCTCGATCTTCTGGCGCACCGCCAGATCGAGGTCGCGCACCTCCGCCCCGAGGTCGACGTCGAAGCCGAGGTTGTCGATGTGGGCGCGCACGGCCGCCTCGGCGGCCCGGCGGCGGATCATGCCGGTCAGCCCGACGGGCGCGTAGGGCAGGAGCATGTTGTCGAGGACGCTGAGATCCGGGACGAGCGTCATCTCCTGGAACGCCGTCTGGATGCCGCGGGCATGCGACGCGCGCGGCGAGCGCAGCCGCACGGTCTCGCCGAACACCTCGAAGCTGCCGCGGTCGGGCTCGATCAGGCCGGAGAGCAGCTTGACGATCGTTGACTTGCCCGCGCCGTTCTCGCCGAGCAGCGCGTGCGCCGTGCCGGGGGCGATGTCGAACGAGACGTCGTCGACCGCCACCGTCGCCCCGAACGCCTTGCGGACGTTGCGGACCGACACTGCGGCACGGCTGCTGCTCGATCCCTCGGACAAGGCGTCGGCCTCCACGCATGACCCACCGACCGGCGGGGGCGCCGGGGCGGGGAACCGTCGCGGCGGGCCGGGATCGCCGGCGCCGCCGCGCTTTTCAGGGATCGAGGATCAGTTCTCGGGCTGGCCGACGAGGGCGGCGGCGAGGCCGACTTCGGGGGTCTGCTCGGAGAAGATCGAGGCGAACCAGCCGGGGTTCGGGACGATCGAGGGCAGGAAGGCGTTGCAGCCGTCCTTCATCTCCTGCCAGGTGCCTTCCTTGCAGAGCTTGATCGTGTCGTTGGTGACGATCGGCAGCGGCAGCACCACCTTCTTCGGCACGTCCTTGCCGTCGAGCGCCTCGACGGCGAGCTTCAGCGCCAGCGCGCCGGAGTAGGGGGGCGAGGCGTAGGAGATGCGCGGCGCGCCCATCGGCGCGTAGGGCATCGCCGCACCTTCCACCTCGGTGCCGACCGGCAGCGTCTGGATGCGGCCGCCGTTCGAGCCCTCGCCGGCGCACGGCAAAAGCTGCTCGATCGTCTTGCCGGCCTCGAGTTGCATGGCGTTCGCCGTGTAGCAGCCGACCTGCATCCACAGCCCGTCGATGCTGTCCCAGTTGTGGGTGGCGAGGATCTTCGAGAGCTCGGTGCGCGCGACCGCCTGGCTCCACATGCCGACCGCCTCGGCGACGATCTTGATGTCGGGGTGCTTGGCGAACACCTCCTTGGCGGCCTTCGTGCGCAGGGTGTCGACCGAGGTGCCGGGCACGCCGGTGATGGCGATGATGTTGCCCTTGCCGTCGAGCTTCTTCACCAGCCATTCGGCGGTGACGCGGCCGGCCTCTTCCTGGTCGATCGAGATGTTGTGAGCGCACGGCTCGGTGATCTCGCCGTCATAGGCGAAGATCTTCACGCCCTTGTCGCAGGCGTTCTTGACCACCTGGTTCAGGGCTGTCGGCGAGATCGGGAAGATGACGATCGCCTGGGCGCCGGACTGTACCATCGCGTTGATCTGCTGGATCTGGCGCTGGGCGTTCGGGCCGGCCACCTGCACCTGCAGGTCGACCTTGTCGACCATGCTCTTGTGAGCTGCCATCGCCTTGACCATGTTGGCGGCCTCGGCCTGCCAGTCGTTGCCGATGTAGCTCATGCTGAGAAAGATCTTGTACTTCTCGGCAGCCTGCGCCGAGGCGGCCATGCCGAGCCCGGCGGCGAGCGCCAGCGCGGCCGCGGCGGTGCCGCGGATCGATCGGAAATTCATCTCTTTCCTCCCATGTGCCGGGCGGCCCGCGCCGCTCCAGGTCTCGTTTGTTGTCGGGCAGCGCTCTCAGGCGCGGCCGCTTATTCGTGATCATAGATCACAGATCAAAGATGCTGCAAGGGGTCGCCGGCGGCGTTATGGTTGCCGGCAACAGGCCGCCCGGCTAAGCACCGCGGGTCGGCCGGAGGGGATGGTCCGACGGACCAGAGGGCATCCATGGCCGAGGCGACGAGCGACATTCGGAGCGATTTCAGCGTCACGCCGCTCGTCCGCGACACCCTGCAGGAGCGGGTCTACCGGCAGGTCTCCGACCTCATCCTCGACGGCGAGATCGCCCCCGGCCAGGTCGTCACCATCCAGAGCCTCGCCGACGCCTTCGGCGTCTCCACGATGCCGGTACGCGAGGCCCTGAAGCGGCTGACGGCCGCGAGCGCGCTCACCTTCGTCACCGGCCGCGCCATGGGCGTGCCGCGCCTCGATCGCGACCGCCTGAACGACCTGCGCAACGTCCGCGTCGAGATGGAAGGTCTCGCCGTCCGCTGGGCGGCCGAGCGCATCGACGAGGCGACGCTGGAGGAGGTCCGGCGAATCTTCGTGGCGATGGACGTGGCGATCGCCGCGGGCGACGTGAAGGGCTTCCTGCGCGGCAACCGCGCCTACCACTTCACCATCTACCGGGCCTCGGGCTCGCCGGTGCTGGTCAACGTCATCGAGACGCTGTGGCTGCAGATCAGCCCCTACTTCAACCTCTTGCGCTCGTCCGGCAACTACGTCTCGTCGAACGTCCGCCACCGCACGCTCCTGCGCGGCCTCACCGACCACGACGGCGACACCGCCGCCCGCGCGCTCACCGACGACATCGACGGCGCCTTCGACGTCCTGCGCGGGCTCCTCGCCTGAGGCGCGGGCTCCGGTCCGAGGCGCCCGCCGTCAGAGCCCCAGGAACGCCTGCAGCAGCACCATCTGCTCGTCGAGCATCGCCCGGCCGGGCACCGTGCGGCAGCCGTGCCGGGCGGCTTCCGCCAGGATCGGCGTCTCGACCGGCGTCATCACCACCTCGGCCACCACCGCATCCGCCCGGATGCCCGTGAGGTCGAGCGGCAGCGCGTCGCCTGGCTTCATGCCGAGCGCCGTGGCGTTGACGACGATGTCGGCCGAGCCCGCGTCCCCCGCCATGTCTGCCCGCGCCCGACAGGCGGGAAACGCCGCCGA
>CALRZT010000027.1:0-24040 GCA_943372725.1 Pseudoxanthobacter soli DSM 19599
ACCGATGCTGCACCGAGGACCACCGCCGGCCCGGGCTCGCGTTCGTCGTCTTCGGGCGCCGCGACGGCCGCTTTCCCGCGGTGCTCAACGTCAAGGACCTCAATGGCAAGAACGGCTTTCGCATCGACGGCGCTGCCAAGAGCGACCTCGCCGGCGAGCTTGTCGCCGCGGCCGGAGACGTCAACGGCGATGGTCTTGCCGACCTCCTCGTGGGAGCCCCGGGTGCAAAGCCGGACGGGCAGAAGGCGGCGGGGACGCTTTACGTGGTGTTCGGCAGCGAGAAGGGTTTCCCACGCCGCCTGGCGCTCGGGGACCTGAACGGGCGCGACGGTTTTGCCATCCCCGGAGTGCTGCCGGGTGACCGACTGGGGCGGAAACAGTGGGGGCTGGCCTCCGCCGCAGGCGCCGGCGACGTGAACGGCGACGGCGTCGACGACATCGTTCTGACGGCTGAAGACGAGAGCGCCGCTCGAACCGCATTCGTCGTCTTCGGCCGGAAGAGCGAGAAGGTCCCCAGCCGGTTCGATCTCAAGGCGCTCGACGGATCGAACGGCTTTCGGGCCAGGATGAGTTCCGGCGAGGTGGCAGGTGTCGGCGATGCCAATGGCGACGGCATCGACGACGTGATGTTCGGTGGCGGCTCGGAGCCGTTGAGCGGCTACCTCCTGCTCGGCCAGCGCAAGCGCTTCCCGAAGCTCATCGAGTTTGACCGGACGGACGAGGTGGCGGCCATCCGCGTCACCGGCCTCGACGGTCCGGGCCCTGTTTCCGCGGCCGGCGATCTGGACGACGACGGGCGCGACGACATTCTGCTTGGCGCCCCAAAGCTGAAGGACGACCTCCCCGACGGCGGCGGCTACGTCCTGTTCGGGCAAGAGTGGAAGTGAGCGCGGGGCAGGCCGGCGTGCCTGGAGCTCGAATGTGAAAGACGAGGTCTATGGCTTACATTTGCCACCACTGCGCTTGGCGTTCGCGGGCCGCACGGGCTTCGGTGCTCGGCCTCGCTTTCGCCCTCGTCGCTTCGCTGGTACATGCGGCACCCGAGGAGCCCGACGCTGCCGAACCTGCGACGATCACGCAGCAGGCGCCCCGCCGCGAGAGCGCCGCGATCGACGTCAAGAGCCTCGGCGATGCCGGCATCAAGCTCCGCAACGCGACTGACAACGCCGAAGATTATCTCGGTTCCTCGGCAGCCGGCGTCGGCGACGTCAACGGTGATGGCTACGCCGACGTGGCCATCGGCTCGCAGGAGGCCGATGACCGAAACGGCACGGTGGCCGTGGTGTTCGGAGGGCCGCGCAAGAAGCTCCCGCGCGTGGTCGACGTCGCCGGGCTGAACGGCAGGAACGGCTTCCGCATCGAGAGCGACGGTGCTGGCGTCGGCCGCACCCTCGGCGGCGGCGGCGATATCGACGGCGACGGCCTCGACGACATCGTGATCGCGAACGAATTCCGGTCAACGACCTGGATCCTCTTCGGCCGCAAGACTTTCCCGCCGGTGATCGAGTACGACTTGAACAGGCCGGACAAGGCTTCGAGCGTCCGCATCACCGGTGCCAACGCACCGGAGTACAGCCATTTCGGCCGGTCGGCCGCGATCATCGGGGACGTCAACGGCGACGGGATCGACGACGTGGCGATCGGCGAGGTCGACGGCAGGACGGCAGACGTCCGCACCGGCCACGCCTATGTCGTGTTCGGCCGCAAGGGGCGCACCTTCCCCCCCAAGCTCTCCGTGAGCGATCTCGACGGCACGAACGGCTTCCGCTTGGATGGAGCGAGGGAGCTGGAATATGCCGGCTCGCTCGTCGCTGCGGCCGGCGACGTCAACGCCGATGGCATTGACGATTTTCTCGTCGGAGCCTCGGAGTCAAACCCGTTAAGCCGGCGAGGTGCGGGCGTTCTCTATGTCGTCTTTGGGCGCAAAGGTGCGTTTCCCAGGCAGATGAAGCTCGGCGACCTTGACGGCCGGACGGGCTTCGCGATCCCCGGCCCGCTCCCCGGCGACAGCCTGGGATTCGAGGCGAGCGCCGCGGCGGCCGGGGACGTGAACGGCGACGGCATCGACGACCTGACGCTGACCGCAGCCCATCGTGCCGGCTTCGTTGTGTTTGGAGCGAGGAGAAAGTCCTTCGCGAAGCGCTTCGATCTCAGGACCCTCAATGGCCAGAACGGCTTCCGGACGAAGTCCATCCGTATTCAGGCCGCCGGCGCCGGCGACATGAACGGTGACGGATTCGACGACGTAGTGTTCCTGGGCGATCGAAAGTCTGTGAAAACCCACATTCTGCTTGGGCAGAAGACGTTTCCCAATCTCGTCGTGTTCGGCGAGACGAAAGGTGTCTCGGTCGTCCGAATCGACGGCCTGCCGGACTCCGGTATCGTCGCGCCCGCGGGCGACATCGACCGCGACGGCCGCGCCGACTTGCTGATCGGTACCGACCGCATGGTGATCGACCGCGTCGAGGGCCCCGGCGGCGGCTACGTGCTGTTCGGGCAGGACTGGGGGAAATAGGCGACGGCGCGCGGGAACATGGCGGCAGGCGGCGCTCCAGCAGGCGGCGTGGCGGCGCTCCGCCGGATCGGTCAGCCCGCCTCGCCGCTCGCGTTCATTCCTTCCACACCCCTGTCGCGACCGCCCTGCCCGGCCGCGTGGGCTGCGATGCGGTGCCAAGCGCTCTCGAGGTGGGCGCGCATGGCCGCTCGCGCGGCGTCGGCGTCGCCGGCCCGGACCGCCTCGACGACGGCGGCGTGCTCGGCCTCCACGGCCTGCTTGCGGGCGAGGAAGTCACCCTCCCTCTCCGGTGACGGCTTCATCGCCGTCGCCAGGAAGGCGGAAATCAGCTCGAGCACGCGCAGGAAGTAGTCGTTGTGGGCGGCGCGGGCGACGGCGAAGTGGAAGGCGAGGTCCTCGGCGGCACCGTCGCGAGCGGCGGCGCGCTGCAGCGCCATCGCCTCGCCGAGAGCGTCGAGGTCAGCCTGCGTACGTCGCACGGCGGCGAGTTCGGCCGCGCCCGATTCGAGGTGGCCGCGCAGTTCGAAGATCTGCCGCACCTCGTCGAGCGATCCCGTCTCCCACCGCGACACGCGAAGCGCCGGCGGGCGCGGATCGTGGCTCGTGTAGAGGCCGCTGCCACGGCGCGATTCGACGAGGCCGCTCGCCTTCAGTTGCGCCAGTGCCTCGCGCAGCACCGGGCGGCTGACGCCGAGCCGTCCGGCGAGATCGTGCTCCGACGGCAGCCGCGATCCGGGCGGCAGGCCGCCGCCCTGCAGCCACGCCTGCAGCGAGGCGACGACGGCGTCGGTGAGGTTTTCGCGCGGCTTCGGTGGTTCGGGATGCATCGGTGGATTCCGCATCGGTCCCGCAACTTGTCTTACAACTCTGCGGGCGGTAGATTTGCGATTACCGTACCATCGATCGGTTGGGCCCGCCCTCGGGCCGATCGCCGCCGCTGGCCGGGTGGTGGGGGGCCGAGCATGTCGGGATGCAACCGAGTGGTGGCCGCAGCGCCGGCCCGCAGGAGCTCGCCGTGACGGAGACCGGCGGCGTGCCGCTGTACGTTCCGACGGACGTCGTCGAGCAGGTACTCGCCTGGCCGGAGATGGTCGAGCGCCTGCGCACCGCCTATGCCGCCGACGTGTCGGAGGCCGCCAATCCGCCGCGCGTGGTGGCCCGCGGCGACAAGACGTGGTTCCGGGCGCTCGCCTCCGCGCCGGCGACCTCCCGCTACATGGGCGCGAAAGTCTTCGGCATGTCGCGCGAGAGGGCCGTCAGCTACGTCGTGGCGCTGATGGACCAGCAGGCGGGCGGCTTCGCCGGCTTCGTCGACGCCTACCGCGTCACCGCCTGCCGAACCGGTGCCACCTCGGCGGTCGCCGTCGACAAGCTGGCGTCGCCCGGGCCGAAGAAACTCGCCGTGCTCGGCAGCGGCACCGAGGCGACCTCGCACGCCCTCGCCTTCGCCGCCGTCCGGCCGCTGACCGGGATCACCGTCTTCTCGCCGACGCCGGCGAACCGGGAGGCGCTCGCCGCCCGCCTGTCGCGCGAGCTCGGCGTCCCAGCCCGCGCCGCGTCCTCGCCGGAGGAGGCGGTCACCGGGGCCGACATCGTCGCGGCCTGTGCGCGGGCGAAGGGCGAGATCCCGATCCTGCACGGCGACTGGCTCCGGCCCGGGACCGTCGTCGTCTCGATCGGCTCGACGCTGCCGGAGCAGCGCGAAATCGACGTCAGCGTGGTGGCCGCCTGCGACCTGATCGTCTGCGACATGGTCGAGGAGGTCGTCGAGGAAACCGGCGACATGATCGCCGCCACCGCCGCGGGCCTCGATTTCCACGGCAAGCTCGGCACCCTCAACGACCTCGTGCGCGGCCGTCTCGACGACCGCGTCGCCAAGGCCCGGCTGCCGATGTTCAAGTCCGTCGGTTCGGCGATCCAGGACATCGTCATCGCCGAGCTCGCCTTCGAAAAGGCCGTCGAGCAAGGCCTCGCCTTGCCCTTTCCCGCCCCGATCCACGTCAAGCGGCCGAAGCCGCCCGCCAAGCCCTGAGGACCGATCGATGCCGAGCTACAGGAAATCCGAGGCGCGCGCCTGGGCGAAGGAAAACCTCGTCGGCTGCTCGAACGTCGTCATCCCCTCCTACACCGCCGACCTCAAGGGCCTGAACGAGGCGGGCATCCGCCACGACATCCGCAGGGTGATCGAGTTCGGCTTCACCGGCACGCTGCTCGTCTCGGAAGTGGCGATCACGCTCGAGGAATACCGGCAGTTCTTCCAATGGGCGAACGACGAGGCGGCCGGCCGCATCCACCTCATCCACCACGCGATGTTCAACACGCTCGCCGAGAACATCGAGGCGGCCAAGATCGCCGAGGAGAGCGGCGCCGAGCTGGTGCTGCTCTGCTACCCCGTCAACTTCTTTGCGGAGAACGACGAGGACATCTACCGCTACACCAAGGCGTTCTGCGACAACACGAATCTGGCGGTGATGCTGTTCCAGGTGCCGCACTGGGGCTTTCAGCGAGTGCACGGCTCGGACATCCGCGCGAGCCTGCTGCGCCGCCTCATCGACGACTGCCCGAACCTCTCCGCCATCAAGGCCGAAGGCGGCATGCCGTCGATCATGGGTTTCGTCGAGTGCCACCGCCTGTTCGGCAAGGAGGTGGTGATCTCCAATCCGCTCGAGAAGGACATGATCCCGCTCGCTCAGCTGATTCCGATCCAGTACTCGGGAACCAGCAACACCGAATATTTCGGCGCAACAATCCCGGCGATCCACAAGCTGCTGCAGGACGGAAAATACGACGAGGCGACGGATCTGTACTGGAAGATCAACCCGGCTCGCAAGGCGAACGCGGCGGCGAGTGCGTCCAACGCCCAGACCGGGGTGATCAACCGGCTGCAGTGGAAGTACCAGGGGTGGCTCGCCGGCATGAACGGCGGGCCGCTCCGGCAGCCCTCGGCCCGTCTCCTCGACGTCACCGCCGCGCAGCTCCGTAACGGCCTCGTCCGCTCCGGCCTGCCGGTGACGGAGGACCACGACCGACAGTTCTTCATCGGCCGCCATCCCGCCGGCGGCGCGCAGATCCGCGCCGCTGCGGAGTAGCGACGGGCCTCAGAACGGCCGGTCGCCGCGGATGGTGATGCGGTGCATGACGCGGCGCTCGGTGTAGTCCGACACCGCGTAGTGCTGCGTCACCCGGTTGTCCCAGACGGCGAGATCGCCCTTCTGCCAGCGGAAGCGCACCTGGAACTCCGGCACGCGGGTGTGCTCGAAGAGATAGCCGAGCACCGCGTCGCTCTCCTTGCGGGAGACGCCGAGGAGGCGCTCGGTGAAGCCCTCGTTGATGAACAGCGCCTTGCGGCCGGTGACAGGATGGGTGCGCACCACCGGGTGCTCGGCCGGCGGCAGCGCCTGCAGGTCCTGCAGCCGCTTGCGGCCCTTCTCGTCCTTCCAGAGGTTGGAGCGGATCTCGTCGCCGAACGCCTTGATGGTGCGATGCTCCGCCTGCAGGCCGTCGAGATAGGCCCTCATCTTGTCCGACAGCGCGTCGTAGGCGGCATAGCCGCTCGCCCAGATGGTGTCGCCGCCGGCCGACGGCGCCTCGAGGCAGTAGAGCACCGAGCCCATCGTCGGCGTGGCGCGGCCGGAAAAATCGGTGTGCCAGAGTTCCTGAGTGTTGTAGGGCCGCCGGCCGCCGCCGAAGGCGAGCACGTCGATCTCCGGAAACGCCTCGTCCTTGTCGAAGGAAGATTCGTTCGCGGGCTGCGGCTCGCCGAACAGGCGGGAGAAGGCGGAGAGCTCGGCGTTGGTCAGATGCTGGTCGTGGAAGAAGACGACCTGATGGGTGTGCAGGGCGTCAAGGATGTCCTGCTCCTCGTCCGCCGACAGCGGCTTCGACAGGTCGAGGCCGAACAGGTCGGCGCCGATCGCCGGCGTCGTCGGGCGCACGACGAGGCCGGAGCGGCAGCGCGGCGGCGCGTCGATCGGGGCGGCGGGGCTCGCGGCGTGGCTCGCGGCGGTCATGGGCGGTTCCTTCCCTGAGGTCGTGTCGGCACCTTAACGGCACCCGTGTTCTGGACGGCGACGACGCGCTTGCCAGCGAAGGGCGCATCATCCGTGGTGGCGGCCGCCGAAGCACCCCGGCGGCGTGCAACGCTGCGGGGTCGGCTATGGAACGATGGAGCGTGCCGAGGCTCGGGGGGACGGGGCATCGAGCATTTGGCAGTAAGCGGTATGGCGTCGGAGTGTCGGGTGGCGTGCTGCGCCGGCAGCATCTCCCCTCTCCCGCCCGCAGGGAGGGAGAGGGTGGCGCGCAGCGCCGGGTGAGGGCCGCTCCGCAGGAGCGGAAGCCGCGGGCACCGAGCCTGCCGCTTCCGCGCCGCTCAGCGGCGCAGCCCTCATCCCCCTGCCGGGACCTTCTCCCACCGTCGGGGGGAGAAGGGGGTTTGGCGGCCGCTCGCCGCCAACCACGTTCGCCCGCAAGGCACCATTCCTCTCTCACACTCTCCGCAGCCCCAAGGCTCCGCCATCCCCGCGCGGTCTCCCGCCGGGGTTTGGCCGTGGTCTTCCCCTCCGGTCGAGGGGACGGGGCGCCGAAAGGCGCAATCCGTATGATGGCGGCGGCGGCAAGGGCAGCAGTCGAGGCCAACGACATCCAGTCCCTTTCGCGGGTCGAAACCCATCGACGACAGACCTCGTCCGTCGATCTCCGCCACAATACTCCGCCGACACTCCCTGAATTCCCGTCCGTGATCCGACTAAACGAAAACTGTTCAACAGTCATCGCGTTTCATATTTCCGTCATGTCATCGAACCGTCAGAGTAGAACCATATCAGTTCGAATCTAGCAGTGGCGAATCCTGAGCCGCGCAAGCTTCTTCTGATTGTGGTGGAGTCTGAACGATGACCGAGAACCCGAACGCGTGGTCGGCCGAGGCGCTGGAGGCGAATGACGACGTGGCGTCGAATGCCTCGTCCAATCCGACGATGGGCGACATCATCGCGGTGCGCATGTCGCGCCGCGACATCCTGCGCGGGTCGCTCGCCGTCTCCGCGATCGCCGCCACCGTCTCGCCGCTGGCGCTCGCCGCCGGCCGTGCCGAGGCGGCCGAGATGCCGGCCGGCTCCACTTTCGACTTCGCCGAGATCGAGGCCGGCGTCGACGAGACGCACCACATCGCCAAGGGCCACTCGGCCGACATCCTGATCCGCTGGGGCGACCCGGTGCTGCCGGGGGCGCCGAAATTCGACCCGCAGGCGCAGTCGGCCGCCAAGCAGGCGCAGCAGTTCGGCTACAACTGCGACTTCGTCGGCTTTGCCCCGATCGATGGCGCCGACGACCGCGGCCTCCTCTGCATCAACCACGAGTACACCGAGCCGAACATCATGTTCCCGGGCTATCTCGGTCTCGCGACGCAGACGAAGGAACAGGCCGACATCGAGATCGCCGCCCATGGCGGCTCGATCGTCGAGATCAAGCGGGCGAGCAACGGCAAGTGGCGGGTGATCCGCGCCTCCGCCTTCAACCGCCGCATCACCGCCGACACGCCGATGACGTTCACCGGCCCGGCCGCCGGCAGCGACCGGCTGAAGACCTCCGCCGACACGACCGGACTTGCGGTGCTCGGCATGCTCAACAACTGCGCCGGCGCGATGACGCCCTGGGGCACGTGGCTGACCTGCGAGGAGAACTTCAACAGCTATTTCGGCGGCACGCTGGCGGCCGACCACCCGGAAGCGACCAACCACCGCCGCTACGGCGTCTCCGGCTCGACCTTCTACGCCTGGAACCGCTTCTACGACCGCTTCGACCTCGCCAAGGAGCCGAACGAGCCGAACCGCTTCGGCTGGGTGGTCGAGATCGACCCGTTCGACCCCACCTCGGTGCCGAAGAAGCGCACCGCCCTCGGCCGCTTCAAGCACGAGGGTGCCGCCAACATCATCAACAAGGACGGCCGCTTCGTCGTCTACCAGGGTGACGATCAGGCGTTCGACTACGTCTACCGTTTCGTCACCGAGGCGAAGGTCGACCTCGCTGCCCCGGCCAACAACCGCGACATCCTCGACGAGGGCACGCTGTTCGTCGCGAAGTTCCGCGCAGACGGCACCGGCCGCTGGCTGCCGTTGACTTTCGGCAAGGGGCCGCTGACGGCGGAGAACGGCTTCAATTCCCAGGCCGACGTGCTGATCGAGGCACGCCGCGCCTCCGACCTCCTCGGGGCCACCAAGATGGACCGCCCGGAGGACATGGAAGCCAATCCGGTGACCAACAAGGTCTACCTGATGCTGACCAACAACAACTCGCGCACCGCCGAGCAGACCGACGCGGCCAACCCGCGCGCCCAGAACGCCTTCGGCCACGTCATCGAGATCACCCCGGCGGACGGTGACAACCACGCGCGGCCCGAGTTCACCTGG
Source organism: Pseudoxanthobacter soli DSM 19599 (assembly GCA_943372725.1). GTDB lineage: Bacteria > Pseudomonadota > Alphaproteobacteria > Rhizobiales > Segnochrobactraceae > CAMDHY01. The sequence continues at coordinate 8,920 of CALRZT010000027.1, forward strand.
GACATCCTGCTGCGCTGCGGCAATCCCTCGATCGCCGCGGTGGGCGCCACTTTCAATGCCGCCACCAGCGAGAACGGCTGGTTCGGCATGCCCGACAACTGCGCCGTCGACCACATGGGCCGGCTGTGGATCACCACCGACGGCAACAGCCTCTCGGCGACCGGCCGCACCGACGGCGTCTGGGCGATCGAGACCGAGGGCGAGTTGCGCGGCACCTCGCGGCACTTCTTCCGCGTGCCGGTGGGCGCGGAGATGTGCGGGCCGTACTTCACGCCGGACGACCGCACGCTGTTCCTCGCCGTGCAGCACCCGGGCAGCACCTCGGGCGCGACCTTCGAGGCGCCCGGCACCCGCTGGCCGGACTTCAAGGACGGCGTCCCGCCCCGCCCGTCGGTGCTGGCGGTGACGAAGAACAACGGCGGCCCGATCGGCGGCAAGCCGCGCCAGGCCTGATCCGACACTCCGATCGTCGGTCTCGTGCGGCCCGGGGCGCTTGCGCGCTCCGGGCCGCTGCGATTCGGATCGCGGCGCCAGGCGCCCGCCTACATAATTCCATATCCCTAGAAAGACCGTTGACAACTCCGGGCCGACTGCCGATGCTCCGGCCATGAACATCGACGACGTCGCCGGCCGCCTGGAGGCGCTTGGCAATCCGACCCGGCTCAGGATCTACCGCGCCTTGGTGCGAGCCGGCGATGCCGGCCTTGCGGTCGGCCGGCTGCAGGGCGAGGTCGGCATCGCCGCCTCGACGCTGTCGCACCACCTGCACAAGCTGGTTCTCGTCGGGCTGGTGACGCAGGAGCGGCGGGCGACGACGCTGATCTGCCGGGCCGACTATGCGCTGCTGTCGTCTGTCATCGCCGCCCTCGTCGATGAGTGCTGTGCCGGGCTTCCGGACAGCGAGCGCGACGACCGCCGCGCGTCGTTCTGGAGTGGCTGCCGGTGAGCGCGCACCCTGCCCTGCCGGTCATCCCTGCTCCCCTTCCCTTCCCTGCTTGCGGAGGCCGCCGATGAGCCTGAGAGACGTCAGCGACCCCGGCGTGTTTCCCGCGCTCGACCGGCGCGTGCTCGACGCACGACCAGCTGCCGGGCTGGCCGACCCGCTCGGTCATCCGCCGCGCATCCTGCTGCTCTACGGCTCGCTGCGCGACCGCTCGTACTCGCGCCTCGTCGTCGAGGAGTGCGCCCGGCTGCTGACCCTGTTCGGCGCCGAGGCCCGCATCTTCGACCCGTCCGAGTTGCCCCTGCCCGACCAGGTGAAGGGCGACGATCACCCGGCGGTGCGCGAACTCCGGGCGCTGTCGATGTGGTCGGAGGGGCACGTCTGGTGCAGCCCGGAGCGACACGGTGCCATCTCGGCGGTGATGAAGGCGCAGATCGACCACCTGCCGCTCAACAGCGGCGGGATGCGGCCGACCCAGGGCCGGACGCTGGCGGTGATGCAGGTGTCGGGCGGGTCGCAGTCGTTCAATGCCGTCAACACGCTCCGGCTGCTCGGGCGCTGGATGCGGATGGTGACGATCCCCAACCAGTCCTCCGTCGCCAAGGCCTTCCAGGAGTTCGACGAGAGCGGGCGGATGAAGCCGTCGGCCTACTACGACCGCATCGTCGACGTGATGGAGGAGTTGGTCCGCTTCACCGTGCTGCTCCGGCCGCACACGGCACTCCTCACCGAGCGCTATTCGGAGCGGCGAGAGGCGCTGGCGAAGGCGGATGCGGCCGCCGCCGCCGCGGACCTCTCGGCGATCGCCACGGCACACCAGCGCGTCGGCGCGGGCTGAGACCGGCGGGGATAGGCGGCGGCTGGCGCCTGCGCGGCCCGTCGGCTACGGAGATGGTGGCAAGTCGAACCCCGCCCGCCGGAGCCCCGCCGATGCCCCCTCGCCCGCCGGTCTACCTCTCCGCCCCGATCGCCGCCCTGGTGGAGGGCATTCTCCGCGAGGACACGACGATCGGCACCGTGCGGGCGCACGGCGACCACGGCATCGGCACCTTCAACGATCTCGACGGCGAGATGGTGCTGATCGACAACGTCGTCTACCGGCTCCGGCCGGAAGGCGGCGCCGACGTCATTGGCGACGAGGTGCAGACGCCGTTCGCCTGCTCGACCTTCTTCACCGGCGACACCGAGGAGCGGCTCGCCGAGCCGATCGGCGGCGACGACTTCGAGCACCACCTCGCCTCGATGCTGCCGTCGAGGAACCTCGTCTATGCGGTCCGGATCGACGGCCGCTTCGACCACGTGCGTGCCCGTTCGGTGCCGAAACAGGCCAACTACCGGCCGCTCGTCGAGGTGGCGAAGATCCAGACGGTGTTCGAGTTCTCCGACATCGAGGGCTCGATGGTCGGATTCTGGACGCCGTCGTTCCTGCAGTCGGTGCACGTGCCGGGCTTCCACCTGCACTTCATCTCCGCCGACCGCACGCGCGGCGGCCACGTGCTCGGCATCGCCAGCCGCGACGTCACGGTGCGGCTGCAGCACGCCCCGAAGGTGGAGCTCGGGCTGCCGATGACCCTCGACTTCCTGACCATGGAACAGACGCGCGACGTCCACGCCGACGTGGCGAGCGCGGAGCGCTGAGAAGGCCGGCGGCGCGAAGACGCGAGACGGCGTCGCATTTCGTCACGCCGATGTCGCCATGGGACGTGCGCGGCCACTCCCGCGGCCTCACCCTCGGGACAGACCGACGCCCTGGGGAGGGATCGCCATGTCCGCCGCCGCTGCCACCGCCGCCACCGCAACTGCTGCCGCCGTTGTCCTCGCCGAGCCGCCCGAGGTGGTGGCGACCGTCGCCGACTGGCGGCCGTTCGCCACCCATCACCAGATCGTGGCGGCGCTCCGGCAGGGCGACGACGTCGTGGTCGCCTGGAGCGACGGGCGGCAGAGCCCCTACGACGCGCTCTGGCTGCGTGACAACTGCCCGTGCACGACCTGCGTCAATCCGGTGACGCGCGAGCAGGTGTTCGAGATCACGGCGGTCGACGAGGACCTGGCACCGGTGCGGATCGACGTGGCGCCGACGCGACTGACGGTGCACTGGGCGGACGGGCACGTCTCGCCGTTCGAGGCGGGCTTCCTGCGCGTGCATGCCACTGACGACGCCTCGCGGGCGGAGCGGCGGCGCGTCAAGCGGCCGTGGCGGGCGGAGCGGCTTTCGGCAATCCCGACCTTCGCCTACGCCGAGGTGACGGGCAGCGACCGCGGGCTTCTGGCCTGGTTGACGGCGCTCGAGGCGGAGGGGCTGACGAAGATGGTCGGCGTGCCGACGGAGCCAGGCACGGTCGGGCGCATCGCCAACCTGATCTCGTTCATGCGCGAGACCAACTTCGGCATCATCTTCGACGTGATGACAAAGCCGGAAGCCGACAGCAACGCCTACACCTCGCTGCAACTCCCCTTCCACACCGACCTGCCGACGCGCGAGCTGCAGCCCGGCGTGCAGTTTCTGCACTGCCTCGTCAACGATGCCACCGGCGGCGAGAGCCAGTTCGTCGATGGCTTCGCGGCGGCGGAGGCGCTGCGCGACGAGGACCCGGCGCTGTTCGAGATCCTGTCGACGACGCCGGTCGAGTTCCGCAACAAGGCGCGCCGCTCCGACTATCGCTGCCGCGCGCCGGTGATCGGGCTCGATACCGCGGGCGAGGTCTCTGAGGTGCGGGTGGCGAATTTTCTGCGCGCGCCATTCGATCTCGCGCCGGGCGAGATGCGGCCGTTCTACCGGGCCTACCGGCGCTTCTGCCAGCTCACCACCGACCCGCGCTTCCTGGTGGAGACGCGCCTCGACGCCGGCGAGATGTGGACGTTCGACAACCGCCGGGTGCTGCACGCTCGCGCCGAATTCGACCCGACGTCCGGCCACCGCCATTTCCAGGGCTGCTACCTCGACCGCGACGAACTCCTGTCGCGCATCCGCGTGCTCGCGCGCGAGGTCGGCGCTGGCTGAGCAGGATTGCAGATTGCGACCCGACCGTCGCATTCTGTGCCAGGGAACGGGGCGGCGGGGGGCCTCGGGATGTTTCAGGCTTTCGAGGGGGACGGACCGGAGCCGATCGGCTTCCTGCTGGTGCCGCGCTTTTCGATGATGGCGGTCGCCTCGGCCATCGAGCCGCTGCGGGTCGCCAACCGGCTCGCCGGGCGGACGCTGTTCTCGTGGCGGCTCTATTCGCCCGACGGGGCGCCGGTGCGGGCCTCGAACGGGCTGCCGATCGTCGTCGATGCGGCGCTCGAGGCGTTTTCCGGCGTGCCGACGCTGGTCGTCTGCCCGAGCTTCGACCCGCAGATGTTCGAGACGAAGCCGCTGCTGGCGAGCCTCAGGCGCATCGCGCGCGGCGGCGTGACGATGGTCGCCGTCGACACCGGTGCGCACTTCCTGGCGCGGGCCGGGCTGCTCGAGGGGGTGCGGGTGACGATGCACTGGGAGGCGGTGCCGGGCTTCCGCGAGGAGTTTCCCGGCATCGCGGTGACGGAGGAGCTCTACGAGATCGCCGGACGCGTGGTGACGTGCGCCGGCGGCACCGCAGCGCTCGACATGATGCTCGAGATGATCCGCCGCAAGCACGGCGAGGCGCTGGCGGTGGCGGTGTCGGAGCAGTTCATCCACGACCGCATCCGCGACCGCGCCTCGGCGCAGCGGATGCCGCTCGCAAGCCGCCTCGGCACCGGCAACGGCAAGGTGGTGGGGGCGGTGGCGATGATGGAGGCGGCGCTGGAGCGGCCAGTGGCGACGCGGGCGCTGGCGGCCCGCCTCGGCATCACCGCGCGGCAGCTGGAGCGGCTGTTCCGCGACCATCTCGGCACGACGCCCGGGCACCACTATCTCGGCCTGCGGCTGGGTCGGGCGCGCCAGCTCGTCCAGCAGACGGGCATGACGGTGGCGGAGATCGCCGTCGCGACCGGCTTCTCGTCGGCATCGGCGCTGTCGCGCGCCTACCGCGGCCGCTACGGCGTCGCGCCTCGCGCCGACCGGCGGCCAGTGGGCAAGGCGGCTGCTGGCAAGACTGCTGCTGGCAAGGCGGCTGCTGGCACGGATGCCGGAGCGCTGCGGCCCGGCGGTGACGGCGGCGCGCTCAGGGCGCCGGCGCCTCTGCCTGCCGCTGCGGCGCGTGCCGGGCCGAATCGTACATGACGAGGCGGTTCCGGCCGCCCGACTTGGCGGTGTAGAGGGCGGCGTCGGCCTTGGCGGCGGAGATCTCGACGCTACGGGTGATGTCGACCATGCAGGCGCCGATGCTGACGGTGACGGTGGCGAGGCCGCCGTCGTCGAACTCGATCGGCGTGCGCCGCACTGCGACGAGCAGTCGCTCGGCGAAGCGGGAGAGCGCGAACTCGTCGCACTCGGAGACCAGCACCACGAACTCGTCACCGCCCCAGCGTCCGCAGATGTCCTGGCGGCGCATCGAGCGGGTGATGCGGCGCGCCACTTCCATCAGCACGCGGTCGCCGGCGGGGTGGCCGCGGCTGTCGTTGATCTCCTTCAGGGCGTCGAGGTCGACCAGCAACAGTCCGAGGTCGGTGCCGTTGCGGCCCGCCCAGGAACGCTCCGCCTCGACGGCCTGCTCGAAGCCGCGGCGGTTGAGCACGTCAGTGAGCGGATCGAGGTTGGCGAGGCGCTCGAGCTGTTCGGTGCGCTCCTCGACCATGCGCTCGAGCGTCTTCTTCTGGTCGATGACCGCCGTCGCCATCGCCACGAAGGCCTCGGACAGGCGGCCGATCTCGTCGCCTCCGCCGTCCGGGGACGCGGCGGGGAGATCGCCGGCGCGCAGCTGGCGCACCCCCGCCTCGAGCCGCGCCAGCCGGTCGAGGACCTGGCGCTTGAAGAGCAGGGTGACGAGGACGGCGGCGACGGCGAGCATGACAGCGAGCAGCACGCCGATCGGCAGGAACAGCCGCCGGTCGATGATCTCGTCGATGTCCATCAGGGTGACGTTGAACCAGCCGATCTCGTCGAGATAGCCGACACCGGCCAAACGCGGCTCGCCGTCGATGGTGAGGAAGGCCGAGCGCACCGGCACCCGGCCGCTCTTCACGTCCGCCATCATCGCCGCGAGCGTCTGCCGGTCAGTCTCGTCGTCGACCTCGAGGAAGATCGTCTTCTTCGCCTTGGTGTCCTTGGTCAGGCTGTGGAAATCGACCATCTCCGGATCGCGGTGCGCCTGGATGGCGCCGCTCTCGTCGACGAACAGGCTCTGGACACCCTTCTGGGGAATGGCGACGACGTCGCGGATGAAGGCGGTGAGGTCGATGCCCGTGCCGACGACGCCGAGAACCTTGTTCTCGACGCGGACAAGGCAGTTCACCCAGACCTTGGTGACGCCGATGTTGTCGTCGTGGTCGACGTTGAGCTGGCACGTCGGCTCGCGGGCGATGGTGGTGAAGTACCAGCCGTCGCGCGGGTTGGCGCGATCGACGCTGTAGCGCAGCTCCTGGCCCGCATAGGTGCCGTCGCGGTCGTTGAAGTAGTAGTTGCCGGAGCCGTCGACGACGAGAAAGACGCTGCCGTCGGCGAAGGCCTGCCGGTAGTGCTCCAGCTCGGCGAGGCCGCGCGCCTTGACGGCGGGGTCGGTCTCGTTCTGCGCCCAGGCGACGATGGCGGGTGAGCGCGCGAGCGTCTCAGCGAGGGAGGCCTCGCGGAACAAGGTCTCGAGGCCGCGATAGCGGTCGAACAGGATCTGCTTCTCGGCGAAGAGCGAGCCGAGCGTCATCGTCGTCTTGCCGATGATCCAGTCGAAGGCGACGTAGGCCGGCACCGAGACCGCCACGAACACCGCGACGATCAGCAGGAAGACGCGCGTCCGCAGGCTCGTCGCGACCGCAGCGCGCACGCCGCTCATGTCCGCACCGTCATCGACGGCGGCGATGGCGCGCGATCATCAACGGCCAATGTTGCGGCCGGCGACATGCGCCGGTCGCCGGTCGAGTCCATCACGCTGTTCCCCGCTTCGCCCACCGGTACACCCGGCACAATTTATAGTTGTGCACTGCTCTTCGCCTTTGGTACAAGTATGGCGCCGGATGAAGCAAGAGGCAACGCCACATGTCCTCGGGGGAGGTGCGGGTTCGGGCAGCGGAAGCGAGGGATGGCGGCGCGATCGCCGACACCCTCTTCCGCGCCTTCGCCCGCGAAGATGAAGCCGAGTTGGTTCGCCGGCTCGAAAACTCACAGGCGAGGGTCGCCTCGCTGGTCGCGGAGAGCGCGGGTCTCGTCGTGGGCCATGCGATGCTGAGCCGGGTCGATGCCCGCATCGACGGGCGGCGCGTCCAGGTTCTGGCGCTCGCCCCCGTCGCCGTCCGGCCGACGCATCAGGGTCTCGGCATCGGCGGCCAGTTGGTCAACGCAGCACTCGATCTCGCGGCCAACGCCGGCGCCGAGGCGGTGCTGGTCGTCGGAGATCCGCGCTACTACGGCCGCTTCGGCTTCTCCGCGGCCCGTGCCCGGGTATTCGTCAGCCGATATGCCGGCGACGTCTTCCAGGCCGTCGAGATCGTCCCCGGGGCCCTGTCCGGCGAAAGCGGGACCGTCGAGTATCCGATCGCCTTCGCCGATGCCTGAAAGCCGGCGGTACGACGGGTCCCGCCGTGCTCAGTCGTGGAAGTCGAGACCCATCTCCCGGTAGCGCTCGGGATCGTCGGCCCAGGCGCCGCGGACCTTGACGAACAGGAAGAGATGGACCGGGCGCTCGACGATCGCGGTGATCTCCTGGCGGGCCGCCGAGGAGATCGCCTTGATGGTCTCGCCGCCCTCGCCGATGACGATCTTCTTCTGGCTGTCGCGCTCCACATAGATCGTCTGCTCGATGCGGACGGAGCCGCCGCGCAGCTCCTTCCACTGCTCGGTCTCGACGTGCGCCTCGTAGGGCAGTTCGTCGTGCAGGCGCATCATCAGCTTCTCGCGCGTCACCTCGGCGGCGAGCTGGCGGAGCGGAATGTCGGAAACCTGATCCTCGGGGTAGAGCCACGGACCGGCCGGCACGACGCCGGCGAGGTACTTGAGGAAGTCCTTCAGGCCGTCGCCGGTGAGAGCCGAGACCATGAAGGTCCGCTCGAACGGGATGCGGGCGTTGGCGTCGGCGGCGAGCGCCAGCAGCGAATCGCGGCGGACGAGATCGATCTTGTTAAGCACGAGGAGCTTCGGCAGCTTCACCTCGGCGAGGACGTCGAACAGGGCCGCCGCCTCGTCGTCGATGCCCTTGCGGGCGTCGATCAGCACGGCGACGACGTCGGCGTCCTTGGCGCCGCCCCAGGCGGTCGTCACCATCGCCCGGTCGAGCCGGCGCCGCGGCCGGAAGATGCCGGGCGTGTCGACGAAGACGATCTGTGCCGCCCCTTCGAGCGCGATGCCCCGCACTAGCGCCCGGGTCGTCTGCACCTTGTGGGTGACGATCGATACCTTGGTGCCGACGAGGGCGTTGACGAGGGTGGACTTGCCGGCATTCGGCGCCCCGATCAGGGCGACGAAGCCGCAGCGGGTGGCCGGCGGTGCGGCGGTGTCGTCGTCCGGAACATTGTCCTCAGTCACTCGGGTGCCTCCGTCGGGGGCCAGATGCCTTCGCGCACCAGAAGGGCGGTGGCGGCGCCCTGCTCGGCCTCGCGTTTCGAGCGACCCAGCCCCTCGGCCGGGTCCAGCCCGTCGACGCGCACCACGATCGTGAAGCGCGGCGCATGATCGGGGCCGATACGGCCGACCGCCTCGTAGACGGGCGCGGACAGGCTGCGCCCCTGCGCCCATTCCTGCAACGTCGTCTTGGCGTCGCGCCGCGCGGCGAGGAAGCCGAGCATGCGCGGCCGCCAGTAGCGATCGACGAGGGCGGTCGCCGCCGCCAGGCCACCGTCGAGATAGACCGCCGCCAGCACGGATTCGCAGACGTCGCCGAGGATCGCCGTCTTGCGGCGACCGCCGGCCTGGGCCTCGCCGGCACCGATGCGGATGGCGCGGTCGAGGCCGAGTTCGATCGCCACCTCGGCGCAGGTCTCGCGGCGCACGAGATGGTTGAGACGGCGCGCGAGCTCTCCCTCGTCGGCGGACGGGAAGGCCTCCAGGAGCATGGTCGCGACGGCGAGACCGAGGACGCGATCGCCGAGAAACTCGAGGCGCTGGTAGCTGTCGCGGGCGACGTCGCCGACATCGGTGGCGCTCGCGTGGGTCAGCGCCAGGTCCAGCAGCGCCGGATCAGCGAAGGCGTGGCCGAGCCTCGCCTCCAGAGCCGCCCGGACCGGCGGCGCCTCCGGCGCTCCGCCGCTCGCGCTCAAAGCGGATCGAAGATGCGGTTCCAGCGCACCGTCCACGGCCACAGCCAGACCTTCCACAGCGGCTCTCCCTCGCCGACGGAGAAGAAGATCACCTGCGCCTTGCCGACCAGGTTCTCGAAGGGGACGTAGCCGACGCCGTCGAGGTAGCGGCTGTCCTTCGAGTTGTCGCGGTTGTCACCCATCATGAAGTAGTGGCCGGCGGGCACCTTGTAGACCGGCGTGTCGTCGTAGAGGTCGCCGCTGCCGTATTCCAGGGTGTCATAGGAAACGCCGTTCGGCAGCGTCTCGCGGAAGCGCGCGGTCCGGCTCTCGACGCCGTACTGGTCGACCTCGACGAAATCGGCGATGCGCTCGCGCTTCACCGCCGTGCCGTTGATGTGCAGTACGCCACCGATCATCTGGATGGAATCGCCCGGCAGGCCGACGACGCGCTTGATGTAGTCGGTCGAATTGTCGGTCGGCAGCTTGAAGACGACGACGTCGCCGCGCTCCGGCTCGGCCGCCCAGACACGGCCCGAGAACGGCACGATGCCAAACGGGAACGAGTAGCGGCTGTAGCCGTACGAGTACTTGGAGACGAACAGGTAGTCGCCGATCAGGAGCGTGTTCATCATCGACCCGGAGGGGATGTTGAACGGCTGGAACAGGAACGTGCGGATCACCAGTGCCAGCAGCAGCGCCTGCACGACGACCTTGACGATCTCGGAAAAACCGCCCTGCTTGCCCGCCTTCACGGTCTCCGCCTTGTCGCTCGCCACCACCGTCTCGCTCTCGTTGGATGTCGCGGGGCACCGGGTCCGTGGGGCGCGCCGTCGGGTGAGGTGTAGATAGAGGGTCGCCGGCGCCCGCGCAACGCGCGGGCGGTTTCTCCGATGCGGCCGCGCAGCGCGCCGCCGAAGGCCGCCCGCGCGCTGTGCGGCCTTGTCAGGCCGCGCGCATCCAGTCGGCGGGCCAGGCGGAGATGACGACGAAGGCCTGGGCCATCGGCCAGTCGTCGGTCATGGTGAGATCGATGCGGGCGACGAAGCCCGGCGGCGTCATGGCGGCGAGCCGGGCCGCTGCCCCGCCGGCGAGCACCAGCGTCGGCTTGCCGCTCTTCTCGTTGACGACGCCCATCTCGCGCCAGGCGACGCCCATGCGGATGCCGGAGCCGAGCGCCTTCGAGCACGCCTCCTTGGCGGCGAAGCGCTTCGCGTAGGAGGCGGCGCGGGTGGCGCGCGGGTCCGACTTCGCCCGCTCCACCTCGGTGAAGACGCGGTTGGTGAAGCGCTCACCGAAGCGGGCGAGGGTCTTCTCGACGCGGCGGATGTCGATGAGGTCGGTGCCGATGCCGATGATCATGGGCAGCCCCTCAGGCGAGGCCGCGGCTGCCGGGCTTCACCGCCGGGATGGCGGCGAGCTCGGGCGGCAGCGCGTCGGCGGCATAGGCGGGCACCTTGTACTCGCACAGCGCGACGAGTGGCACGCCGACGTCGGCCTCGCCGGCGGAGCGGTCGATCAGGCAGGCGCAGGCGACCACCTCCGCCCCGAGGGCGGTGATGGCGGCGACCGTCTCGCGGCTCGACAGGCCGGTGGTGACAATGTCCTCGACGATGACGACGCGGGCGCCCGGCTCGATCTCGAAGCGGCGCAGGCGGAATTCGCCGCCCTCGCGCTCGACCCAGACGGCGGGGACGCCGAGGTGGCGGGCGGTCTCGTAGCCGGGGATGAGGCCGCCCAGCGCCGGCGAGACGACGTAGTCGATGCGGCCGGGCACGGCGGCGCGGATCTTGTCGGCGAGCGCCCGGCAGAGCTTTTCGGTCTGGAGCGGGTACATGAACACCCGCGCCTTCTGCAGGAACACCGGGCTGCGCAGCCCGGAGCTCAGGATGAAGTGGCCCTCGAGCACGGCGCCGCACTCGCGGAACACGTCGATCACCTCGTCACGCGTCATCTGCCCTCTCTCGTCCTCGGGTCCGTCAGCCGTTCACGCGCGACACGGTCGACACGGTCGGGCGGGCGCGCAACTGCGCGATGATGCGGTTGAGATGCTTCAGGTCGAAGACCTCGAGGTCGATCGCCATCTCGTGGGCGTCCTCGCCCTTCCGGATCATCTTGATGTTGTCGATGTTGCCGTCGTTCTCGCCGATCACCTGGGCGATGCCGGCGAGCGAGCCGGGCTCGTTGATCGATTCGACGACGATCTGCGCCGGGAAGCGCTCGTCGGCGTCGGGCTCGACATCCCAGCGCACGTCGACCCAGCGGTCCGGCTCGTCATCGAAGGCCTTCAGGGCGGGCGACTGGATCGGGTAGATGGTGACCCCCTCCCCCGGCGTCAGGATGCCGACGATGCGGTCGCCCGGCAGCGCGCCGCCGTTCGGGGCGAAGCGCACCGGCAGGTCGCCCTTGAGGCCGCGGATGGGGATGGAGGGGCGCTCGGTGGTCGAGCGGCGGCGCGGCGGCGGCGGGCGGCGCGCGCCGTTCGTGCCGTTGCCGGCGGCGTCCGGGTCGACGGCGCGCAAGACGTCCTCGGAGCGCGCCTCGCCGCGGCCGACGGCGGTCAGCAGGTCGAGCACAGACGGCTGGCCGAGGCGCTGCAGCGCCGGCTCCAGGGCTTCGAGGGCAAACGGCTTGCCGGCCCGCTCGAAGGCGCGCTCGAGGATGTGGCGGCCGAGACCGCCATACTGGCGGCGCACCGCCTCGCGGGTGGCGCGGCGGATCGCCGACTTCGCCTTGCCGGTGACGGCGATCGATTCCCACGCCGCCGGCGGCGTCTGCGCCTTCGAGCGGATGATCTCGACCTCGTCGCCGTTCGCGAGCTCGGTGACGAGCGGCATGATGCGGCCGTTGATCTTGGCGCCGACGCAGGTGTTGCCGACGTCGGTGTGGACGGCGTAGGCGAAGTCGATGGCGGTGGCGCCGCGCGGCAGCGCGATCAGCATGCCCTTCGGGGTGAAGCAGAACACCTGGTCGTGGAAGAGCTCGAGCTTGGTGTGCTCCAGGAACTCTTCCGGGGTGTCGCCCTCGCTCAGCATGTCGATGGTGCGGCGCAGCCAGGCGTAGGCGCGACTCTCCTGAGTGAGGCGGGCTATGTTGCGCCCGCCCGTCTCGCCGTCCTTGTAGAGGGCGTGGGCGGCGATGCCGTATTCGGCGACGCGGTTCATCTCGGCGGTGCGGATCTGCAGCTCGACGCGCTGCCGGCTCGGGCCGACGACGGTGGTGTGCAGCGAGCGGTAGTCGTTCTGCTTCGGCGTCGAGATGTAGTCCTTGAAGCGGCCGGGCACGCTCGGCCACGTCGTGTGGACGATGCCGAGCGCGCGGTAGCAGTCCTCGAGCTGCGGCACGATCACGCGGAAGCCGTAGAGATCGGAGAGCTGCTCGAAGGCGACGGACTTGCGCTGCATCTTGGCGAAGATCGAGTAGGGCCGCTTGCGCCGGCCGAAGACCTCGGCGGCGATGCCGCGTTCGACGAGGCGGCGCTTCAGCTCGGTCTCGATCTCGCCGCTGAGGCCGTGGCTGCGCTCGCCGAGACGGGCGAGGCGCTCGGAGATGGTGGCGTAGGCGTCGGGATTGAGATTGCGGAAGGCGAGGTCTTCGAGCTCGTCGCGCAGGTCCTGCATGCCCATGCGCCCGGCGAGCGGCGCATAGATCTCCATCGTCTCCTCGGCGACGGCGGCCCGCTTCTCCGGCGCCACGTACTGCAGCGTGCGCATGTTGTGGAGGCGGTCGGCGAGCTTGACGAGCAGCACGCGGACGTCGTCGGCGACGGCGAGCAAAAGCTTGCGGAAGTTCTCCGCCTGCTTGGCGCGGCGGGTGACGAGATCGAGGCGGCGGATCTTGGTGAGGCCGTCGACGAGCTTGCCGATCTCGGTGCCGAAGACGGTGTCGATTTCGGTGCGGGTGGCGTCGGTGTCCTCGATGGTGTCGTGCAGCAGCCCGACGGCGATCGAGGCGTCGTCGAGGCGCAGATCGGTGAGGATCGCGGCGACTTCGAGCGGGTGCGAGATATAGGGGTCGCCGGAGGCACGCTTCTGCGTGCCGTGCTTCTGCATGGCGTAGACGTACGCCTTGTTGAGCAGCGCCTCGTCGGTGTTCGGGTTGTAGCGCGTCACCCGCTCGACGAGTTCGTACTGACGCATCATCCCCGCAACGCCTTCTCCGCGCCGCCGAGCGCCGTTGGCCGATACCCCGCGGCGTCAGGAGCGCAGCAGCGCACCGACGCGTCAGATATCGTCCGTCTTCTCCGGCGGCACCAGCCCCTCGAGACCCTTCAGCAGGTCTTCTTCCGACATCCGGTCGAAGGCGATGTCGCCGTCGTCGACGCCGTCGGCGGCGGTGATCGCGGCGACCGGCTCCGGCTCCGGCTCGTCGACCTCGACGTACTTCTGCAACGAGTGGATGAGATCTTCCTTGAGATCGTCGGGGACGATCGTGGAATCGGCGATCTCGCGCAGGGCGACGACCGGATTCTTGTCGTTGTCGCGGTCGATCGTCAGGGCCGAGCCACTCGCGATCATGCGGGCGCGGTGGCTCGCGAGCATGACGAGCTCGAACCTGTTCTCAACCTTGTCGATGCAATCCTCGACGGTCACGCGGGCCATCGGTTGACTCCGTTTCGGGGGGATGAGTAATCCTCTTAGGTGGCGCGCGGCAGAATGGCAAGGTCCGCGTCGTGCGCCAGTTCTCGGACGGCGGTCCGCGGTTGCGGTCGGTGGGAGCACCAGCGGGGGCGAAGCTCCGATCGAGACGTCGTGCGACGGCTTTCCGTCGCCCTCCCGACCCCTATCTTTTCGCGTTACCGCCCGTGCATTTGCCTCAGGACCCCTGGAAACCGCCAAAATGTTTGACCCCAGAGAGAAGATCGCACTTTTCATCGACGGCGCGAATCTTCACGCCACCGCACGCTCGCTCAATTTCGACATCGACTACAAAAGGCTGCTGGAGGAGTTCAAGTCGCGAGGCTATCTTCTCCGCGCCTACTATTATACGGCGCTGGTCGAGGATCAGGAATACTCGTCTATCCGGCCGCTGATCGACTGGCTCGACTACAACGGCTACAAGGTCGTGACGAAGCCGGTGCGGGAATTCGTCGATCACGCCGGCCGCCGGAAGATCAAGGGAAACATGGACATCGAGCTCGTCGTCGATGCCATGCAGATCGCCGAGCAGTGCGACCACATCGTGCTGTTCTCCGGCGACGGCGACTTCCGGCCGCTGGTCGAGGCGATCCAGCGGCGCGGCCGCAAGGTCAGCGTCGTCTCGACGCTGGCGACGCAGCCGCCGATGATCGCCGACGAGTTGCGCCGCCAGGCCGACCACTTCATCGAGCTCGCCTCGCTGTCGTCCCGCATAGGTCGCGACCCGGCCGAGCGCGCCGCCCGTCAGGCCGAGCGGTTCGAGCGGCAGGCGCGCGAAACGGTGCCGGCCGCCGACTGATGCGGGGGCTGCGGGGCGGAGCGCAGGGGTGAGCGTCGTCGAGCCCGGCCGCGACTGCCCGCTCTGTCCGCGGCTGGTGGCGTTTCGCCTGGAGGCGCGCCGCGCCGAGCCGGACTGGTTCAACGCGCCGGTGCCGACGTTCGGCAGCGCCACGGCGCGCCTGCTCGTCGTCGGGCTGGCGCCGGGGCTGCGCGGCGCCAACCGCACCGGCCGCCCCTTCACCGGCGATTACGCTGGCGACCTGCTCTACGCCACCCTGACCTCGCACGGCTTCGCCCGCGGCGACTATCGCGCGCGGCCGGACGACGGCCTGACGCTGGTCGACACGGCGATCACCAATGCGGTGCGGTGCGTGCCGCCGCAGAACAAGCCGACGGGCGAGGAGATCCGCACCTGCCGGCCGTTCCTGGCGGCGACGGTGGCCGCCATGCCGCAGCTGAGGGCGGTCGTCGCGCTCGG
>CALRZT010000028.1:0-23805 GCA_943372725.1 Pseudoxanthobacter soli DSM 19599
TCGCTCGCCGCAGGCGGTGTCTCGGTGGCGGGGGCCGCCGGGGCGGGGGTGGCGGGCGCCACCTCCGGCGTGGCGGCCGGAGCAGCCGCGGCAGGAGCAGCCTCGGCGGGTGCCGCCGCGGGGGTGGCCGCCGCGGGTGTGGCCGGGGCCGGCGTCGCCGCGGGCATGGCGGCCGGCGTGACGGCGGCCTGCGGGCCGAGGGACTCCTCGTAGTCCTTCAGCATCGAGGCCCCGAGCAGCGGCTTCGGCGCGCCGTTGTGGCAGGTTCCGCAGTTGACCTTCAGCGGATCGCCGAGCGGACCGAGCCGGTTCGCCGGGAAGACCGGCTTCAGCGGGTCGATGTAGTCGGTGTTGACCGCATCGACCATGCGGATGCCGTACCAGGCGATCGAGCGCTGCGGCGAGCTCTGGTCCCACGCCGAGAACGAGCGCGAGTTGTGGCAGAACGTGCAGTTCACGCCGAGCGCTTCGGACATGTGGATCATAAGGCCGTAGGTCTTCTCTGTCTCCTGGATGGTCGCACCCAGTCCCCCGCCCCGGACCGGCAGCGCCGCCTTGGAGATGACGCGGATGTCGCCGGGGTCGCGCAGCAGCGACGTGAACGGGTCATAGGGCAGCGACGACAGACCGCTCGCCGGATTGGCGCCGTTCTGGCCGTTGCGATGGGCAGACATGCCCCCCGCCGTCCGCGGACCCGGGTTCTCCGACCACGCCACCAGCGGCACCGGGTTGCCCCGGTGACAGGTGTAGCAGGTGACGCCCACCTGCTGGACGTGCGCCGTCCAGTCGGTGTTGATGGCGCGCGTCATCTGGATCATCCGGCGCGCCACGACCTTCGTGTAGATGTCGTCGGAGGCGAGGTTCTCGCCGTGGCAGTAGGTGCAGCCTTGTTCCGGCGACACCCACTCGGTGATCGCCGCCATGATCCGCAGGAACTCGCCCTCGCTGAGGTCGCCGAGAACCTGGACGTTCTCGTAGATCTGCGAGGCGCGCGGACCGGTGGGATCGGGATCCGCCGGCGGCTGGGCTTCCGGCAGCGCGTTCGCCACCTTCTGCAGGGCGAGCACGTCGACGTTGTTGATCTGCACCATGCCGGTGCCGCGGTAGCCGGTCTGCTGACTTTCCGTCACCGGCTCCTCGCACCCGGCGAGGAGGGCGGCGAGCCCGAGGACGGGGAGCACACCCCTGAGGAACGTGCTCCGGCCGCGACGGGAAGCGCTTGTTGGGGAGGCGTTTCGTGTCGTCATGGCTCAGCCCCCCGTCGTCAGCGTCGCAGGATCGACGATCGCCGGTCCGGTGTGCGGATAGGACGGGGCGACGCCGTGCTCGACCGCCCAGAGGTACCAGTTGTCGACCGCCGTGCCGGTGAGCAGGATGCCGATGCCGCCGGTGAGGGGGCAGAGCACCGCGAACCACCACGCCCAGCGATGGATCGACTCCATCGTGGCGTTGAAGCCCATCGTCCACCTCCAGAAGAGGGCGGCGCGCTCGGAGGCGGTGCCGCGGTCGACGATCTGCTCGATCTCACGCTCGCCGCCGAAGCGGCTGACCGCCAGGATCGTCGCGGCGTGCATGGCGAACAGCAGCGTCGAGCCGTAGAGGAAGACGATCGAGAGGCAGTGGAACGGGTTGTAGAAGAGGTTGCCGTAGCGGATCGAGAACGCCGCGGTCCAGTCGAGGTGCGGGAAGATGCCGAAGGGCACCGCCTCGCTCCAGCTGCCCATCAAGAGCGGCCGGATGAAGCCGAGCACCAGCATCAGCCAGATCGCCGCGGCAAACGCCCAGGCGACGTGCGTGCCCATGCCGAGCGCCCGGGCCCGGGTGTACATCCGCACCCACCAGAGCAGCACGGAACACGTCATGCAGAAGCCGGCGAGCAGCCACCAGCCGCCCTGGGCCATGGGCGGGATCGAGAGCCCCCACTCCGGCCCCGGCGGCTCGAGGCCGAGCCAGGGCAGCTGGCGGACGAACTGGATCGGGTCCCAGTTCACCGAGGCCCACAGGTTGAGGCCGACGATCTCGAACCAGGCGAAACCGAAGGCCAGCGACGCGACACCCGCCCAGCCGAGATAGAACGGTCCGATCTGCGCGTCGCCGAACTTGCCGGCCCAGTACGAGAAGAACGGCTGTCCCTGGCGGACGAAGGCGCCCTCGCGATCGGCCGGCACGCCGGCGTAGATCGGACCGCGCACCTGCACGCGGGTGAAGATGTTCTGATAGTCGTTCATCACCATCTCCCCTCGCTCAGCTCCAGATCGGCAGGTCGAGCCACCAGCTCCACCACTCCGGCCACCCGCGGGTCCAGAACGGGCCCGAGATGATGATGCAGACGGCGCTCCAGAAACCCGCGGAGAGCGCCAGGAACAGGCCGAGCCGGTGGATGCCGAGTGGGCCGATCGAATAGCCGATGGTGTCGCGGAAGAACGTGTTCTCGTGTTCCGGCGTCTTCACCACTTCACCCTTGCGCGGGTTGGCCGCCGACAGGATCAGAGAGCCGTGCAGGGCGAGCGCCAGCGTCGTGGTGAAGAAGAACGTCACCGCGATCATGTGCGCCGGGTTGTAGTGGAAGTGCAGGTACTGGTAGCCGACGTTCGACACCCAGTCGAGGTGGCTGAAGATGCCGTAGGGGAAGCCGTGCCCCCAGGCGCCAAGCAGCACCGGCCGGATCACCACCAGCGAGATGTAGGCGAAGATCGCGACGCCGAAGGCGAACGGCACATGGTAGCCGATGCCGAGCTTGCGGCAGATCTCCACCTCGCGCAGCGCCCACGAGACGAAGGAGCCGATCGCGCAGATCGTGATGACCTGCCAGAGGCCGCCCTGCTTCATCGGCGCGAAGCCGAGGCCGTAGGAGAGGTCCGGCGGCGCGATCGAGATCTGCCAGACGTTCCAGGTCGGTCCGAGCGCGGCGCCGTAGAGGATCAGAGCGGTGCCGAGGACGGAGAACAGGAACGTCGTGACGCCGAAGAAGCCGACGTAGAACGGGCCCACCCAGAAATCGAACAGGTCTCCCCCGATCAGGGTGCCCCCGCGGACCCGGTATTTTCTTTCGAAACTGAGCATAGCCATCGACCGACACTCCGATCGGCATTCGGGAAACGGTACGGCGGAACCGCGTCCGCCGACCGCGACAGCGCCCTGGCCGGACGAGGTCCGTAGGCCGGGGCGGCTGGCGGTACGGGGGCCACGAGGACCCCCGTACCGAAGGCCGGCGTCAAGCCAGCGGCAGTGCCGTCGTGACCTCGATCGCGCCGGTGACGGTCGGGCGAGGCCCTTCCAGCCAGTTGAACCGGTCGGTGCTGAGCAGGATGAAGTGAATCACCAGCGCCAGCACGAACAGGAACGAGAACAGCGCGACGAGAGCACGCCTCGGATCGAACAGTAACCAGACCTTCCACATGGTCTTCCCCCTCAGACGATCGTCGAGATGATCTGGCCGACGGTGTTGACACCGTCGATCATCGAGGTGGTGTAACCACCCTCCGGCGGCAGCCAGGGGCGCCACATCCAGGCGAGGATGTGGGCGATCACGGCCACGATGGTAAAGCCGATGAAGCTCGACATGAAGATACGGTGAAACTCTTGCGCTTCCGGCTCGGAAAGACCCGAAAGCGAACTTCTTTCGACAGCCATGCTGCAAACCTCCAGTCAGGGCCGTTGGCCAATGCCGCGCCACCCGCGCGGCTGGGCTCGTCGTCGTGGACATCCACGACCGGCGACTTCGACCGGCGGAAGCCGGGCGAACCTTGGTGCGCAGCTACGCCATGAAAGCGAACGGGATCGTCGTGTTCGCGGCGGTTCTGGCTTCTTCGATGAGCGACCGGCGGGGCCCGCTGGCGGGCCGGCCGATGCGCAGGATGCTCTTGACGATCGCGACCGCGAGGAACACCGGAAACGTCATGGCGACGATCAGCCGGTACTCCAGCTGCTCGCCCCGGCGATCGCGCGATGCGACCCCTGCGTATGTCCGTCCGTTCGCCATCGTGGTTTCCTCCGTCTTCGTCTTCGCCGGCGTCGGTCCCCGCGGGATGCGCGGGGGCGGGCGCCGTCGAACTCAGGTCGTCGCGCCGGCGAGCACCGCCTTGGCGCGATCGAGGCTGTCCGTGGTCACGTGGTCGTCGCCAGCCTTGCGGGCGTCGCGCTCGGCGGCGTCGCGCAGGCGCTTGGCGGCGGAAATCCTGACGAGCACCGGATGCTCGGCGAGCACGCGGTCGAGCATCGCCTGGGCCTCGTCGGTCCAGGGAAGCTCCGCTGTCCGCTTCGCCGGCGTCGGGTCGACGCGGTCGAGATCGGTGCCGAGGGGCAGGATGTGGAACAGCGCATCGAAGAGCGCGTTGCACACCTCCTGCACGAGGTAGGTGGCGCCGGCGTAGCCCATGAAGGGCGTGCCAGTGTGGCGGCGGATGATCGCGCCGGGGAAGGACGCGGCGATGTAGACCGAGCGCGCGCCGGTCTCCGCCAGGTACATGCGCTCGTTGTAGCTGCCGAAGACGACCAGCGGCGGCCGCCCCTGCAGCGCCTTGCGCACCGCCTCGTTGTCGGTCTTCGCGCCCGGTCGGCGGGCGGCCGAGAACGTGCAGGGCAGGCCCATCTCGTTCTCGAGGAAGTTGCGGATGCCGCGGGCGTAGGTCTCGCTCGCGACGATCGCGAAGCTCGCGGTGCCGAAGAAGTCCTGCGTCACCGACCGCCAGAGATCCCACAGCGGCTTGATGGTGGTGTGCTTCTCGCGGGTGATGAACGGCTCGGGATCGAGGCCGGTGAGCTCGCCCAGCGTGCGCAGGAACTTCGTCGTCGAGTGCAGGCCGATCGGCGCCTGCAGGTAGGGACGCCCGAGCGCCTCGCAGAGCATCCGCCCGTACTCGCGGTAGAGGCAGATGTTGACGTCGGCGTCGATCAGGCGCGGCACCTCGGCGAGGTGGCTGCCGAGCGGGAACACCATGTTCACCTCGCAGCCGATGCCCTCGACCAGGCGGCGGATCTCGGCGAGGTCGGAGGGCATGTTGAAGGTGCCGTAGGCCGGCCCGATCAGGTTGACGCGGGGCTTCTCGCCCTCCTTGCGGGGCTTGCGCTCGGGGATCTTCTTGGTGCCGTACTCCGACCACAGCCACTTCATGGCGCGGTCGGCGCTCTGCCACTGGTCCTCGTCGATGGTGCGCGGCAGGAAGCGCTGGATGCCGGTGCCTTCCGGGGTGACGCCGCCGCCGATCATCTCGGCGATCGAGCCGGTCACCACCACCGCCGGCAGATGCGGGTCGAGGGTGGCGTGGGCGCGCTTCATGGCGCCCTCGGTGCCGTGCTGGCCGAGCTCTTCCTCGCCAAGGCCGGTGACGACGATCGGCAATTCGTGCGGCGGCAGCGCGTCGGTGTAGTGCAGCACCGAGGTGACCGGCAGGTTCTCGCAGCCGACCGGGCCGTCGATGACCACCTGCAGGCCCTTCACCGCGGTGAAGACGTAGACGGCGCCCCAGTAGCCGCCGGCGCGATCATGATCGAGGACGAGCATCAGATCGGCTCCTCGACCTTGCGCGCCTTGGCGGCCTTCTCGAGACGCTTGCGGGTGACCTCGCGAAACTCCGGGCGGAGCTTCGGGGTGTTCTCCCAGATGCCGGCGGTGTCGCCCTGGCCGACCCCGTCGAAGAAGGCGGTCATCTCGTCGAAGCGCGCCTTGCCGGCGATCGCCGCATTGACGACCTGGGCGAGCGAGCCGGCACCATCGCGGCCCATCAGCGGCCGGGCGGAGATGAGGTTGGTGAAGTAGAGCGCCGGGCGGCCGGCCTGCTTGGCCTTCTGCACCACCGGTGTCGTGCCGATGGCGAGATCCGGATCGAACTCCGCCATCGCGGCGAGGTCCTGCTCGAGCGAGGCGCGGTACTGCACGTGCACGCCGCGCGCCTCGAGGAAGGCGCGGTCGTCGTCGGAGAAGCGGGTGCGCGGGCAGGCGCTGCCGACATAGCGCACGTCGGCACCGCTCTCGACGAGCAGGCGGGCGACGATCAGTTCGGAGCCCTCGTAGCCCGACAGCGTGATGCGGCCCTTGATCGGGTTGGCGGCGAGTGCCGTCTCGATCGCCGGCAGCTCGCGGTTCTGCGCCTCGGCGATCTTGTCCGCGGAAACCCCGCAGGCCTTGCCGATGGCCGAAAGCCAGGCCGCCGTGCCGTCGCGCCCGACCGGGGCGGAGCCGACGATCGGCCGACCGGCCGCCTCGAACTCGCGGAAGGAGGCCGTGTAGAAGGGGTGGATCGCCGCCACCACGGCGCCGTCGAGGGCGGCGTAGAGCTCGCGCCACTCCCGCGTCGGCACCACTGGCCCGGTGGCCAGCCCGAGGGGGGCGATCATCCGCCCGATCGAGATCGGGTCGACCGGGAACATCTCGCCGACCAGCGTCACCGTCGGCTTCTCGGCGCGGCCGCCGCGCGGCGCCTGCACCGGCCCCTGCTCGGCCTCGAGGCGGGCGTAGTTCAGCATCGCCCCGGCGAGCACGTCCTTCGCCTCGGCGTGGGTGGGCACCCCGAAGCCCGGCACGTCGATGCCGATGATGCGGACCCCGTTGATCTCCTTCGGCAGCAGCTGCAGCGGCACGCCGGAGGCGGTGGGGACGCAGAGATTGGTGATGACGATGGTGTCGTAGAGCGCCGGGTCGGCGAGCTTGAAGACGGCCTCGCGGATGTCCTCGAACAGCTTGCCGGTGACGAGCGTCTCGGAGTTGAACGGCACGTAGCCGACGGTCCGCTTCGCCCCGTAGAAGTGCGAGGTGAAGGTGAGGCCGTAGACGCAGCAGGCCGAGCCCGAGAGCACGGTCGCGGTGCGGCGCATGCGCAAGCCGACGCGCAGCGAGCCGAAGGCCGGGCACATCGACTGCGGGCGGTCGTGCGGACCGGCCGGATAGTCGGCGGCGTAGCGGGCGAGAGTCTCGCTCTTGCCGGCCGCCGCCGCCGCCTTCTTCAGCTCCGCCGCCCCGGCATGACAGCCGAGACCGTCGCCGCCACGCGCCGGAGCAGGTTCCGGCAAGGGCTCCGAAGCGGGCTCGATGTCAGGTCCGAGGGGGCTGAGGTCATCCATCGGGCGCGCCTCAGACCGTCTCGTAGACAACTTCGAGGGACGGCTTGGCGAAGTCGGCGCGGCCGCACATGTCCTCGAAGGAGGCCGGCTCGAGCACGACGCCGCGGCCGACGGCCTCGCCGGCGAACAGGCCGAGCAGGCCGTCCTGGGAGAGCGGCGTCGGGCGCACCGGCGGAGCGGTGGCGACGTTCTGCGAGAGCTCGTCGAACAGCGGGCCCCAGCGGTCGCCGGGTCGGCCGACGATCTCGTAGTTGGCGCTCTTGCGGCGGATGTCGTCGTCGGCCGGGATGGCGGCGAGGATCGGGATGCCGACGGCCTCCGCGAAGGCGGCCGCCTCGCCGGTGCCGTCGTCCTTGTTGACGACCATGCCGGCGACGCCGACGTTGCCGCCGAGCTTGCGGAAGTATTCGACCGCCGAGCAGACGTTGTTGGCGACGTAGAGCGACTGCAGGTCGTTCGAGCCGACGACGATGACCTTCTGGCACATGTCGCGGGCGATCGGCAGGCCGAAGCCGCCGCACACCACGTCGCCCAGGAAGTCGAGCAGCACGTAGTCGAAGCCCCACTCGTGGAAGCCGAGCTTCTCGAGCAGTTCGAAGCCGTGGATGATGCCGCGGCCGCCGCAGCCGCGGCCGACCTCCGGCCCGCCGAGCTCCATGGCGAAGACGCCGTCGCGCTTGAAGCAGACGTCGCCGATCTTCACTTCGTCGCCGGCGAGCTTCTTCCTCGACGAGGTCTCGATGATCGTCGGGCAGGCGCGGCCGCCGAAGAGGAGCGAGGTGGTGTCGCTCTTCGGGTCGCAGCCGATCAGCAGGACCTTCTTGCCCTGCTGGGCCATGTTGTAGGACAGGTTGGCGAGCGTGAAGCTCTTGCCGATGCCGCCCTTGCCGTAGATCGCGATGATCTGCGTGTCCTTGGTCGGCTCGGTCGTCACCACTGGCGCCGGCTCGATCGCCGCCTCGGCCCGCAGGCGCTTGCCGAGCGCCGACGCCGGGTCGATCGGGGCATCGATCGAGAACATCGCCGTCATGAGCAGCCCCTCCAGTCGAGAACCATCTTGAGACAACCGGGGTCGGCGAACGCCGTCCGGTAGGCATCGTCGCAGCGCGTCGCGCTCTCGCGATGCGTGACGAGGCCGTCAAGCGAGAGCCGGCCGCCGTCAACCAGGGCCATCACGGCAGCGAGGTCGGCGGGCTTCCATTCCGCGGCGATCCGCAGGCGCGCTTCGCGCATGAAGGCGGGCGGGAAGGCGAAGGAGAGCGGCGCCTCGTAGAAGCCTGCGAGCACGATCTCGCCGCCGCGGGAAAGCCGCGCGATCAGCGTGTCGAGCAGGCCGGCGTCGCCGCTGGCGTCGAGAATGGTGCGGTAGTCGCGACGGGGATCCGCGGCCGGATCGACCACCGCATAGCCCTCGGCGCCGCCGTGGCGGGCGGGGTTCTTCTCCCACACCGTCGGCGGCTCGCCGCCCATCGCCACCACCAGGCGGGCGATCAGGCGGCCGAGGACACCGTGACCGACGATGAGGTCGGGCAGGGCGGCGGCAACGGCGTGGTGACCGGTGGCGGCGAGCGCCAAGAGCACGCCGCTGTCGCCGAGGCCGGCGTCGATGGCGGTGAGGCGGTCGGCCGGCACCACGACGCGGGCAGCGGCCCCGCCGAACAGTCCGCGCACGTCGCCGAAGCACTTGGCGCCCGGCACGAAGACGGTGTCGCCGGCGGCGAGCGAGGCGCCCTTGTCGGCGGCGACGACGCGGCCGACCGATTCGTAGCCCGGCACCAGCGGGTAGCCGAGGCCCGGAAAGGGCGGCATGCGGCCGCTCCACAACAGGCGCTCGGTGCCGGTCGAGATGCCGCTGAAGGCGATGTCGACCACGACGTCGCCCGCGCCCGGCTCGTCCAGCTGCAGCCGATCGAGCGCGAGGCGCTCGGGGGCATGCAGGACGACGGCGAGGGTATGCATCGGGGTCTCCCAGGGTCCGCGGCGTGGCGTCAGTTTTGGTGGACGCTCGTTGGTGTAACTAAAACATGACGCCGAAAAATGTCAATCAAACCTGACGCTTTTTTGGAGTTAGTTCGCCTTGACAACACCGGCGAGGAACGGTCGCCGCGTCGGCACGACCTCGGTGCGGGCAAAGCCGGCCTCGCGCAGAAGGATGGAGAGCGTCGCCGGCGTGCGGGCCCGGCCGCTTCCCATGGCGAGGAGGTAAAAACCGAAGTAGGCGTCACCGATCCGCTCGGCGCCCGGCGTCCCAGCCATCGGCTCGGCGATCAGGAGCGTGCCGCCGGGGGCGAGCGCCGCCCGCACAGCGGTGAGCAGGGTGCGTACCGTCGCATCGTCGTGGTCGTGGACGATGCGCACGAGGGTGATGAGATCGGCCCCGGGAGGCAGGGGGTCGCGGCTGAAGTCGCCGCCGGCGGCATGCGCCCGGCCGGCGAGCGGTCCCTGCGCAAATCGCGCCCGCGCCCGCTCCGCCACCGCCGGCAGGTCGAACAGCACGAGCTCGGCCGCGGGCGCCCGTGCCGCCACGGCCGTGAGGAAGGTGCCGTCGCCGCCGCCGACGTCGAGGATGCGGCGATGGCGGGAGACGTCATAGGCGTCGAGGACGTCCTCGGCGACGAGGGGTTGCGAGGCCGCCATCAGGCGCGTGTAGCCGGCGACGTCGGTGTCGGCGCTCGCGGCCGGCGCGTCCGTCCCGGCATAGGCCCAGTAGCGGCCGAGCCGCGTCTCGTGCGCCTCGCCGCGCAAGAGCGCCAGCGGGTCGGCGAGATCGGTATAGAGCATCGCGTGGTGCTCGATCATCTCGGCGATGCCGGGATTGCCGAGGAGGGCCGCGCCGAGCTCGCCGAGGCCGTAGCGGCCGCCGCCACGTCGCGCCGCCAGGCCGAGACTCGCCGCGGCGGCGAGCAGCCGGTCGGCCGCCTCGACCGGCAGCGACAGGCGTCTCGCCAGGGCCGGCACGGTCGCCGGGCCCTCGGCCAGCACCTCGAACAGGCGCACGCGCACGCAGGCGAACAGGATCTGCGAATAGACGAAGCCGGCGCAGAGGTCGAACAGCGCCGCGCCCTTGCGGCGGGCGATGCCGCGCGTCGGCGGGAAGGCGGAGGCAAAGCGCTGGAAGCGCGGATCGGCGAGAAGCCGGTCCCGGGCCGCATAGACGCGGTCGGCGAGACCCGTCCGGGTCTGCCGCCACCACGTCTCCGCGACCGTCGTCATGGCGCTGTCTCGCGCGCTGCCGGCCTCAGGCCGCCCGCAGCACCACCTGCTTCGGCAGGAACTGCTTGACCTCGTGGAGGATCAGCGCGCGCAGCGGCGCCTGGCCCGGACAGGCCGGAATCGTGCCGACGGCGTCGAGCACGAGGCCCGTCAGCCGCTCGACGGCGCCGTCGAAGCCATAGCGGCGCACCGCGTTCGGCCGGCCGAGCGCCGCGTCGCGGCCGACCGGCTTGCCGATCGCCTCGGCGGTCTCGGTGGCGTCGCGGATGTCGTCGGCGACCTGGAAGGCCTCGCCGATCATCTCGCCGAGCGCCCGCCACGGTTCCGCGGCGTGGCCCGCCGCGGCGGCGCCGGCCATCGTCGCGCCGGCGAACAGGGCGCCGGTCTTGGCGCGGTGATAGTCGACGACGTCGACATAAGCCTCGCACTCCCACGCCTGGCCGGCGCAGATGCCGCCGGGCGCGCCGACGGCGCGGGAAACGATCCGCACCAGCGGTGCGAGCCGTTCCGGCCGGGCTTCGCCGGCGCGGGCGAGCGTCTCGAAGGCGGCGATGATCAGGGCGTCGCCGGTGAGGAGCGCCAGGCTCTCGCCGTACTCGGCGTGGACCGACGGCTTGCCGCGCCGCATGTCGGCGTCGTCGAAGCAGGGCATGTCGTCGTGGACCAGCGAGGCACAGTGCAGGAGCTCGATCGCGGCCGCGGCCGCGTCGGCGAGGTCGGGGGCGTCGTCGCCGCAGGCCCAGGCGGTGGCGAGCGCCAGCCGCGGGCGGATGCGGGCACCGCCGGGAAACACCGCGTAGCGGATCGCCTCGGCGAAGCGCGGCGGGCAGCCCGGCGCCTCCGCATGGGCCACCGCCTCGTCGAGCGCTCGTTCGACCCTGCCCTTGGCGTCCATGCGATCCTCCGACGATTGGAAGTGTAAGTTCTTGTTGTCGGCCTAATGTGTCAACTAGAATGGACGTCAACACCGCCTCGTGTCAATCGCCCTGGACGGGCGGGAGCGGCGGGAAGGGAGCGTCGTTGGCCACCGACCGCGTCGTCGTCATCGGAGCCGGCATCGGCGGCCTCGTCACCGCGCTGCTCATGGCGGCGCGGGGCACCGAGGTCACCGTCGTGGAAGCCGCCGAGCGGCCCGGCGGCAAGATGCGGGAGGTCGCCGTCGGCGGCCGCCCGATCGATTCGGGCCCGACCGTCTTCACGCTCCGCCGCGTCTTCGACCGCATCTTCGACGCCGTCGGCGAGCGTCTCGACTCCCACCTCACGCTGCGCCCGGCCGATGTCCTCGCCCGCCACGCGTGGGCGGACGGGGCCGGTCTCGACCTCTTCGCCGACGTTGAGCGCTCGGCCGATGCCATCGGCGCCTTCGCCGGCGCCGCCGAAGCGCGCGGCTACCGCGCCTTTGCCGCCCGCGCGTGCGCCGTCTTCAACACCCTCGAGCAGCCCTTCATCGAAGTGCCGCGGCCGAGCCCGGTCGGGCTCACCCGCGCCGTCGGCCTCGGGCGCATCGGCGAACTGATGCGGATCACGCCGTTCAAGACCCTGTGGGACGCGCTCGGCGAGCACTTCGCCGACCCGCGGCTGCGCCAGCTCTTCGGCCGCTACGCCACCTATTGCGGCTCCTCGCCCTTCGCCGCGCCCGCCACGCTGATGCTCGTCGCCCACGTCGAGCAGGAGGGCGTCTGGCTGATCGACGGCGGCATGCACCGCCTCGCCGCCACGCTCGCCGGCCTCGCCGAGGCGCGGGGCGCGCAGTTCCGCTACGGCAGCGCCGCGACCCGCATCGTCGTCACCAACGGCCGCGCCAGCGCCGTGCGGCTGGCCAATGGCGAGGTGCTGCCGGCCGACGTCGTCGTCTGCAACGCCGACGTGGCAGCGCTCGCCGACGGTCGCTTCGGCTCAGCCACGGTGAAGGCGGTGCCGCCGACGGCGCCTCGCGAGCGCTCGCTGTCGGCCGTCACCTGGTCGCTCGCCGCCCAGACCGACGGCTTCCCGCTCGCCCGGCACACGGTGTTCTTCTCGGACGACTACGCCGCCGAGTTCGCCGACATCCTCAGCCACCGCCGGCTGCCGAAGGCGCCCACCGTCTACGTCTGCGCCCAGGACCGCGACGACGGCGGCGGCCTCGCCCGCCCCGGCGCGGCCGAGCGCCTGCTCGTCCTCGTCAATGCACCGGCGACCGGCGACGGCCAGCCACTCGACCCCTCGGAGATCGCCCGATGCGCCGACCGGACCTTTGCGTTCCTCTCCCGCTGCGGCCTGATGGTCGACCGCGACCCGGCACGGACGGTGACGACGACGCCGGCGGACTTCGAGGCGATGTTTCCGGCGACGGGGGGCGCCCTCTACGGCCGCGCCTCGCACGGGTGGATGGCGTCGTTCCGCCGGCCGGGACCGGCAACGCGGCTGCCGGGCCTGTTCGTGGCGGGGGGCAGCACCCATCCGGGCCCGGGCGTGCCGATGGCGGCGATCTCCGGCCGGCTCGCGGCGGAAGCGGCGCTCGCGGCCCTGGCTTCGCCGAGCCCGTCGCGCCGGGCGGCTATGTCTGGTGGTATCTCGACGGCCTGAGCGACGACGGCCGCCACGGCCTCACCATCATCGCCCTCGTCGGCAGCGTCTTCTCGCCCTACTACGCGCTCCGCCGCCGGGGCGGCCGCCCCGCCGATCCCCTCGACCACGCGGCGATGAACGTCGCCCTCTATGGCGACGCCGGCAAGCGCTGGGCGATGACCGAGCGCGGCCACGCCGGCCTCATCCGCACCGCCGACACGCTGGCCATCGGCCCGAGCTTCGCCGCCTGGGAGGGCGACACGCTGGTGGTCGAGATCGACGAGGTGACGGTGCCGATCCCCTCGCGACTGAAGGGCCGCGTCCGCTTCCACCCGGCCGTGCTGACGGGTGCGTCGTTCGCCCTGGATGCGGCGGGAGACCACCGCTGGTTCCCCGTCGCCCCGTTCGGCCGCATCGAGGTGGACTTCGAGCGCCCGGGACTGACCTGGAAAGGTGCCGGCTATCTCGACTCCAACCGCGGCGAAGCCCCCCTCGCCCGCGATTTCGCCCGCTGGGACTGGTCCCGTGCCGCCACCCGCGGCGGCGCCGCGGTACTCTACGACGTCGAGCGACGCGACGGCACCGACCTGTCGCTGGCCCTCGCCATCGGCCGCGACGGCGCCGTCTCGCATTTCGAGCCGCCGCCGCGGGTGAAGCTGTCCTCGACCGGCTGGCGGATCGCGCGCGGCACGCGCACCGAGGCCGGCGCGCCGGCGAGCGTCGCCGCGACGCTGGAAGACACGCCGTTCTATGCCCGCTCGCTGGTGTCGCACCGGCTCGCAGGCGAGGACGTCCGCTCGGTCCACGAGAGCCTGTCGCTCGACCGCTTCGCGAGCCCCGTCGTGCAGATGATGCTGCCGTTCAAGATGCCGCGGCGGAAGCGCTGAGGCGGCTCAGGCGCCGTCGCCGCTCGGGCCCGGCGAGACCGGCGCCCCACCCTCGGCCTTCTCCCGCGCCTCGCGCTCGCGCTTCAGGCGGTTGAGCCCGCGGATCTCGTGGACGCCCCAGCCGATCGCGAGCCCGAGAACGAGCAGGATCTCGAGGAAGATGATCCAGCCGGAGGTCATCGCGCGCGGCCGTCAGCGGTCGGCGGAGGCCGGCACGCCGGCACCGAGCGCGCCGGCACCGAGCGCGCCGGACCCGAGAGCCCCCTGCCCTTGCCGCTCCAGCCGCTCGAACAGGTCGAGGACGAAGTCGACGCTCTTCGGGGCGGCTGCGACCGCCCGCGCCGGGGTAGGCCGTGCCGCCGCCTCGACGACGTAGAGGGCGGCGGCGAGCGGCGGCACCGCGTCCGGCCGGTGCAACGAGGCGAGCGCGCCGGCGGCCTGGGCGGCGAGCGCCAGCTTGCGGCGTTTCGAGACGACGGCCCGGCGGCTGACTGAATCGCAGCCGGCGCGGACGACCTCGCGGCCGATCTCCGCATAGATCAGGCGGGCGGCGCGGATCGCCGGCCGGCAGTCGCGCGGCAGCGCCGCGATGCCGGCGTCGGCCCGCACGTAGAGGGTGTCGGCGGCCGCGACGAGCCGCGCCACCACGCCGGCGAGCGCCGCGGAGTGGCGAGGAGCGGCGAGGAAACGGTCGGCGTCGAGGCCGGCCTCGGCGAGCCAGGCGAGCGGCAGGTAGACGCGTCCGGCGCGGGCATCCTCGCCGACGTCGCGGGCGATGTTGGTAAGCTGCATAGCGACGCCGAGGTCGGTGGCGCGGGCGAGCGCCGCGGCGTCGCGCACCCCCATCAGCACCGCCATCATCGCGCCGACGGACCCGGCGACCCGCACTGCATAGCCCTCGAGGTCGGCGAGCGTTTCGTAGCGCCGGCCCGCCTCGTCCCAGGCGAAGCCGTCGAGCAGCGCCTCCGGCAGCGCCCGCGGCAAGGCGAAGTGCGCGACCGTGGCGGCGAAGGCGCGGTCGACCGGATGGTCGAGCGGCCGGCCGGCATAGGCGCGGTCGAGGCGCTCGGTCAGGCGGGCGAGCGCAGCCGGCCCGCCCTCGCGGTCGACGACGTCGTCGGCCACCCGGCAGAAGGCGTAGAGCGCCGTCGCCGGCGCCCGCACCCGCGTCGGCAAGAGCAGCGAGGCGGCGAAGAACGACTTCGAGCCGTCGGCCAGCAGCCGCCGGCAGGCGGCGAGGTCGGCCGGCGAGATCCCGTTCGACGCCGCGGCGGCGCGCGCCGGTGCACCCGGGAAGGCGGCGGCCCGCAGGGGCGGTCGCGTCGGGGCGTCAGCGGGCGAAGGCGGCGGCATGGGGCACGACCCTGTCGAGGACCTTGGCGGAGGAGAGCACGCCCGGAACACCAGCGCCCGGATGGGTGCCGGCGCCGACGAGATAGAGCCCGTCGATGTCCTCCGACGCGTTGTGGGGGCGGAACCAGGCGCTCTGCGTCAGCACGGGCTCGAGCCCGAAGGCGGCGCCCTGCCAGGCGTTCAGGCGGTCGCGGAAATCGAGCGGCGTCATCAGCCGCGAGGTGACGACGTGGCGGCCGAGGCCGGGCAGCACGGTTTCCTCCAGGCGCCGCTGGATCGCCGCCCGGTAGGGCTCGGCAGCCGCGGTCCAGTCGGTCGTGCCGGCGAGGTTCGGCACCGGCGACAGCACGTAGAAGGCCTCGCAGCCCGCCGGCGCCAGCGCCGGGTCGGTGGCGGTCGGCCGGTGCAGATAGAGGCTGAAGTCGTCGGCCAGCACCTTGCGGTCGAAGATGTCGGTGAGCAGCCCCTTGTAGCGCGGCCCGAGCAGGATGGTGTGGTGGGGCACGTCCGGGTAGGCGCGGTCGGTGCCGAAATACCAGACGAACAGGCTCATCGACTGGCGGGCGCGGGCGAGCTTGGCGTCGCTCCAGCGCTTGCGCGCGGCGGCCGGCAACAGCTTGCCGTAGGTCCAGGCGGCGTCGGCGTTGGAGACGACGATGTCGGCGCCGATCACCTCGCCGGATGCGAGGCGCACGCCCGACGCGCGGCCGCCGGCGAGCGTGATTTCGGCGACGTCGGCATGGCAGGCGAGGCGTCCGCCCTGCCCCTCGATCAGCGAGACGAGCCCGTCGACCAGCCGGCCGGTGCCGCCGATCGGGAAATGCACGCCCCATTTGCGCTCGAGATAGGCGATCAGCGCGTAGATCGCCGTCGCCCGGAACGGGTTGCCACCGATGAAGAGCGGGTGGAACGACAGCGCGATGCGCAGCCGCTCATCCTTCACATATTGCGAAACGAGGCCGTGTACGGACCGCCAGGCGGAGTGCCGGATCAGCGCCGGCGCGATGCGCGCCATGTCCGTCCAGGAGCCGAACGGCACGTCGCCGAGCTCCTCGAAACCGAGCCGGCAGAGCTGTTCGCTCGCCTTCAGGAAGCGCTCGTAGCCGTCGACGTCGCCCGGCGACAGCCGTGCCACCGCCCTGCGCATCGCGTCGGGATTGGCGGAGACGTCGAGATCGGTGCCATCGGCAAAAGACAGCCGGTAGAAGGGCGAGATCGAGCGCAGGTCGATATCGTCGGAAAAGCGCCGGCCGGCGAGCGCCCACAGCTCCTCGAAGAGCTGCGGGGCGGTGACGATGGTCGGCCCGGCGTCGAAGGTGAAGCCGTCCTGGTGGAACACGCAGGCGCGCCCGCCTGGCTGCTCGAGGCGCTCAAGCACGGTGACCCGGTAGCCCCGCGCCCCGAGGCGGACGGCGGCGGCGAGCCCACCGAAGCCGGCCCCGATGACGACGGCGTGCGGCCGCCGGTCACCCGGCCGCGGCGCCCACGGCGGACCGTCGGCGGAAGATTCCCCGCGCGGCGTCTCGGCCTCGACCCTGCGCAGCGCCACCGCCACGGTCAGGCGCCTCCCGCCGCCGGGGGAAGGCCCGCCGCCCGCTCGATGATCTCCGCGATGAGCTCCGGCTTCTCCTCGTGGGCGAGGTGGCCGAGGCCGCGCAGCATCACCACTTCCGCCGTCGGCAGGCGGCGGCGGACGTCGTAGGCGACCTCGGCGCGCACCATGCGGTCGGTGCCGCCGGCGACCAGCACCAGCGGCACGGTGAGCCGCGGCAGGTCGGCCTCGAGGCTCTTCAGGTCCCAGTTCGCCATCATGCCGAGCGCACCGGCGACATGGCCGCGGGTGCGGGCGAGGCGGGCGTAGATCGCTGCCCCTTCGGCGTCGATGCGCGAGCCGGTCTGGTCGAGCAGGCGCTCGATCACCGCCGGGTTGCTCGCCCGCCAGGCGAACAGCTGCGGCACTACCGGGTTGAGCGCCATCAGCTTGGCGATCGGCGAGAACATCTGGCCGGCGAAGCCGCCGAGCGGCAAGAGCGCGCCGGCGAGGCTGACGATCGCCTTCGGCGCGATGCGGCCGTCGAGCGCCATCCGCACCAGCACCGCGGCGCCGGCGGAGTGGCCGACGGCGATCTCCGGCGCAAGCTCAAGCTCGTGCAGCAGTGCCGCGACGGCGTCCGCCATCGCCGGCAGCGACAGCCGCTCGGGCGCCGGCGTCTCGGTGAAGCCGTGGCCGGGCAGGTCCGGGGCGATGACGGTGAAGTGTTCGGCGAGCCGCGGCAGCAGCGCCCGCCAGGAGTGGGTCGAGGCGCCGGTGCCGTGCAGCATCAGCAGCGGCGGCCCCTCGCCGGCGACCTGGAAATGGAAGCGCACGCCACCGGCGCGGATGAAGCGGCTCGCCTCGCGGTTCGGCCAGTCGCGCCCGTCGCGCTCGAAGACGAGGCCACCCATCGTATCGCGTCTCCCGGCCGAAGCCGCCGGCCGATCCTCGAAGCCCGGAACGCGCGCCGCCGGCCGGCCCTCGGCCAGCGGGTCCGCCACGATCACCTCCGCCCGTGCGCTTCCCGGTGCCATCGTCACGCCCTGAGCGCCGCGATGCGGCCGTCGGCGCCGAGCGCCTGCTGCACGGTCGCGACGATGCCGCGGGCATCGAGGCCGGCGCGGGCGATCTGCACGGCGGGCGCATCGTGGTCGAGGAAGTCGTCGGGCATCACCATCGTGCGAACCTTGAGGCCCTTGTCGAGGGCGCCGCGGGTGGCGAGCGTCTGCAGCACGGCGGCGCCGAAGCCGCCGCTCGAGCCTTCCTCGACGGTGACGAGGACCGCATGCTCGCGGGCGAGCCGCAGCACCAGCGCCTCGTCGAGAGGCTTCAGGAAGCGCGCGTCGGCGACGGTGCAGGAGAGGCCGCGGGCGGCGAGCTCGTCGGCCGCCGCGAGGCAGTCGGCCAGCCGCGTGCCGATCGACAGCAGCGCCACCGTGGTGCCCTCGCGGACGACGCGGCCGCGGCCGATCGGCAGCGGCACGCCGGTCTCGGGCAGGGCGACACCCACCCCCTCGCCGCGCGGATAGCGCAGCGCGATCGGGCCGTCGTCGTGGTCGGCGGCGGTCGCGACCATGTGGACGAGCTCGGCCTCGTCGGCCGGCGCCATGATGGTGAAGCCCGGCAGGCAGCCGAGATAGGCGAGGTCGAAGGCGCCGGCGTGGGTCGCGCCGTCGGGCCCGACGAGGCCGCCGCGATCGAGGGCGAAGCGCACCGGCAGGTGCTGGATCGCGACGTCGTGGACGATCTGGTCGTAGGCGCGCTGCAGGAAGGTCGAGTAGATGGCGACGAACGGCTTGTAGCCCTCGGTCGCGAGCCCCGCTGCGAAGGTGACGGCGTGCTGCTCGGCGATGCCGACGTCGAAGCAGCGCGTCGGGTGCGCCTTGGCGAAGACGTCGAGGCCGGTGCCGGTCGGCATCGCCGCCGTCACCGCCACCACCTTGTCGTCGGCGTCGGCGGCGCGGATCAGGCTGTCGGCGAAGACGCGGGTATAGGCGGGGGCGTTCGGCTTCGACTTCGACTGCGCACCGGTGACGACGTCGAACTTGACGACGCCGTGGTACTTGTCGGCCGAAGCCTCGGCCGGGGCGTAGCCCTTGCCCTTCTTCGTGACGACGTGGACGAGGATCGGGCCGTCGTGGGCGTCGCGGACGTTCTTCAGCACCGGCACGAGCTGGTCGAGGTCGTGGCCGTCGA
Source organism: Pseudoxanthobacter soli DSM 19599 (assembly GCA_943372725.1). Lineage (GTDB taxonomy): Bacteria > Pseudomonadota > Alphaproteobacteria > Rhizobiales > Segnochrobactraceae > CAMDHY01. The sequence goes on from CALRZT010000028.1 coordinate 18,790, forward strand.
CGGGGCCGACATAGTAGAAGCCGAGCTGCTCGAACAGCGTGCCGCCGGTGAGGAAGGTGCGCGTCTGGGCGATCGCCCGGGTGATGGTGCGGTCGATCGGGCCGGGCAGCCGCGAGGTCAGCTGCCGGCCGACGTCGCGCAGCGTCAGGTAGGCGCGGCCGGAAATCAGCTTGGCGAGATAGTGCGAGAGCGCGCCGACCGGCGGGGCGATCGACATGTCGTTGTCGTTCAAGACGACGATCAGGCGGGCGCCCATGGCGCCGGCGTTGTTCATCGCCTCGTAGGCCATGCCCGCCGACATCGCGCCGTCGCCGATGACGCTGATGACGTGCCCCTGCCGGCCGTCGAGATCGCGCGCCACCGCCATGCCGAGGCCGGCGGAGATCGAGGTGGAGGAGTGGCCGGCGCCGAAGGGGTCGTACTCGCTCTCGGAGCGCTTGGTGAAGCCGGAGAGCCCACCGCCCTGGCGCAGCGTGCGGATGCGGTCGCGGCGGCCGGTGAGGATCTTATGGGGATAGGCCTGGTGGCCGACGTCCCAGATCACCTTGTCGGTCGGCGTGTCGAAAACGTAGTGGAGCGCCACCGTCAGCTCGACGACGCCGAGGCCGGCGCCGAGGTGGCCGCCGGTGACGGAGACCGCGTCGATCGTCTCGGCGCGGAGCTCGGCTGCGAGGTCGGTGAGGCGGTCCTCGGGAAGCTGTCGCAGGTCGGCGGGGCCGCGGATGCGGTCGAGCAGCGGCGTGGCGGACTGAGAGGACACGGACGGCCTTCCCCTGCTCGGTTGCGTTCCCTGTGTGATGATAGCCTTACAATTACCTATGTAAAGCAAAACTAACACTTCTGAAGAAGCGGGACGGCCGGCTCAGCGGCCGGCAGCGGCGGCGCCGCGCACGGCGCGGGCGAGCGTCTCCGGATGCCCGTTCGGAAGGGGCAGATAGGTCGCGCGCATCGCCTCGGCCAGCGCCCGCGCGCGGGCATCGGGTCGCGGCGCGGTGTCGACGAGGAGCGCCGCCAGCCCGACAGCGCGCACGGCCCGCGCGCTCGCTTCCGCGTCCTCGCGGGCACGCGCCCGCCCGGCGGCGCCGTCGCGGCCGATGTTGGCGCCGCCATCGGTCAGAAGCACCAGCACCGCCGTGTCGCCACGCCGGCGCACCTGGTCGGCGAGCACGACGGCGGCGTCGATGCCGGCCGACAGTGGCGTGCCGCCGCCACCGGGCAGGCCGGCGAGACTGCGCTTGGCGCGCGTCAGCGAGCCGGTCGGCGGCAGCAGGATTTCCGCCGCGGTGCCGCGGAAGGCGATCAGGGCGACGCGGTCGCGGCGGACGTAGCAGTCGGCGAGCAGCAATTCCGCCGCCCCCTTCGCCTCGCCCAGCCGGTTCAGCGCCGACGAGCCGGAGGCGTCGACGACGAAGATCGTCGTCGTGCCAGTGCGCTGTTCGTGACGCACGGCGCGGAAGTCGTCGCGGCGGACGATCAGGCGGGGCACGGGTGTCGCCGCGGCCGGGGCGGCGACGGCCACCTCGGCGCGGCGCAGGCGCTGCCACGGGGCGGCGGCGCGGATGGTCTCGTAGGCGGAGATGCGGTCGCCCGAGCGCGGATCGGCGCGGCGGACGCCGACCGGCCGGCCGCGGCGGCCGCCCTTGGCGGCGGCACCGGAGCGCCCGTCGCTGCGGCTGCGCCGCGGCGGTCCGGCGGCGAGGGACAGGGCGGCGAGGAGGTCTGGCGGCAGGGCCGCACGCACGGCCTCGATCACCACGTCGGCGAGCGCCCGGTCGGCGGCGGCCTCGTCGGCGTCGTCCGGCGGTGGCGGAGCGGCGGCCTCGGCATCATCTTCGGGCGGCGGCTCCTCCATCTCCGGCGCCGGCGGCGGCTCGGCGGACTCCGGAGGCGCCGCGTCCGGCGGGGCGGGAAACATGAGTGCGCGCGGCACCAGCACCAGGCGGGCGGCGAGCGTCACGTCCTCGTCGGCCACGGCATCGCGGCCGGCGAGTGCGGCGGCGGCCTTGGCCACCGTCAACGCGTGCAGCGGCGCCCGCAGCGAGGCGATGCCGAAGGCCGCGGCGACGGTGCAGAGCGCTGTCACGGCCGCCTCGCCGATCGTCACGGTGGCGAGCCGGGACCGTGCGGCGGCGACGGCGGCAGCGAGACCAGCGGGCGTCACCGCGGTTGTCACCGCAACGGTGGCGAGGTCGACGGTGAGGCCGAGGCGCTCGGCGAGCACCGACGGCACCTTCTCGTCCGCCTCGATGCCCTCGTCGAGGGCGATGACGCCGAAGCCCGCACCGGGCCGGCCAAGCGCCCGGCTGGGTGCCTGGCCAGGTATCCCGCCAGCCTCCGCGCCGGCACCCTCGCTGGTGGCGACGCCGACCGCGGCGGCGATACCGGCGGTGGTCCCGGGCCGGCGTTCCCCGACCCCCTCCCCGTCGAAGGCCGAGGCGATGCGGGCGGCGGCGGCGCCGGACAGGCGCTCGGCCATGGCGAGCACCAGCACGCCGCCGGCGGCGGCCGACAGCACGCCCTCGGCGGCGACCGGGCGACCCGCGGCGAGCGTCGCGGCGAGGTCGAGGCCACCGTCGAGACGGGCGGGGTCGACGTCGGCCGGCAGGCGGCGGACCGTCGTTCCAGATGGCAGCAGCGCGGTGACGAGGGCGAGGAGGCGGTCGCGCACCGGCCCGGCGGCAGCCCGCACGTGCAGGCCGCCGGGACCGGCACCGGCGGGGTCGAGGGCGAACAGGGCGGCGGCATGCACGGCGTCGGACCAGGCGCACGGCGGCGACGAGGCCGGGGCAGCAGCGGCGGCAGAGGGACCGGCGTTGGCACGGCCATTGACGGCACCGCCATTGGCGGCACCGGCAGCGGCGGCCCCTGCCCTGACTCCGCCGGCGCCGGCGCCGCTCATCCGGCGAGCTCGGCCAGCGCCCGTTCCACCCGCGTCGTCGAGCCGACCTCGTCGAGCGGGTTGCGGCGCAGCCGATGGCGGAGCGCCGACGGCGCCACGGCGGCGAGATGGTCGAGACCGACGGCGTCGTCGCCCTCCAGCGCCGCCAGCGCCCGGGCGGCGCGCACCAGCGTCAGCTCGCCGCGCAGGCCGTCGGTGCCGAGCGACACGCAGAGGCGGGCCGCCGCCTCCAGCACCGCGTCGGCCACCGTGATCGATCCGAGCCGGGCGCGGGCGGCGACGAGGCGGCGGCGGACGCGGGCGTCCTCGGCCTTCCAGGCGGCCGCGAAGCCGGCGCGGTCGCGCTCGTAGGCGTCGCGCCGCTTCACCACCTCGACGCGGGTCGGGATGTCGGTCGGCGTCTTCACCTCCACCGACAGGCCGAAGCGGTCGAGGAGCTGCGGGCGGAGTTCGCCCTCCTCCGGATTGCCGCTGCCGATCAGCACGAAGCGGGCGGGGTGGCGGACGCTCAGGCCCTCGCGCTCGACGACGTTCTCGCCGGAGGCGGCGACGTCGAGCAGGAGGTCGACGAGGTGGTCCTCGAGCAGATTGACCTCGTCGATGTAGAGGAAGCCGCCGTTGGCGCGGGCGAGCAGCCCGGGCTCGAAGGCCTTCTCGCCGCGGGTCAGCGCCCGCTCGAGGTCGAGGGCGCCGACGACGCGGTCCTCGCTCGCCCCGAGCGGCAGGTCGACGACCGGGATCTGGGCGTCGTGGGTGCGCAGGCCGGCCTGGCCGACTGCCGGCGCGCAGGCGTCGCAGTGGCGCGCCGACGGCGACGGATCGCAGCCATAGGGGCAGGCGGTGACGACGCGCCGCGACGGCAAAAGCGCCGCCAGCCCGCGCACGGCCGTCGACTTGCCGGTGCCGCGGTCGCCGAAGACCAGCACGCCGCCGAGCGAGGGGTCGATGGCGGCGATCAGGATCGCCCGCTTCATCTCGTCCTGGCCGACGATGGCGGAAAACGGGAAAGGCGGCGGCGGCGTGCGCACGGGCGCAGACACGACGGTCTCCTTGCCGGCCGCGGACTTTTCCGCGGCCGCCTTGCGGGCGCGCGGGGACGGGCGCGGCGCGCCGCCGGCCGGGCCGCCGCCGCTGTCCGCATCATCGAGGCGCTTCATGGGGATCTCGCCTCCGTTGGCACTCACGCTCACGCCGTCCACACTCTCGCCGTCGCCTCAGGCCGCCGGCGCATGCGCTTCGACCAGCCGCTCGGGCAGGCGGAAGCGCACCGTCTCCTCGATGCCGTCGAGCGTCTTCACCACCACCGGCCGGATCGCCGACAGGGCGCGGATGGTGTCGGTGACGAGCCGCTCCGGCGCCGAAGCCCCCGCCGTCAGGCCGACTGCGTCGACGCCATCGAGCCACGCCGGGTCGAAATGCTCCGGTCCGTCGATCAGCCGCGCCGGCACGCCGGCCTGCTCGGACATTTCGCGCAGGCGGTTCGAGTTCGACGAGTTCGGCGAGCCGACGACGAGCACAAGATCGACCTGCGCCGCGAGCGCCACGACGGCCTGCTGGCGGTTCTGCGTCGCGTAGCAGATGTCGCGAACGTCGGGTCCGAGGATCGCCGGGAAGCGCTCCTTCAGGGCCCCGATGACCTCCCGCGTATCGGTGACGCTGAGCGTCGTCTGGGTGATGTAGGCGACCTTGGCGGGATCGCGCACCGACAGCGCTTCCACCTCGGCGGCCGTGCCGACGACCTGCAGCGGGCCGCTGACCTGGCCGCGCGTGCCGGTCACCTCCGGGTGCTCGCGGTGGCCGATGAGCACGACATCGTAGCCGCGGTCGGCGTAGCGCTGGCCCTCGTGGTGCACCTTGCGCACCAGCGGGCAGGTGGCGTCGATGACGTCGAGGCCGCGCCGCGACGCTTCCCACTCCACCGCCCGCGGCACGCCGTGGGCGCTGAACACGACGATGGCGCCGTCCGGCACCGCGTCGAGTTCGTCGACGAAGATCGCGCCGCGGCCGGCGAGTTCGCTCACCACGTGGGTGTTGTGGACGATCTCGTGGCGCACGTAGACCGGCGCGCCGTGGATCGCCAGCGCGCGCTCGACGATGTCGACGGCGCGCACGACGCC
>CALRZT010000029.1:0-23452 GCA_943372725.1 Pseudoxanthobacter soli DSM 19599
TGTCGAGCCACCGGAGGAGATCGCGGCCGCGCCCTATGCCGCCGTCATGTCGAGCGGCCCGGACCGGCCGGCGCCGCTGTCGCAGTACCTGCCGGCGGATGCCGCCGTCGGCCTCGTCACCGGCCACCGCCTGCCGAACGGCGCCGGCCGGGACGGACGCGTGCTCAACGACGCCGTCCTCGCCGGCATGGTCGAAGGTCTCGCGGCAGAGACCGCCTTGACTCGCGTCCTCGATGCCGAGCCCGACGCCGACGCCGGCATGATCGCCCTCGGCCCCGGCCGCGGCATTTCGGTCGCGAACAGCGCCCGCGTCGCCCGCCGCCCCGATCTCGGCACTGCCCTCCTGATGGGCCCGGACGGCGCCGCCATCGCGATCCTCCACAACGCCATCCGGCCGGCCCGCACGCTGGCGCCGCTCTTGGCGGAGGCCGGGCTCGAGGTCATGGTGCGCGCGCACGCGCCGCTCGCGACCATCGAGGTGGCGGCCGGGACGCCCGTCGTCTCGGGCGACCGCGACCGTGTCCTCGTCGATACTGCCGGAACGGCATTGCGCGTGGAAACCACGGATGCCCGCATCGTCACCGGCCGCCACAACTGCGCGGCGATCTACATCGGCGCGGAGATCGTCGGCCCCGCCGGCCGCCTCGGCGCCGCGATCGAGGAGCCGAACGTTATGGTCGAGGACGGCCGCATCGTCCGCCTGAGCGGTCAGTCGCGCTTCCGCCTCGGCTACCGCTAAGAAGCACAACAAACAGAAGAATCCGGAACACCAGGAGCCAGAATGCCCCTCGACACCACGGCCGACATCCTCGAGCGGCTGGTCGCCTTCCCGTCGGTGTTCACCGCCGACGACTACACCGACGTCGCCGACTTCGCCGCCGCCCATCTCGCCGACCTCGGCTTCTCGGTGCACCGGTTGCCGGGCGTGTCCCCCGGACGGGCCGGCCTTTTCGCCAGCCTCGGCCCCGCGGGCCCGGGCGGAGTGCTCCTGTCCGCCCACCTCGATGTCGTTCCGGTCGAGGGCCAGAAGTGGACGGTCGACCCGTTCAAGATGACGCGCCGGGACGGCCGCTTCTACGGCCGCGGCACGACGGACATGAAGGGCTTCGCCGCCGCGGCGCTGGCGGCCGCCGGCCGGGCCCGCCACCGGCCGCTCGCCGCGCCGCTCAAGATCGCGCTTTCCTATGACGAGGAGGCGGGCTGTGTCGGCATCGCCGAGATGATCGGCGCCCTCGACCGGACGATCGGTGTTCCGGACTTCTGCATCGTCGGCGAGCCGACCTCGATGACGGTCGCGGTGGGGCACAAGGGAAAGCTCTCCTTCCGCATCCGGTTCGAGGGGACGGCCGGCCATTCCGCGTCGGCGCCGCAGTACGCCAACGCCATCCACATGGCGAGCGAAGCGGTTGCGATCCTGCGGCGCGTCCAGGACGACCTCGCCATCGGCGCCCGCGACGCCGCCTTCGACGTCCCCTACACGACCGTGCACGTCGGCAAGCTCTCCGGCGGCACCGCCCTCAACATCGTGCCCGACCACGCCACGCTCGACTTCGAGATCCGCCACCTCGCGACGGAGGACCCCGCCGCGATCGTTGCCGGCATCGAGACCGAGATCGCCGCGCTCGTTGGTCGCTGGCGCGCCGTCCACCCGACCGTCGACGCCGTGATGACGCCGATCAACGCCTATCCCGGCCTCGCGACCGACCCCGACGCGGCGGTCGTGCGCTTCGCCTTCGATCTCGGCGGGCGCGGCCCCGTCACCAAGGTGAGCTACGGCACGGAGGCCGGCTTCTTCAACGACCGCTGGCGGATCCCGACGGTCGTCTGCGGTCCCGGCGACATGATGCAGGGCCACAAGCCCGACGAGTTCGTCGAGGAGGCAGAGCTCGCCGCCTGCGACGCGATGCTCGACCGGTTGCTCGATCGCCTGGCCGCCTGAGGGCGTCGCCGGGCGACACCAGACTGCGCTGCAACTCTTCCGACCGGTCCTCGTTGTGGGGTGACGCCCGACAGGCGTCGGCCGTGAGGCGAGGAGGAACCGTCATGCCCAAGCGTGAGCTCATCGATACCGGCACCGACAAGCGCTATGTTCGCCGCGACGAGGACGGCCGCTTCAAGGAGTCCGACGACGTCGGCCGCTCGCTCGAGCAGGACGTCCGCAAGTCGGCGAAGACGACGGTGACGTCCGGGCAGGGCGACAAGGGTGACCAGAAGACGTAAGCCGCCCGCTTCCCTGACGATCGCCACCTTCAACGTCAACGGCATCAACGGCCGGCTCGCGGTGCTCCTGCGCTGGCTCGCCGAGCGCACGCCGGACATCGTCTGTCTGCAGGAACTGAAGGCGGAGGACCGCCGGTTCCCGCGCGACGCCATCGAGGCGGCGGGATACGGCGCCGTCTGGCACGGGCAGAAGAGCTGGAACGGCGTCGCGATCCTCGCGCGGGGCCGCCAGCCGATCGAAACGCGACGTGGGCTTCCGGGTGAGGCGGCCGATGCGCCGAGCCGCTACATCGAGGCCGCCGTCCAGGGCATCCTCGTCGGCTGCCTCTATGCGCCGAACGGCAACCCGGCGCCGGGGCCGAAGTTCGAGGCGAAGCTCGCGTGGTTCGAGCAATTCATCGCCTACGCCGCCGACCTCGCCGCCCACGACGTGCCGGTCGCCCTCGTCGGCGACTACAACGTCATCCCGACCGACCTCGACGTCTACAAGCCCGAGCGCTGGCGCGACGATGCGCTGTTCCGCCCGGAGGTCCGCGACGCCTTCCAGCGCCTCACCGCCGCCGGCTGGACGGACGCCGTGCGCACGCTCCATCCCGACGAGCGCCTCTATACGCTCTGGGACTATTTCCGGAACGCCTTCGGCCGTGACGCCGGCCTGCGCCTCGATCATCTGCTGCTCGGCCGGCACCTCGCCGGCCGCCTGCTCGCCGCCGGTGTCGACCGCCGCGTGCGCGGCTGGGAGAAGGCGAGCGACCATGCGCCAACCTGGGTTTCGGTCGTCGCGCCCGATGGCTGAGCCGAGCACGGACTGTTCGGTCTGCACCACTCGTCGTCCGGGGCCGCCGTTGCCCCCTTTGCGGGATCGCCTATCCTCCGTCTCGCGGAAACCAAACGAGAATCGCCTGAAGCGGTCCATCGGGAGCGAATGATGTTCGAGCAGGCTGCATCGCGTCTCCCTCCGCGCATGGGGCCGGGCTTGTCGGCGCGACCGGCGACGCGGCGACCACGATGACGGACACAGAGCCCGCCGTCCTCGACACTGAGCCGCCGCCGTCCCCTCCTCCGAGCCTGCTCCAGCTCTTCCTCGCCTTCGGCAAGATCAGCCTCGTCAGCTTCGGCGGCGGCGTCACGGCGCTGATGTACCGCGAGTTCGTCATCGGGCGGCGCTGGGTCGCGGAAGGCGACTTCATGTCGGGCCTCGCCCTCGCCCAGGCGATGCCGGGCGTGAACGTCACCAACCTCGCGATCTGGCTCGGCAGCCAGTTGCGCGGCCCCGCCGGCGCCGTCGTCGCCTGCCTCGGGGCGCTGGTGCCGGCGGCGCTGCTGATCATCGGCGTCGGCGCGCTGCTGCACGAACTGGCGAAGACGCCGCTCGGCGCGAGTGCGCTCGCCGGTGTCGCCGCCGCGGCGCTCGGGCTGACGCTGGCAATGGGATTGCGCACCGCCAAGTTTGCCCTGATCGACCGCACCAGCCTCGCCGTCTTCGCCGTCGCCCTCGTCGGTGCCGCCGTGTTCGGCTCGATCGTGCTGCTCGTCGCCATCCTCGCACCGGTCAGCATCGTGCTCGCCTACCGGAACACCCCGGATGAATGACGACAACCTGCTGGTCGCCCTCGTCCTGGTGTTCGCGCCGCTCTCGCTTCTCGCAGTTGGCGGCGGCGGCAGCCTGCTCGGCGACATCCAGCAGCAGGTCGTCGTCCACTATGGCTGGATGACGGCGCAGGAGTTCCAGGAGGCCTTCGCCGTCTCGCGGGTGTCGCCCGGGCCGGGCATCCTGATCGTCACGCTGATCGGCTGGCAGGTCGCGGGCCTGCCCGGGGCCGTGCTCTCGACGCTCGCGATCGTCCTGCCGTCGTCGGTGCTCATCTACGCCCTCGCGCACGTCTGGCACTCCGGCCGGCGCACCCGCTGGCAGAAGGCGCTGACGCGCGGCCTCGCGCCGATCGCCGCCGGCCTCATCATCGCGAGCGTGATCCGCCTCCTCGCCTATCCGGGCGCCCACCCCGTCGCCTGGCTCGTCGCCGCCGGCGTGGGGATCGTCGCCTTCAGGAGCCGGGTGAGCCAGGTCCTCCTGCTCGCCGTCGGGACGGTGATCTTCGTCGGGGCACTGCTGCTGCTCGCGGCCGCCGGTGCCCCCGACCTTGGCCTACCCTGACGGGAAGCCGCGCATCGGCCGGTACCGCGGCTGGTGGCGCCCCGGTCGTCGGTCTCTCGCCCACGCGAACGCCTACTCTTTCGCCAAGCCCTAATCCGAGGCATCCGCGCCGGACGATTCGCACTGCCGCGCATGGATTCGTGCACTCTGAGACAAGTGCGGTCGCGCCGGAGGGGCTTTACTCTGCGGGTCGGATACTCTGGGCAGGCGGCCGGTCGGGTCTTCTGCGATGATGTCCGGCCGGAACGGACGGAGCCTCGTCCGGACCCTGGAGGTCGGCATGTGCATGGCCTGTGTCGTCGACGAGCAGACCAAGGAGCGGATCATCGCCTACCGGGCGGAGTTCCACCGCGTCACCAAGAGCCCGTTCGGCAGCGACGACGAGATCGGCATGCTGTCGGTGATCGACGCGAAGTCCCGCGCCGCCATTCTGTCGCGCGCCGACCCGTCCAAGGTCTTCGATCTCTCGGTCGACCACTTCGTCGGCATGCCCGGCTGGTTCGGTGCCGGTGATCAGCCCTACCAGATCTGGATGACGCACACGCCCGCCGGCGAGATCGTCGCCAACACGATGGGCGTCAGCCTCGAGGCGAATACGCTGGTCGCCTATTCCGGCGACGCCATCTCGATGTACACGCACTGCGGCACGCACATCGATACCTTCAACCACTTCGGCTACAATGGCCGCATTTTCAACGACTTCTCGGCAGCCGAGCACCTCGGCAGCCGCGCCTGGGACAAGTGCGGCGCCGAAAAGCACCCGCCGATCTTCGCCCGCGGCATCCTGCTCGACGTCGCCGCCTTGCACGGCGTCGACACGCTGCCGCCGAGCCATCCGATCGGGCCGGCCGACCTGCAGGGCTGCCTGAAGCGGCAGGGCCTCGAGGTCCGTCTCGGCGACGTCGTTCTGATCCGCACCGGCCAGATGCGGCTGTGGCCCGACATCGCCTTCGTCAACAACACCCCGGGCATCAACCGGGCGGGTGCCGAGTTCCTCGCCAAGTCCGGCGCCATCATGATCGGCGCCGACAACCTGACGCTGGAACAGACGCCCGCTTCCGAGCCGCTGAACTTCTTTCCGGTGCACACCTACCTCCTCGCCGAGGCGGGCGTACCGATCCTTGAGATGGCGTGGCTCGAGGAGCTCGCCGCGGAGGGCGTCGACGAGTTCGCCTTCTTCGGGGCCTGCATCAAGCTACGCGGCGCGACCGGGGCGCCGATGCGCCCGGTGGCGATGCCGCTGACCTGACAGACGAACGGCAACCTGGCCACGGGCGCGGGAGGGCGCCGGTGGCCCGTCGGAGGACTGAGGGCGACGAGGTTGGGGGAGGTGCCGCGGGCGACCGTGGTGCCGGGTATGTCGGCCGCCGCACCGGAGCCCCCGCTCCCGTGCGCCGCCCGTCCATGAACTCGGAGGGTCCAGCAGTGCGTGTCCGCTACACGACAGCCGAAGCCGCCCCGGCCGCCCGCAAGCGCGTCTGGAGCGAGGCCGTCGCGCGCACCTACTTCCCGCTCGACATCACCTTCCGCAGCGCTCCCGATTTCTCCGGCGCCCTCGACGTCTGGTCGCTCGGCCACGTCTCGCTGTCGCGCAACGCCTCCGACGGCATGCGCTACCGCCGCCGCGAGCGCGATCTCGTGCAGGAGCGCGAGGAGAGCTACCTCATCACCGTGCCGGAGCTCTCGGACATCCGCTTCGTCCAGGACGGCAAGGACGTCTCCTGCCACCCGGGCGCCTTCCTCGTCGAGCGCAGCCACCTGCCCTACGAGTTCAGCTACGCCGAGGCGAACGCCCTGTGGGTGCTCAAGGTGCCGAGCGCCGTGCTGCGCGCCCGCGTCGGCGAGCCGGAGCGGCTGGCGACGCTGCGCTTCGATTCGAGCCGCGGCATCGGCGCCCTCTTCGTCGACATGATCCGCCTCAGCGCCGTGCGCCTCGATGAGCTCGACAACGCCGGCCGCGAGCTCGTCGGCCGCCAGCTCGTCGACCTCCTCGCGCTCGCCATCGAGGCCGACGACCGCATTCTCGCCGGGTCGGCCTCGTCCGTCCGCGACGCCCACCTTCGCCGGGTCGAGCAGTTCATCCGCGCCCATCTCGCCGACCTGCACCTCGCCCCGCAGATGATCGCCGAGGGCTGCGGCGTCTCGGTGCGCTACCTGCACCAGCTGTTCGAGAGCCAGGAGCGCACCGTCTGCGGCTGGATCCGCCACCAGAGACTGTTGATGTGCGACGAGGCGCTGCGCAACGTCGCCGACCGTCGCTCGATCACCGAGATCGCCTACCAGTGGGGCTTCGGCGACCAGGCGCAGTTCAGCCGCAGCTACCGCGCCCAATTCGGCCGCACGCCAAGCGACACGCGCGCCGCCGCCTTCGCCGGACCACTCGGCGCCGACGCCCCGCCGCGGCGGGGCGCCCCCCGCCCCGGCCAGTCGGCCGCCACCCCCGATACCCCGCCGTCGGCCCGCGCCGCCACGACCGCCGGTCGCGGCCGCGGCCGCGGCCTCGCCTGACCGAAGTGGAGACCCTCTCCTTGCAAACCCTGCGCGTAGCCGTCGACGTCGGCGGCACCTTCACCGACATCTGCATCATGGACGAGGAAACCGGCCTCATCCGCATCGAGAAGATCGCCTCCTCCGCCGATCCCATCGACGGCATCATGGACGGCGTGGGGCGCGCCGGCATCGACCTGACGAAGGTCGGCCTTTTCTCCCACGGCACGACGATCGCCACCAATGCGCTGATCACCCGCCGCCTGCCGCGCACGGCGATGGTCTGCACGCAGGGCTTCCGCGACGTCATCGAGATCCGCCGCGCCAACAAGGAAGAGCTCTGGGACACCTACAAGGACGTCGTCCGTCCCTACATCCCGCGCCGTGACCGCCTCACCGTCCCCGAGCGCATCGACGCCTCCGGCGCCGTGCTGACGCCGCTCGACGAGGACGAGGCCCGCAAGGTCGCCCGCATCCTCGCCCGCCGCGGCGTCGCCGCCGTCGCCGTCTGCTTCATGAACGCCTACGTCAATGGCGAGAACGAGCGGCGGATGAAGGAGATCCTGATGGAGGAGCTCCCCGGCATCCCGATCTCGACGTCGTCCGCCGTGCTGCCGGAGATCTTCGAGCACGAGCGCTTCTCGACGACGGTGGTGAACGCCGCGCTGTCACCGGTGGTGGTCGACTACACCACCCGCCTCGGCGAGCGCCTGCGCCGCGACGGCTACACCCGCGACCTCCTGCTGCTGCACACCGGCGGCGGCGTGATGACACCGGCGAGCGTCAAGGACTTCGCCGCCCGCCTCGCCGGCTCCGGCATCGCCGCGGGCGCCATCGCCAGCCGCCACATCGCCATGCTGTGCGGCTACCGCAATTCGATCGGCCTCGACATCGGCGGCACATCAACCGACGTCTCGCTCGCCTATGACGGCCAGTCGCGCGTCACCAAGGACTGGCACATCGAGTTCGGCTACCCGATCCGCTTCGCCTCGATCGAGGTGATGACGATCGGCGCCGGCGGCGGCTCGCTCGCCTGGACCGACGAGGCCGGTTCGCTGCGCAATGGCCCGCAGTCGGCCGGCGCCATCCCCGGCCCCGCCTGCTACGGCACCGGCGGCACCCAGCCGACCAACACCGACGCCAACGTCGTCCTCGGCCGCCTCGGCACCAGCCTCGCCGGCGGCAAGATCACCCTCGACCCGGCGCTCGCCGCCGATGCGGTGCGCACCGCCGTCGCCGAACCCTTCGGCCTCGAGCTGCACGCCGCCGCCGACGCCATCATCCGCGTCGCCAACGCCAACATGGCCGACGCCGTCCGGCTGATCTCGATCAGCCGCGGCTACGACCCGCGCGACTTCGCCCTCGTCGCCTTCGGCGGCGCTGGCGCCCTGCACGGCGCCGCCGTCGCCCGCGAACTCGCCATCCCCGCCGTGATCGTGCCGCCGAACCCCGGCGTCACCTCGGCCCTCGGCTGCCTGCTCGTCGACATCCAGCACGACTTCTCCGAAAGCTTCCTCGCCGCCGCCGATGGGTGCGACCCGGCGACGATCGAGGCGGCCTTCGTCCGTCTCGAGGCGGAGGCAACGGAGCGGCTCGCCCACGAGGGCGTCGCGCAGGAAGACATCGTCCTGCAGCGCACCGTCGACATGATGTACCAGGGCCAGTGGCGCTCACTCGCCGTGCCGGCGCCGCGCCCGCTGCTCTCCGTCGGCGATCTGGTCGAGGCGTTCCACGCGAGCCACAAGCGGGAGTACAACTTCCGCCGCGACGAACAGCCGGTCGGCCTGTTCCGGCTCAACCTCAAGGCCGTCGGCATGGTGCCGAAGGCGACGCTCGCCAGCCACGAGCCCACCGGCGCGACGCCGGGGCCGACCAGCCGGAGGCCGGTCTGGTTCGAGGCAGGTGGCCCGGTCGACACCCCCGTCTACACCCGTTCGGACCTGCCCGCCGGCTTCCGCTTCGCCGGGCCAGCCGTCGTCGAACAGGTCGACTCCACCGTCGTCGTCCCGCCCGGCACCACCGCCGAGGTCGACCGCTATCTCAACATCATCATCCGCGTCTCGGAGTAATCACCCATGGCCGAGAAACCCGCGCTCGATCCGGTGACCTTCGAGGTCCTGAAGAACGCCTTCATCACCAGCGTCGACCAGATGGGCGAGCAGATCCTCCGGACCTGCTACTCCTTCGTCATCTACAACCGCGACTTCTCGAGCGCGCTGCACGACGCAGAGGGCAACTCCGCCGCGCAGGGCAACCAGGACATCGCCGTCCACGTCGGCACCCTGCATTTCACCTGCAAGGACGTGATGCGCGCCTTCGAGGGCGACATGCATCCCGGTGACGTCTACGCGATCAACGATCCCTATGCCGGCGGTACACACTTCTCCGACGTGCGCCTGATCCGGCCGATCTTCTCCGACGGCAAGATCATCGCCTTCAGCCAGTCGAACGGCCACTGGTCGGACGTCGGCGGCAGCGTGCCGGGCTCCTTCGACGTCGCCGCCCGCGACATGTTCCGCGAAGGCCTGCGCATCACCCCGGTGCGCCTCTTCGACAAGGGGCGCTTCTGCAAGGACGTCGCCCACCTCATCGCCTCCAACACCCGTGACCCCGTCTCCATCATCGGCGACATCCACGCCCAGGCACAGGCGACCCAGGTCTGCGAGCGCGAGATTCTGCGCCTCGTCGACAAGTACGGCCGCGACACCGTCACGACCGGCCTCACCGCGGTGCAGGACTATGTCGAGCGCGCCGTCCGCCAGCGCCTCGCGGCGCTTCCCGACGGCGAGTGGGAGACGCAGGACTTCATCGACTGCGATCCGGCCGGCGGCGAGGGCCTGATCCCGATCAAGGTCAAGCTCACCATCAAGGGCGACCGGGCGATCTACGACTTCACCGGCAGCCACCCGACCATCGCCTCGATCTACAACTCCGCCTTCGGCGCCACCTTCTCGGCGGTCGCCGCCGGCATGAAGACGTTCTTCCCGGACCTGCCGCTCAACAGCGGCTTCTACCGGCCGTTCGAGATCATCGCGCCGAAGGACTCGATCGTCGATGCACGCTGGCCGGTCGCCGTCACCGGCTTCCTGATGCCGTTCGAAAAGATCATGAACGCCATCTACGAGATGTGGTCGAAGATCATGCCGCATCGGGCGATCGCGTGCGCCTTCAACCTCGAATACCTGCTGACCGGCGGCCTCGACGCGCGTCGCGAGGAGAAGCCGATCTTCATGTTCTATGATTGGCTGCCGGGCGGCTGGGGCGGGCGCAACGGCAAGGACGGCTGCAACGTCACCACCGCCTGCTTCGGCACCGGCCTGATGTCCCAGCCGGTGGAGGGCCAGGAGCGCTCCAACCCGATCCTCACCACCGAGTTCGAGATCCTGAAGGACTCCGCCGGGCCGGGCAAATGGCGGGGCGGCGCCGGCGTTCGCAAGACCTCGCTGCTGCTCGAGGCCGAGAAGACGGTGATCTCCTACATCTGCGACCGCGAACGGGCGCTCGTCTGGGGCATCGAGGGCGGCCTGCCGTCGATCCCGCACGGGCTGACGCTCACCCGCGCCGGCGCCGATCGCCCGGAGTGGCTCGGTGCGATCTTCTCCGACGTGCCGATGGGCGAGGGCGATGTGTTCTCGCGGCCGACCGCCGGTGGCGGCGGCTTCGGCGACCCGCTGGAGCGCGACCCGAAGGCGGTGCTGGAGGACGTCATCGACGACTATGTCTCCGTCGAGCGCGCGGCCAAGGACTACGGCGTGGTGATCATCCCGGTCGATCCGGACATCTGCGCCTACGAGATCGACGCGGCGGCGACGGCGGCGGCGCGCGAGAAAATCCGCTCGGAGCGCATCGGCTGGCTCGGCGAGGACCCGGAGACGGTCGCCGCCCGCTACCGCGCCGGCGAGATCGACACGCACGACGTCGTGCGCCGCTACGCCGTCATCCTCGACTGGGACACCGGCGAACTCCTTCCGAAGTCGACGGGGCAGTTCCGCGAGATGTTCTGGAAGCGGGCCGCGGCGCACTGGGGCGGTGCAGCCTCCGACGCCGCCCTCTCCGCCGCCCAATGACGACACGGGTCGCGCCCCGCAGGGACGAGACGGCGGCGCGGCCCGTTCACGAACCGCGCGCATGCTTCGCGCTGCAGTTGAGCGTCGACCAGCCCTCCTCTCAGAGGCATCAAGAGCCCAAAAAGCGCGCAAACTGATGGGCAATCTTTACGCAACGGCTGCATTGACAGGAAAAAGTGGGCGGGTAAACTGTCCACTGTCTGCAGTACGAGCGTCGTACAAAGATCAGCCGTCGATTTGTACTCGGCGTGTACCCGTTCGGCAGGGCGGCTTCAGGCGTGAAGCGGGGGAGCGGCTGGTGGAGACCCTCAGCCTCGCGGATCAGGTCAGGGACTATTTGCTCGAGGGGCTGACCTCAGGGCGGCTTCGGCCCGGCGACAGGATCAACGAGGCCGAGCTCGCCCGCACCCTCGGCATCAGTCGCAATCCGATCCGGGAAGCCATCTCGGGTCTGGCACAGCGGGGGTTCCTGGTTTCGGCGCCGCGGCGCGGGCACTTCATGCGGGTGTTCACGCCGGACGACGTCAACGACGTCTTCTCGTTCCGCATCTGCGTCGAGACCTTCGCTGTCCGGCAGGCGATGGCGCGGATGACACGGCCGGACGTCGCCGAACTGGTCGATCTGGTCGACCAGATGATCATGGCGGCCCGGGGGGAGCGGCTGTCGGAGCTGCGCCAGGCTGACATGGCGCTGCACCGGCGCATCTGCGCCCTGTCGGGCAACCGGCAGACGGTTCGTGCCCACGCCGGGATCGACACCGAGGTGCAGATGCTGGTGGCCTTTGT
The DNA here is from genome assembly GCA_943372725.1 of Pseudoxanthobacter soli DSM 19599. GTDB lineage: Bacteria > Pseudomonadota > Alphaproteobacteria > Rhizobiales > Segnochrobactraceae > CAMDHY01. The sequence goes on from CALRZT010000029.1 coordinate 11,716, forward strand.
CGACCTCGACCAGGAGACGCCGATGGCGGCTGCGCTCTCCCACGAACCGATCATCGAGGCGATCGCCGCGCGCGACGTCGAGCGCGCCGCGCGGGCGATCGAGCAGCATTCGCGCCAGACCTGGGCCCGCGTGCTCGCCCTCTACGAGGACAGCGGGCTCGCCGCCGCCGCCGGACAGGTCGAGCGCGGCGCCGCGGGCTCCGTCGCGGCGACCGTCACCGCCGTTTCGAACCGCGCCCGGGCCGCTTCGGCCCTCGCGCAGGGGAAGGTCACGTCATGAAGTTCGCGCCGAACCGCATGTACATCGAGGCCTACAACAAGTGTCCGAACTGCGGGATTCTGCTCTACGAGAAGCCCGCGAACGCAACCTCGGAGACCGTTCAGTTCAACGGCAAGACCTACTGTTCGCAGTGGTGCGTTGACTGGGAGGCGGACCGCGCGGCACGGCGCGGTCTCGGGGCGACCGCCTCCTGAAGACCGGCGGCCCCGGCCGCCGCGAACGACGTGCAGGATCCGGCCGATGCGCGGCGTGGTTCGCCATGTCCGCGACAGGTGAGGTGTGTCCGGCCGATGGCGGCCGGGTACCGGAGGACCACCGCCGCAGGCCGCAATCGGGCGACCTGCGTGCTTCGATCTGGAGGGGACCGTGAAGAAGAGCCTATTCCTCAGTGCCATGCTGTGCGGGGTCCTGGCCCTTGGCGCACCGCGGGCGGCGACGGCCGCCGACGACATCACCATCGGCATGGCGGTCGCCTATTCCGGCTGGATGGAAGCCTATGACGGCGAGGCCGCCAAGATGGCGGAGCTCTGGATCGAGCAGACCAACGCTGCCGGCGGCCTGCTCGGCAAGCAGATCAAGGTCATCACCGCCGACACCAAGACGGACCGCGTCGAGGGTGCCAAGGCGGGCAAGCAGCTGATCGACGAGGGCGCCAACCTGCTGCTCGTCTCCGCCGACTACGACTACGGCGCACCGGCGGCGCTGCAGGCCCAGAAGGCGGGCGTCATCTCCGTCTTCCTCGGCGCCTCGGATCCGAAGGCGGGCGTGCTCGGCGTCGGGCCGTTCTCGTTCACGGCCAACAACGCCGGCCAGCTCGAGGGCGCCACGATGGGCGACTGGGGCTATGAGAAGAAGGGCGTCCGCAAGGGCTACGTGCTGCTCGACGAGACGATCGAGTACAACAAGTCGGTCTGCGCCGGCTACGAGTGGATCTTCCCGATCAAGGGCGGCGAGATCGTCGGCAAGGATACCTTCAAGGGTCTCGACCCGACTATCTCCTCGCAGATCACGCGCCTGAGCGACGCCATCCGCACCGGCGGCGTCGACCACATCATGCTGTGCTCGACCAATCCGGGCGCGGCGAGCTCGGTGCGCCAGCTGCGCGCCGCCGGCATCGAGCTGCCGATCTTCGCCGCCACGGCGATGGACGGCACCTACTGGCTGAACTCCACCCCCGGCCTGAAGGACTTCTACCTGCCCGTCCAGGCGCTGACGGTCGACGACACGCGCGCCGACATCAACGCGCTGACCGCCGCCTTCGAGAAGAAGTACGGCAAGCCGCCGACCACCCAGTACGCCTACCCGATCTACGCCTTCCTGCAGCTTTGGTCGCAGGCCGTCACCAAGGCCGGCACCACGGAGGCGGGTCCGGTGGTGGCCGAGCTCAACACCTACACCAACGCCCCGACCATCCTCGGCCCGCGCACCTTCTCGCCGAAGCTGCACGTGCAGACCGACATGCCGATGATCGTCGTCTCCTACGGCGACGACAAGCGGCTGCCCGTCGAGGAATGGCGGATCAAGGAGACGATCCCCGAGGCCGTCCTCTACCGCCTGAAGCAGTAGCCGCAAGGGCGCCGGCCGGGCCATCAGCCCGGCCGGCGCCCCGCCGGTGCATCCGTCCCTGGCCGAGAGGCGCACGATGATCCAGCCCTACGTCGAGCCGCAGACCCGCACCATCGACCGCAGCCGCACCAATGCCGCGACGCTGGCGGTGGAGGGCGTCTCGGTGCTCTTCCAGGGCCTCGCCGCGATCTCCGACGTCAGCCTCACCGTCAACCGCCACGAGGTCTTCGGCCTGATCGGCCCGAACGGCGCCGGCAAGACCACCCTCGTCAACTGCCTCACCGGCTTCCAGCGCCCGACCTCCGGCCGCATCCTGCTCGGCGGCGACGACACCTCCGGCTGGCCCGCCGCCCGCTTTCGCGAGCGCGGCGTCGCCCGCACCTTCCAGGCCGGCCGCCTGTTCAAGGACATGACCGTCTCCGAGAACGTCGAGGTCACCGGCACCGGCCTCGGCCTCGGTCTGCGCTCGGCCCGCGAGCACGCCCGTGCCCTGCTCGACTGGATCGGCCTATCCGACAAGGCGCAGCTGCCCGCCGGCGCGCTCGCCTATACGGATCAGCGCCGCCTCGGCATCGCCCGGTCGCTGGTGCTGTCGCCCGCCTTCATTCTTCTCGACGAGCCGGCCGCCGGCATGTCCGACGCCGAGTGCGAGGACCTGAACGAGCTCGTCGCCGCCATCCCGCAGCTGTTCACCTGCGGCGTGCTGCTCATCGAGCACAACATGCGCGTCGTCATGGGCATCAGCCACCGCATCCACGTGCTCGACGGCGGCAAGACCATCGCCGAGGGCACGCCGGAGGAGATTCAGCGCCACGAGGCGGTGCTCGCCGCCTATCTCGGCATGGACGCGTGAGGGCGCCCCGATGACCACGCTCCTCGAAGTCGACCGCATCAGCGTCCGCTACGGCAACCTCGTCGCGCTGCGCGACGTCTCACTCACCGTCGCCGAGGGCGAGGTGGTCTGCGTCATCGGCCCGAACGGCGCCGGCAAGTCGACGACGCTCGCCGCCGTCGCCGGCGGCGTCACCCCGTACTCCGGCGACATCCGCCTCGCCGGCCAGTCGATCCTCGGCCGCCAGCCCGAGCAGATCGCCCGCCTCGGCCTGTCGCTGGTGCCCGAGGGCCGCCACGTCTTCGGCACGCTGACGGTCGAGGAGAACCTCAAGATCGGCGGCTTCGTGCAGGGCGACCGCTCCTCCGCCAGGGCCGATCTCGATCGGATGTTCACCCTCTTCCCGCGGCTCGCCGAGCGCCGCAACATGCCGGCCGGCCGCCTCTCCGGCGGCGAGCAGCAGATGCTCGTCGTGGCGCGCGCGGTGATGACCCGGCCGCGCCTCCTCCTCGTCGACGAGCCCTCGCTCGGCCTCGCCCCGCGCATCGTCGACCAGATCTATGAGATGCTGCTCGACCTGCGCCGCCAGGCCAACCTGACGCTCCTCATCAACGAGCAGAGCTCGAACCGCATCCTCAAGCACGCCGACCGCATCTACGTGCTGCGCGGGGCGCGCATCCAGCTCGAGGGCACTGCCGCCGAGCTGCAGGACGGCGAGGCGATCCGCAGCGCCTATTTCGGCTTCGAGGACGGCGCGACCGCCAAGGCGGAGATCCCGGCATGATCCAGTTCATCCAGAACCTCATCGACGCCGTCGCGCTCGGCAGCATCTACGCCCTGGTGGCGCTCGGCGTCGGCCTCCTGTTCGGCATCCTGCGCCTCATCAATTTCGCCCACGGCGACTACATCACCATCGGCGCCTACGCCCTCATCGTCCCGTCGGCCGACGTCACGGCGCGGCTCCTCATCGGCGACTGGCCGTGGCCGGTGCTGATCCCGACGATCTGCCTGATCGTCGTCATCGCCGCCCTCCTCACCGACGCCGCGGTGTTCCGGCCGCTCAGGCGGGCCACCTCGCCGACGCTGATGATCGCCTCGTTCGCGGTGAGCTACATCATCCAGAACGGCGTGCTGATGGCCTACGGCTCGCGGCCGAAGTCGGTCGATCTGTGGAGCGGCGCCAACAGCCAGGTGTTCATCGGCGATCTGCGCGTGCCGATGCTGCAGCTCATCACGCTCGCCGTCACCCTCGTGCTGATGATCGCCGTGACGCTGTTCCTGCGCCGCACCTCCTACGGCATCCAGATGCGCGCCGCCGCCGAGGACTTCCGCATGGCGCAGTACCTCGGCGTGCGCGGCAACGTCGTCATCGGCATCGCCTTCGCGCTGAGCGGCATCCTCGCGGGCGTCGTCTCGCTCCTCTACACGACGCAGTCCGGCTCGCTCAGCCACGTCATGGGCGTGCCGCTCGCCCTCTTCGCTTTCGTCGCCGTCGTCGTCGGCGGCATGGGCAGCCTGGTCGGAGCGGTCGTCGGCGGCTTCGTCATCGGCATCATCGTGACGATGCTGCAGGCCTACCTGCCGCCGGACCTGCGCGCCTTCCGCGACGCCTTCGCCTTCGCCTTCGTCATCCTCGTGCTGCTCGTCAGGCCCGCCGGCCTGGTGCCGTCGCGCAGCACCTTCGAACGCGTCTGAGAGCCTCCTTGGGAACGCCCGGAGACCGCCGCATGCCACTTAGCCGAGCCCTCGCCCGCCACCAGACGCCCGCGATCCTCATCGTCCTCCTCGCGATCATCGCCTGCGTCAGTCTCGTCGGGCAGAGCGACGCGCTGCACGTCACGCTGACCGAGATGTTCATCCGCGTCGTCGTGGTGATCGGCCTCTACGTCTTCATCGGCAACTCCGGCATCATCTCCTTCGGCCAGATCGGCTTCATGTGCATCGGCGCCTATGCCGCCGCCTGGGCGACCGCCGAGCCGACGTTTAAGCAGATCATGCTGCAGGGGCTGCCGGTGTTCCTGCAGGAGGCGCAGTACCCGTTCCTCGGCGCCATGGCCGGCGCCATGGTGCTGCCGGCCGCCGTCGCCCTCCTCCTCGGCTTCGCCATCATGCGGCTCTCCGGCACCGCGGCCTCGATCGCCACCTTCGCCTTCCTGATCATTGTCAACAGCGTCTACTCGAACTGGGATTCCGTCACCGCCGGCGTCTCCTCGATCATCGGCATCCCGACCGTCGTCGGCCCGTGGACGGCCTACGCGTTCGCCGCTGTGGCGATCGTCGTCGCCTACCTGTTCCAGATCTCCCGCGTCGGGCTGATGCTGCGGGCCTCGCGCGATGACGAGGTCGCCGCGCGCGCCTCGGCCGTGCACGTGCTCAGGATGCGGCTTGCCGCCTTCGTGCTGAGCGCCGCCCTCTGCGGCCTCGGCGGCGGCCTCTATGCCCAGTTCCTCGGCATCCTGACGGTCGATCCGTTCTATCTCAGCCTCTCCTTCATCACGCTCGCCATGCTCGTCGTCGGCGGCATGTTCAGCCTGACCGGCGCCGTCGTCGGCGTGGTCGTGGTGACGGCCGTCGTCGAGATCCTGCGGGCGCTCGAGCGCGGCGTCGGGCTCGGCGACACCGCCTTCTCGCTGCCAAGCGGCAGCCAGGAGATCGGCCTCGGCGTCGTCATGGCGCTGATCCTGATCTTCCGGCCGTCCGGCCTCGCCCGCGGCAAGGAAATCCGGCTGTTCCGCGCCGCCCCCGCCGCCCCGCCGGCGACCGTTCCGGACGCCGGCCTGCAACTCTCCGAGAGCCCCACCAGTGCCCGCTAGAAGGCACCCATCGAGGAGGCGAGCATGAACGCCGCTCCCCCGCCGAACCGCTTCGCGGCCGGCGCCGCCTACATCGACGGCCGCTACATGCCGGTCGGCGAGGCGGCGATCCCGATCACCGACTGGGGCTACCGCCGCTCCGACGTCACCTACGACGTCGTCGGCGTCCGCGACGGCGCCTTCTTCCGCCTCGACGACCACCTCGCCCGCTTCCGCGCCTCGATGAACGCCTTCCGCTTCTTGCCTGCCGAGACCGACGACGACATCCGCGCGATCCTCAACCGCCTGGTCGCCATGACCGGCCTGCGCGACGCGTATGTGGCGATGGACTGCCTGCGCGGCCGGCCGCCCGCCGGCGTGCCCTACCACCCGGCCTATTCGCGCAACTACATCGCCGCCTTCGCCATCCCGTGGGTGACGCTGCTGAAGCCCGAGCAGATGGCCCGCGGCGCCCACCTCGTCATCGCCGAGACGCTGCGCATCCCCGCGCACTCGGTCGACCCGAAGGCGAAGAACTTCCACTGGGCCGACCTCACCCGCGGCCAGTTCGAGGCGCACGACCGCGGCGCCGACTTCTGCATCCTGCTGGACGAGAACGGCAACGTCACCGAGGGGCCGGGCTTCAACGTCTTCGCCGTCCGCGACGGCCGTATCTCCACCCCCGATGCTGGCGTGCTGGAAGGCCTCACCCGCCAGTCCGTGCTGGAGCTCTGCGAGCATCTCGGCCTGCCGATCGAGGTCCGGCCCGTGCCGGCGGACGAGCTGCGCGAGGCCGACGAGATTTTCCTCTCCACCACCGCCGGCGGCGTCATGCCGGCGTCGCGCATCGACGGCCGCCGCATGGGCAACGATGCCCCCGGCCCGATCTCGCAGCGCGTGCAGGACGCCTACTGGGCGCGCCGCGCCGAAGGCTGGCACGCGACGCCGGTCGACTATTCTCTCGCCGAGCCGGCCAGCGTCTAGCCGCGCCGCTTTCCCGACCCCACGCCGATCGAGAGCAAGAAAATCATGGGCTACAGACTGGGCATCGACATTGGCGGCACCTTCACGGACTTCGTCGCCTACGATGAATCGAACCGCGCGCTGAAGGCTTGGAAGAACCTCTCGACGCCGCACGACCCGATCCAGGCGATCATGACAGGCCTTCGGGAAATCGAGGACTTCGACGACATCGCCGGCATCCGCCTCGGCACCACGGTGGCCACGAACGCGCTGCTGGAAGGCAAGGGCGCCCGCGTCGCCTACGTCACCACCCGCGGCTTCCGCGACGTGCCGTTCATCGGCCGCGGCAACCGCCGCCACCACTACGACCTCGCCTGGGTGAAGCCGAAGCCGTTCGTCATGCGCCGCGACGCGGTCGAGGTCGACGAGCGCGTCGGGCCCTCCGGCGACGTGGTCGAGCCGCTCGACGAGGCCGGTGTCGCAGCGCTCGCCGACAGCTTCGCCGCGGCCGGCGAGGTTGAGGCGATCGCCGTCGTGCTGCTGCACTCCTACCTGACGCCCGTCCACGAGCAGCGCATCAAGGAGATCTTCGCCGAGCGCATTCCGAACGTGCCGGTGTCGATTTCCTACGAGGTGCTGCCGAAGTGGAAGGAGCATTTCCGCTCCTCGACGACGATCTGCGACGCCTTCATCAAGCCGGTGGTCGAGCGCCAGCTCGGCTCGCTGCGCCGCCAGCTCGACGAGCACGGCGTCAAGGCGAAGGCCGTGGTGATGCGCTCGAACGGCGGCGAGATGACGCTCGAGGCCGCCACCGGCTCGCCCATCCAGATCGCCGTCTCCGGCCCGACCGGCGGCGTCATCGCGGCCAAGCGCACGGCCGAACTGCTTGGCCTGCCGAACCTCGTCACCCTCGACATGGGCGGCACCTCGACGGACGTCTCGACCGTCGTCGACGGCAAGGAGAAGTTCACCACCGACTTCGAGATCGAGTGGGGCCGTCCGATCCAGGTGCCGATGATCGACATCCGCACCATCGGTGCCGGCGGCGGCTCGATCGCCCGCATGGACGCCGGCGGCATGCTCGTCGTCGGCCCGGAGAGCGCCGGCGCCAATCCCGGTCCCGCCTGCTACGGCAAGGGCGGCACCAAGCCGACCGTCACCGACGCCAACGTCGTGCTCGGCCGCATCAGCGCCGCGAACTTCCTCGGCGGCACGATGGCCCTCGACGCGGCGGCGGCACGCGCGGCGGTGGCGCCGATCGCCGAGGCCCTTGGCGTCTCGGTCGAGGAGGCGGCGCTCGCCATCGTCCGCATCGCCAACAACAACATGGTCGGCGCCCTTCACACGGTGCTGACCGAGCAGGGCCTCGACCCGCGCGACTTCGTCCTCGTCGCCTTCGGCGGCGCCGGCCCGCCCCACGTCAGCGACCTGATGACGGAGGCCTCGATCCCGAAGGGGCTGGTCCCGAACTTCCCCGGCCAGTTCTCCGCCTTCGGCTTCACGATGGCGGACGCCCGCGTCGACCGCTACCGGACCGTGCAGCTCAACTCCCGCTTCTTCGATCGCGACCGCGCCGCTGCGGCGATGTCGGCGCTCGTCGGCGAATGCCGGGCCGAGCTCGCCGCCCAGGGCCACCACGACGTCACCATCACCAAAAGCGTCGAGATGCGCTATCTCGGCCAGAACTACGAGCTCGAGATCCCGACCGTCGCCGAGACCTTCTCGGACGCCGAGGTGGCCGAGCTGCTCGAGACCTTCCACAGCCAGCACGACGCCCGCTTCGGCTTCCGCCTCTCCGACCACATGGAGATCGTCAACTTCCTCGTCACCGGCACCGCCCGCACGGGCGAGCTCCAGTTCCCGGTGATCGAGGATGCGACCGGCCCGGCCGTGTCGGTGTCGAGCCGGCCGGTGTGGTTTTCCGGCGGCTGGGTGGAGACACCGGTCTACGTCCGCGACGACCTCAGGGCCGGGCACGCCATTCCCGGTCCGGCGCTGATCGAGGAGAATGCCTCCGTCACGGTCCTCGACCCAGCGAAGTCGCTCACCGTCGACCGCTACGGCAACCTGCTCATCTCCGCCTGATACCCGCCCCGACAAGACCGCAAGGGAGAACTCCCATGGACATGGTTTCACTCAACATCGTCGGCGGCATTCTCGTCTCGATCTGCCGGGACATGGGCGTCACGCTGATGCGCACGTCCTATTCGACGATCTTCTCCGAATCCCTCGACTTCACCTGCGGCCTCGCCCTGCCGACTGGCGAGCTCGTCGCCACCGGCGACTTCTGCCCCTCGATGATCGGCGGCATGCCGCTCCTGCTGCGCTCGTGCGTGCAGGAGATCTCGATGGACGATCTCGAGGAAGGCGACGTCATCCTCCACAACGACCCCTATCGCGGCGGCCTGCACACGCCCGAGCACACCTTCTTCAAGCCGGTGTTCGTCGACGGCTCGCTGATCGGCTTCGCGGTGGCCATCGGCCATGTCTGCGAGGTCGGCGGCATGGCGCCGGCGGGCTTCGCCGGCGAGGCGACGGAGGTCTTCCACGAGGGCCTGCGCGTGCCGCCGGTGAAGATCAAGCGCGCCGGCAAGGACGTCGACGACGTCTGGCGGCTCTTGCTCGCGAACGTCCGCACCCCCCGCTACAACTACGGCGACTTCCGCGCCCTCATCGCCTCGATCGACCTCGGCGAGCGCCGCATGGCCGACCTCGCCCGCAAGCACGGCGTCGCCGAGTTCCGCGAGGCCGTCAACGCGCTGATGGACTATTCGGAGCGCCGGATGCGCGCCGAGATCGAGCAGATCCCCGACGGCCGCTACACCTTCGAAGACTGCATGGAAGACGACGGCATCGAGGACAAGGTCTACACCATCCGCGCCGAGGTGACGGTGAAGGGCAGCGACCTCATCGTCGACTATCACGGCTCCTCGAAGCAGGCGAAGGGGCCGATCAACGGCACCCTCGGCGTCGCCCACGGCGCCGCCTACAACGCCGTGCTGCAGCTGACCGACTCGACCATCCCGAAGAATTCCGGCTGCTTCCGGCCGATCCGCGTGCTCGCCGAGCCGGGCTCGATGGTCAACGTCAACTTCCCCGGCCCCTCGGTCGGCGGCAACACCGAGACCCACTGCCGCATCGCCAACGTCGTCATGGGCGCGCTCGCCCCCGGCCTGAAGGACCGCTCCGCCGCCACCGACGGCGCCACCCACTCGAACTTCCTGTTCGGCGGCACCGACCTCAAGACCGGCGAGTTCTTCTGCTGCTACGACCTGACGCCCGTCGGCTGGGGCGGCCGGAGCTTCGCCGACGGCAACGACGCGGTCGGCGGCATCAACGGCAACTGCCCGCACATCCCCGTCGAGGTCTTCGAGTACCGCTATCCCTGGCACGTCGAGGAGTTCAAGCTCGTCGAGGGCTCGGGCGGTCCCGGCACCTTCCGCGGCGGCCTCGCTTTGTCGAAGACGGTGCGCTGCACCGACACGCCGATGACCTTCAGCTACATGAGCGACCGCCAGAAGGTCGCCCCCTGGGGCATCCACGGCGGCCACGACGGCGCCAAGGCGGAACTCTTCATCAAGCGCGCCGGCAGCGACGAGTGGCTGACGATCACCCAGGCCTTCAACAAGGTTTCGCCGTCGAAGTTCGCCAACGTGCCGATCGCCCCCGGCGACCGCATCCTCATCTCCTCGCCCGCGGGCGGCGGCTGGGGCCCGCCGGAGGATCGCGACCCGGCCCACGTCCGCGAGGACCTGGCCGACGGCTTCATCACCGAGGAACAGGCCCGCACCGTCTACGCCGCCGCACTGGCGGCGGCCGAATGAAACGCGATAAACGGTAGAATGCGACGAACCGCTCGCGGCGGCCCCGGCCGTCGGAACGAGCCCCACCACACGACGGGACAAACGCCATGACCGCCCTTCCGAACTCGCTGCACGCGCGCGACGTCGCCTACATTCTGCATCCCTACACGAACGCCCGCCGCCACGAGCGCCTCGGCCCGATGGTCATCGACCACGGCAAGGGCGTCTACGTCTATGACGACCAGGGGCGGGAATACATCGAGGGCATGGCGGGGCTGTGGAGCGTCGCCGTCGGCTTCGGCGAGCAGCGGCTCGTCGATGCGGCCGCCAAGCAGATGGCCAAGCTGCCCTTCTACCACACCTTCTCGCACAAGTCGCACGAGCCCTCGATCGATCTGGCCGAGAAGCTCATCAAGATGTCGCCGGATGGCCTCGACCACGTCTTCTTCACCAATTCGGGCTCCGAGGCGAACGACACCGTCGTCAAGATCGTCTGGTACTACAACAACGCGATCGGCCGACCGGAGAAGAAGAAGTTCATCGCCCGCAACGGCGGCTACCACGGCATCACCATCGCCTCCGGCAGCCTCACCGGCCTGCAGGTCAACCAGCGCGGCTTCGACCTGCCTCTGTCCTTCGTCCGCCACGTCACCTGTCCGCACCACTATCGCTTCGCCGAGCCGGGCGAGAGCGAGGAGGCGTTTGCCGACCGGCTCGCCGCCGAGCTCGAGGCGACGATCCTCGCCGAGGGGCCTGAGACGGTCGCCGCCTTCATCGGCGAGCCGGTCATGGGCGCCGGTGGCGTGCTCGTGCCGCCGGCCACATACTGGGAGAAGGTGCAGGCGGTCTGCCGCAAGTACGACGTCCTCGTCGTCGCCGACGAAGTGATCAACGGCATCGGCCGCATCGGCACGCTGTTCGCCTGCGAGACCTTCGGCATCAAGCCGGACATCCTGGTGCTCTCGAAGCAGATCACCTCGTCCTACCAGCCGCTCGCCGCCGTCCTGTTCAGCGACGCGATCTACCAGGGCGTCGCCGACCAGACCGAGCGCCTCGGCACCTTCGGCCACGGCTTCACGACGAGCGGCCATCCGGTCGCCACCGCCGTGGCGATGGAGAACCTCGCCATCATCGAGGAGCGCGGCCTCGTCGAGAATGTCTCCGTCGTCGGGCCGCGGCTGCAGGCGGCGCTGCGCAAGTTCGCCGACCACCCGCTCGTCGGCGAGGTCCGCGGCGTCGGCCTGATCGCCGCGATCGAGCTCGTCGCCGACAAGAAGACGAAGGCGAAGTTCGATCCGGTCGGCAAGGTGGCGCTCTATCTCTTCGAGCGCGCCCAGGAACACGGCCTGATCCTGCGGGCGATCCAGGATCAGATCGCCTTCTGCCCGCCTTTGATCATCACCCCCGAGCAGATCGACCAGATCGTCGAGCGTTTCGGCGCGGCGCTGGAAGAGACCGAAGCCTGGGTCGCCGCCGGCATGCCGGCGGTCTGAGCAACACC
>CALRZT010000030.1:0-23419 GCA_943372725.1 Pseudoxanthobacter soli DSM 19599
GGCGACAACTCCGGCATCCCGGAGAACAAGCTCGTCATCGTGCCCACGAAGATCATCGACAGGGGGAATGTCGATGCCTTCGAGGCCGAGCTGAAGGCGCGCATCGCCGGCTGACGACCCGTGTGCCGGGCGGGCCGGCGACCCTCCCCTGCCGGTCCGCCCGTGCATCCTGTTCCGATCGCGTTGGTCAGAGGCCGCATGACTGCCCCTTTCCTGCAGATGACGGGCATCGCCAAGGACTATCCGGGCGTGCGCGCGCTGTCGGACCTCGACCTCGCGGTCCGCCCGGCCGAAGTGATCGGCATCGTCGGCGAGAACGGCGCCGGCAAGTCCACCCTGATGAAGATCCTCGGCGGGGTCGTCGCGCCGACCGCGGGCACCATCATCCTCGACGGCGCCGCGTTGCCGCGCCTGACGGTGGCCGAGGCGATGCGCGGCGGCATCGCTTTCGTTCACCAGGAACTGAACCTCTTCGACAACCTGACCGCGGCCGCCAACATCCTGATCGGCCGCGAGCCGGTCCGGTTCGGGTGGCTGCGCCTCGTCGACCGGGCGGAGGTCGACCGGAGGGCCGCGCCGCTGCTCGCCCAGCTCGGCGCCGACTTCGGCCCTGACGCACCGGTCGCGCGGCTGTCGCTCGCCCAGAAGCAGCTCGTCGAGATCGCCAAGGCGCTCTCGCTTGAGGCGCGGCTCGTCATCATGGACGAGCCCACCTCCAGCCTCACCGCCGGCGAGACGGAGCGGCTGCTCGCCGTCATCGCCCGGCTGAAGGCGGACGGGGTCGCCGTCATCCTGATCTCGCACCGCCTCGCCGAGATCGAGCAGGCCGCCGACCGCGTGCTCGTCCTGCGCGACGGCCGCTCGGTCGCCCACCTCGGCCGGGCGGACGTGCGGGCCGACACGATGATCCGCCACATGATCGGCCGCGACCTGCAGACGCTCTACGAGCCGCCCGCGGCGGCCGCCGGCCCGCCCGTCCTGGAGCTCGCCGACGTCCGGACCCGCCGGACGCCCGACCGGTCCGTGACGCTGGACCTGCCCGCCGGACGCATCCTCGGCCTCGCCGGCCTGGTCGGCTCCGGGCGCAGCGCGCTTGCCCGCACGCTCTTCGGCATCGAGCCGCTGGCCGGTGGCGAGATCCGCCTCGACGGCGCCGCCGTCACCATCCGCTCGCCGCGCGAGGCGATCGCCCGCGGCGTCTATCTCGTGCCGGAGGACCGCAAGCGGTGGGGCCTCGTGCTGCCGTTCGCGGTGCGCGACAACATCACCCTGCCCGATCTCGCCACCCACGCCCGGCGTGGCCTGATCCGCACCGCCTCCGAACAGGACTGCGCGGAGCGGCAGCAGCGAAGCCTCGACATCCGTGCTGCCTCTCTGAAGGTTGCAGTCGGGTCTCTGTCGGGCGGCAACCAGCAGAAGGTGGTGCTCGCCAAGTGGCTGGCGATGGCGCCGCGGGTGCTGATCTTCGACGAGCCGACGCGCGGCGTCGACGTCGGCGCCAAGCGCGAGATCTACCGCCTCATGCGCCGCCTCGCCGACAGTGGCGTCGCCATCCTGATGATCTCGTCGGACATGGAGGAGGTCATCGGCGTCAGCGACCGGGTGGCGGTGATGCACGAGGGCCGCATCGCCGGCTTTCTCGAGCGGCACGACCTCAGCGAGGCGGCGATCCTGTCGCTCGCGGTCGGCCGGCTCGCCGCCTGATCCCTGTCCCCCGGAGACGAAGCCGCATGATCAGTCGGAAGGACCTCGGCCTCCTTGTCCTCATCCTCGTCGTCAGCGCGGTGGTGGCGATCATCAACCCGCGCTTCCTCTCGCCGATCAACCTGTCCAACACGGCGAACCTGATCGGCCTGTTCGGCATCTTCGCGGTCGCCCAGGCCTTCGTCATCATCTCCGGCGGCATCGAGCTCTCGGTCGGATCGATCATCGCGCTGCTCGGCGTCCTCTTCGTCGACCTCGTCGCCGCCGGCACGGCGAGCCCGCTCGTCGCCTTCGCCGTCGTCATCGGCCTCGGCTGCCTGATCGGCCTGGTGCATGGCCTGCTGATCGCGCGGCTCGGCCTGCAGCCCTTCGTCGTGACGCTGTGCGGGTTGCTGATCTACCGCGGCATCGCGCGCTACTACACAGAGGACGCCACGGCGGGCTTCCCCTTCGGGGCGAGCTTCCCGACGCTCGAGTGGCTGGTCGCCGGCCGCTTATACGGCATCCCGCACAGCCTGATCGCGTTCGTGATCGTCGCGACGCTGGCCGGCATCGCGCTGCACCGCTCGGTGTTCGGCCGCTACCTGTTCGCCGTCGGCAAGAACGAGGAGGCCGCCCGCTACAGCGGCATCGACACCCACCGCGTCGTCATCGCCGCCTACGTCATCTGCTGCGGGCTGACCGGCTTCGCGGCCGTGTTCATCGCCATGTACACCCGCTCGATCTCGCCATCGTCGCACGGCAACTTCTACGAACTCTATGCGATCGCCGCGGCGGTCCTCGGCGGCTGCTCGCTGCGCGGCGGCGAGGGCTCGATCGTCGGCGTGGTGCTGGGCACTGTGCTCCTGCAGGTGTTGCAGAACCTCGTGAACCTGCTCGGCATTCCGAGCTCGCTCAACTTCGCCGTGATGGGTTCCGTCATCCTCGTCGGCGTGATCGCCGACCAGCAGCTCTCCCGCCGCCGCCACACGACACGCCGGCCGCCCGCGCCGCCGCAGAAACCGTGAATGTCCGGCGCGGCTAGGCGATCTCGATCACCGCCTTGATCAGGCCGGTCTTCTCGGTCGCCCAGCGCGGGATGTCGGCCGCCGCGCCGTGCAGGCTGGTGCGGTGCGTGATCATGCGATCGACCGGGGCCGTGCCGGCGCGAATGGCCGCGATCACGGTCTCAAAGTCCTCGTCCGTCGCGTTGCGGCTGCCGAGCAGCGTCAGTTCCTTCCGGTGGAAGTCCGGGTCCATGAAACTGATCGGTTCCTTGACGACGCCGACCAGACCGTAGCGTCCGCCGTTCGCCACGTACCGGAAGCCGTTCTCCATCGCCCGGACGTTCCCGGTGGCGTCGAAGACGACGTCGAAGCCGTCGCCCGCGGTGAACGCGTGCATCGATGCGTTGTTGTCGTCGGCCTGCAGCGGCGTCGCGCCGGTGAGGGACTCCGCCGCCTCCATCCGGGCGGGCTCGCGGTCGAGCACGGCCACGGACGCCCCGGTCAGCCCAGTGAACAGCAGCACCCCGAGACCGATCGGGCCTGCGCCCACCACCAGCACGCGATCCTCGGCGGCAACGGCCGCGCGGCGCACCGCATGGGCGCCGATCGCCAGGAACTCGACCGTCGCGGCCTGATCGAGGCTCAACCCGTCGACGGCGATCAGGTTCTCGGCCGGCACGACGAGCCACTCGGCCATGCCGCCGTCCTCGTGGACCCCGAGCACCGAGAGCCGCACGCAGCAGTTCGGCTTGCCGCGCCGGCAGGCAATGCAGTGCCCGCAGGAGAGATACGGGTTGACCGCGAAGATCTCGCCGGGCCGGAGGTTCGATCCGGGGGGAGCCTCGACGACCTCCACGGCCAGTTCGTGCCCCATCACGCGCGGGTACTGCAGGAACGGGTGCAGGCCCTCGACGATGTGGTAGTCGGTGCCGCAGACGCCGACGCGCCGCGGCCGCACCAGCACCTGCGACGGGCCGCGCGACGGCGCCGGGCGCCGCTCCAGCCGCAGCGTGCCCGGCTGCACGCAGACCAGCGCCTCCATGTCGGGCATGGCGTCGACTTTCGATGAGCTTCGGACGGGGGCGAGCGGGCGTCCGGGGCCGACGCGAGGCCGGCCCCGGCTTGCGCTACTGGAAGTCGGCCATGTTGGCCTTCGTCACGAAGGCTGCGCCGGAATCGATCAGCGGTTCGACCTTTTCGCCCTTGATCGACTTCACGAGCGCATCGACGCCGAGCGAGGCCATCTTGGCGGGGAACTGCGCCACGGTGGCGTTCTCGATGCCGGCCTCGAGGGCTTCGGCTTCGCCGCAGCAGAAGTCGAAGCCGACCAGGATCACCTTGCCGGCGCGCTCGGCGTTCTTCAGCGCCTGCGCCGCTCCGGCCGCCGGCGGTCCACAGGCGGCGTAGATCGCGGTGAGTTCCGGGTTCGCCGTCAGGATGTCCTCGGCGAGGCTCAGGCCCTTTTCCTCCGTACACTCGGTGGCGCCGCGGCCGACGATCGTCACCTCGACGCCCGCGAGCCCCTCGAGCATGCCGTTGACGCGGTCGTCGAGGGAGGGGACGCCGGGCACGCCCTCGAGGATGCCGAGCGTGTCGCCGCTCTTCAGCACCGTCTTCAGGTGTGCGCCGGCGATCCGGCCTGCGGCGTAGTTGTCGGTGGTGGCGAGGGCCGTGCGCCCGGTCCAGCCGGGGATGTCGTTGTCCATCAGCACGACCTTGACGCCGGCGGCCACCGCCTTGCTCCGCTCGACGTCGTCCCAGCAGCTGTGAGATCGCGGTCGCGTCGAAGGGATCGAGGGCTGTCTCGACACCGGCTACGTTACGCACATGACGGTGTGAATATGCGCCGCCTCGGACCGGCGCCCGCCGTTCAGGCGTGCACCGCTGCGGCCGCGTGGCGGGAGAAGGCGGGCATGATGCGCTCGGCGAGCTCGGTCATCCCGTAGCGCTCGCGCGCCTCGTTGACGCCGGTCCAGTCCATGGCGGCGAGCAGCAGCGTGCCGAACGGACCGACCCGGTCGCGGAAGGCGACGAGCCGGTCCAGCACCGTCTTCGGGGTGCCGTAGATCACCATGTGCTCGATCAGGCCCTCGATCGTCACGTCGTCGTCCGACATGTCCCGGTGGGGCCGCATGGCGATCGTATAGCCGCTGTTCTTCATGCCTTCCCAAAGATACTTGTAGTAGAAGTGCGTGCTACCCTGCGGGTCCAGCGCGCGTTCCTTCGCCTCGGCTTCCGTCGGTGCGACGACGATGTTGCGGGCGACGCGCCATTCCGCGCCGTTGGGCCGGCGGCCGGCCTCGCGACATCCCTCGAGATATTTCCCCCAGTGCGTCGCGACGCTGTCGGCTGGAATGAAGTTCGCGCTGATCGGAATCCAGCCCTGTATCGCCGCCGTCTTGACGCTCGCCGAACTCGGGCTCATCGCCGAGACCGCGATCGGGGGATGGGGCTGCTGCAGCGGTTTCGGCATGTAGCCGACGCCGAGCGAAGGCACGATGGCGCGCTGGATCTCGATGTCCCAGTGGCGTCCGTTGATCTGGTAGGGCGGGTCCTGCGACCAGATCTTCAGGATGATGTCGATGCTCTCGAGCATCTTCTCGCCGCGCAGCAGCGGATCCTGATTGCCGAACAGCTCGAGGTCGCTGGCGAGGCCGCCGGGGCCGATGCCGAACAGGAAGCGCCCGTTGCTCATGTGGTCGAACTGCGCCACCTCGCCCGCGACGATCGCGGGGTGGTGGTTCGGCAGGTTGATAACGCCGGTGCCGAGCTTGATGCGGCTCGTCAGCGGCAGCAGCGAGGCGAGGAACATCAGCGGGGAGGTGAGCGGCTCGGTCGTCGCGGAGAAGTGCTCCCCGACCCACGCCTCCGAGAACCCGAGCTTTTCGGAGAAGACGATCTTCTCCGTGTCCTCGTGGAGCATGTCCCGCAGCCGCCGGCCCGGCATGTGGATCGGCATCATGAAGAGACCCAGATGCATGGGGCGTCGGGCTCCGGAAGCTGCCTAAGGTCTGGCGGGTGGCCGACGGCAGCGACGGCTCGGACAGTACCAACCGCACCCCGCGATGCAAGCTGCCCTCACCGCAGGCGGGGCAAACGGAAGCGGAATGCAACAAAAAATACGCCATACGATCTTTGAACAGTTCGTTGCAAGCCGCGGCGAGAGGGGATAGATGGAGAGGCGGGCCTCGCGGAGCGCGGCAGGCGGACACCGGGGGAGCGGAGATCGCACATGGTCGACGTCGAGGCAGTCGAAGCCGGCTTCAAGCGTGCGATGCGCCAGCTCGTCGGCGGCGTCGCGGTCATTGCCTCCGGCCGCGGTGAACTGCGCCGCGGATTGACGGCGACGGCCGTCTGCAGCCTCTCCGCCTCTCCGGCCCGGTTGCTCGTCTGCGTCAACCGCTCCGCCGAGGCGCACGACGTCATTGCAGGTACCCGCAGTTTCTCTGTCAACATCCTGGGGGACGACCAGCAGTGGGTCGCCGAGCGGTTCGCGGCGATGGACGGCTCCAAGGGTGCCATCCGCTTCTCGGGCGAGCCGTGGACGGAACTCGTCACCGGGGCGCCGGTATTGCCGTCGGCGATCGCCGCCTTCGACTGCGAGCTTGAGGCCGAGATGGCGACCGAGACGCACACGATCTACATCGGCCGGGTGGTCGAGACGCGGTGTGACGACGCCGGCATGCCGCTCGTCTACCACCAGCGACAGTTCTGCGCCCCGACGCCGCTCTCCGAGCGCCTGCTCGCCACGGGTTGACGGGCGGTACCGGCGTCACCAGCCGAGGGGATCGAACTGCGCCATGTCGGGCAGCTGGAAGCGGCTCGGGTTGGTCCGGTTGGCGACCTGCATGCCGAGGATGTGCACCAGCGTCAGCGGGCCGGCCAGCGTCGGCACCGGCTGCGTGCTGTTGGACGATGCCTGCAGGGTGACGTGGCCCTCCTCGCGCGGCCGCGGATCTGGGCCGATGACGATCAGCTTGCAGTTGGCGCGCAGCGCCACGGCGATCTCGGCGAGCGTTTCGTCCGAGCGCTCGTGGGATATCTCGATGACGACGATGACGTCGCCGGCCCTGGCGAGTTGGATGGCCTCGGCCGACCGGGCGCTGCCCGCCTCCAGCAGCCTGGCGTCGCGCGGCAGCAGGGTCAGGATCCGCGTCAGGTGGGCGCCGACGGCCATGCCGTCCAGGCTGCTCACGACCCAGACGATACGGGCGGCGGCCAGAAGCTTCACCGCGCGCTCGAGCTCTCCCATCGACAGCCGCTCCAGCAGCGTCTGCAGGCTGGTGATCTCGGCGGCGATGATGTTGCGCACACCGTCGCTCGACTTCTGGTTGCCGCGCGCCGCGAGCTGCTGGTCGAGGCGTGAGATGCGCGAATTCAGGCCCTGGGCCTTCGCGTACATCCCGGCCTTGAAGATCAGCTGCATCTCCTTGAAGCCGTCGTAGCCCATGTGCTTCGCAAAACGGACGATGGTCGACGGATGAACTCCGATGTGCCCGGCGAGCACACGCACTGGCGCCAGCGCCACTTCGTCAGAATTGTCGATGAAGTAGCGCGCAACCTGCTGGAACTGCGGGCTCAACTGAGCGAGGCGATCGTCGGTATGCTTGAGGAGGCCGGGCAGGTCGCGCGGGCTGGTGGTGCGCGGGGTCGTGGTGTTCGTTGCGAGAGGCGACGGCATGTCCGGCTCTTGTTCAAGGGCTGCGTCGCCACCCTACTGGCCCAGTGCCGGGTGCGCCAGTTCACGGCCGGCGCCAACGCGCTGCCCCATTCCTGACTTTCGGACGGGGCCGGACGACATGCACCCGCACAGGTGGCCGTCCCCGCAGTCGTTCTGTCGGCCGCTGCAGGCCCCGAAAGGGTGGCCTCGCGCATCGCACCAACGGAACGGCCACGGCCGCACTCTCACACCGGCGTGGCGGTCTCGCAACAGAGAATGCAGAGGCAGCGCCATAGCAATTTCTGTTGTTGCCCGCCACGGCGACTTGTAAGATGCGGTGTCTCTGGGGGGACGTC
This sequence comes from Pseudoxanthobacter soli DSM 19599, assembly GCA_943372725.1. Taxonomy (GTDB): domain Bacteria; phylum Pseudomonadota; class Alphaproteobacteria; order Rhizobiales; family Segnochrobactraceae; genus CAMDHY01. The sequence goes on from CALRZT010000030.1 coordinate 7,707, forward strand.
ACGGTACCTGAATATAAATTTCGGGCGATCGACGTCGCCCGTGCTCCCAGACAATAAAATAAACTCGCCATGGAGGAAACGTCGTGCATTCCTTGTTCTCTTGCAAGATCGGGCTGCTGGCGACGGCAGCCGTGCTGATGTCGATCGCTCCTGTCGTGGCGGCCGATACCTACAAGCCGGCGTGTTTCGTGCCGGCACCGAACGCCAAGACGATCCAGACTGAGGCTAAGCCGGGGCCGTATCGGATCGCGCTGGTCAACGGCTTCGTCGGCAACGACTGGCGGATCAACATGATCCAGGCCGCCAAGGCATGGGCGGCGATGCCGGAGAACAAGGCCGACATCAAGGAATTCAAGATCATCAGTGTCGGCAACGACGTCGCCGCGCAGATCTCGGCGCTCGATAACCTGATCGGCGCCGGCTACGACGGCATCGTGCTAAACGCCGTCAACGCCACTTCCTTCGGTCCGATCGTCAAGCGGGCGAAGCGGGCCGGCGTGGCGCTCGTCGCCTTCGACAACGTGCTCGACACCGACGAGATCGTGCAGGTCAACGAGGACCAGTTCCAACTCGGCGAGATCAAGGCGAAGGACGTCGTCGAGCGGCTGAAGGGCAAGGAGAACCCGAAGGTTCTCGAGGTGCGCGGCCTGCCAGGCAACTCGGTCGACCGCGACAACCACGACGGCATGCGCAGCGTGCTCGACAAGGTGCCGGGCATCCAGGTCACCGAGGTGGTCGGCAACTGGGACACCGGCACGGTGCAGAAGGTGGTCGCCGACGTGCTCGCCACCCAGGGCCAGTTCGACGGCGTCGTCTGCCAGCACGGCTGCGCCGGCGTTGTCCGGGCGCTGATCGACGCCAAGATGCCGATGATCCCGATCGCCGGAGACGCCGAGAACGGCACGCGCATCATCATGGCCGAACAGAAGGTGGAAGGGCTTTCCGCCGCCCAGGCCCCGGCGATGTCGGCCGTGACGATGCAGGCGCTGATCGCCCAGCTGAAGGGCGAGCCGATGCCGAGCCTCGTCAGCCTGGCGATCCCGGCGATCAAGACCGAGGAGCTGAAGGACGGCGTCAACTACTGGACGACGCTGCCGAACACCTTCTACGCGGCGACCTCGTTCCCGGCCTGCGGGATCGACTTCACTGCCGAGCAGATCATGAGCCAGACGCCCGACAACACGTAAGCTCCCGCGGACCTTTCGAAGGTTGCGTCCGGCCGGCGACGCGCGATGATCGTCATCGGCGTCGCCGGCCCCTCCCACCGACTGCGGGCGGTAACCGTGAGTTCCACCAATGCGTCGCACCGGGCGGTCGGCCCGGCTTCAGACGGCCCGATCACGTCCGCTGCCACCGGTCGCAGCGCCGACGCGGGCGGCGAATTCGTCTCGCTCGCCGGCATCTCGAAGAGCTATGGCGGCACGAACGCGCTGCAGTCCGTCGACCTCAGCATTCGTCGGGCCTCGATCCACGCCATCCTCGGCGAGAACGGCGCCGGCAAGAGCACGCTGATCAAGGTGTTGACCGGCGTGGTCCGGCCCGATGCCGGCAGCGTGACTGTCGATGGCGAGGAACTGGCCGTGCGCTCGCCGGCGACGGCCGCTGCCGCCGGTATCGCCTGCGTGTTCCAGGAACTCTCTCTGGTTCCCGACCTGTCGGTCGCCGACAACATCTTCCTCGCCCACGGCACGGGGCCGCTCGGCTTCATCGACCGGCGCCGCCAGCGCAAGGCCGCAGAGGCCCTGTTGCGCGAACTCGGCTCCGAGGTGCGGCCGACCGACATCGTCCGCTCCCTCACATTGTCGGAAGCGCAACTGGTCGAGATCGCCAAGGCGCTGGCGAAGCGGCCGCGGCTCCTGATCCTCGACGAGGCGACGTCGGCCCTCGGCGAGCAGCAGGTTGGCCGGCTTTTCCAGATCCTGCGTCGCCTGCGCGACGAGGGCGTGTCGATCCTCTACATCACCCACCGGATGCACGAGGTGGACACGCTCTGCGACACCTGTTCGGTGTTCCGCAACGGACGGCACGTCGAGACCTTCGTGCAGGGGACACGGTCGCCGGACGCGGTGGTCGAACTGATGCTCGGCCGGTCCGTCTCCCAGATCTATCCGCCGAAGCCCGCCCCCGCCGTCGGCCCGCCGCTTCTCGAGGTGAGCGGCCTCACCTGGGACGGCCGCATCGACAAGGTGAGCTTCGTTGTCCGGCCGGGTGAGATCTACGGCATCGGCGGTCTCGACGGGCACGGTCAACAGGAGACGCTGCTGGCGCTCTTCGGGGTCCTGCGCAACGTCACCGGCGAGGTCCGGTTCGACGGGCGGCCCGTGCAGATCGGCAGCCCGGGGCGGGCGAAAGGACGCGCGCTCGGGATCGCGCTCGTCCCGGAGGATCGCAAGAGCGAGGGGCTGCACCTCCCCTTGACGATCGCCAACAATCTCACTCTCAGCGTGCTCAACCGTCTCACGCGCTTCGGCGTCATCAACGGGGGCCGGCAGCGCCGGCTGGTCGACGAGTTGATGAAGCGGTTGCAGATCAAGGCATCAACGCCCAAGGCGCCAGTCTCTTCGCTGTCCGGCGGCAACCAGCAGAAGGTGGTGCTCGCCAAGTGGCTCGCCTGCGACCCGCGCCTGATCCTGCTCTGCGATCCGACGCGCGGCATCGACGTCGGCACCAAGGCCGAGATCTACGGGCTGCTGCGAAGGCTCGCCGACGAGGGCGCGGCGATCGTGCTGCACACCACCGACTATGACGAACTGATCGGGCTGTGCGACCGGGTCGGCATCTTCTACGGCGGCACCATCCTGCGCGAGCTCACCGGCGACGACATCAACGAGCGCAACATCCTGCGCGCCTCGTTCGCGCTCGCCGACGACGCCCCGATTGCGGAAGGGGTCCACTGATGGTCGCGGCCGAGATCGCGCCGGAGCGTCGCCGCCGGTCGCCGCTGTCACTGCCGCCCGGCGCCTGGCGCCTCGCCCTGCCGCTGGTCGTGCTGGCGATCCTGTTCGGCGTCCTGATCGCCATCCATCCGCGCGGCCTGGCGGTCGCCAGCATGACGCCGTGGGCGAACCAGGCGGTGACGCTCGCCTTCGTCGCGGTCGGACAGTTCTTCGTGGTGGTGACGCGCGGCCTCGACCTGTCGATCGGCGCCGTGCTGGCGCTCTCCAATGCGCTGGCCTCGGAGCTCGTCAGCGGCACGCCGCTCGAGATCGCTGTCGGCGTCGTCGCGGTGCTGGCGGTCGGCTGCCTGTGCGGGGCGATCAACGGCGTGGCGGTGGTTTTCGGCCGTATCCAGCCGATCGTCGCGACGCTCGCCACCGGCGCGATCTACACCGGCCTCGCGCTGATCGTCCGGCCGACGCCGGGCGGCGATGTCGACGAGGCGCTCTCGGATCTTCTCACCTACGAGACCTTCGGGTTCTTCCCGACCTCGCTGATCCTGCTCTTCGCCGTCGTCTACCTCGTCTGGTGGCCGCTCTCGCGCACGGTGCTCGGCCGCTCGCTTTACGCGATCGGCTCGAACGAGAGCGCTGCCTTCATGTCCGGCCTCAATCCGAAGCGCGCGCGCCTGCTCGCCCACGTACTGGCTGGCTTCTTCGCCGCCTGTGGCGGCCTGTTCCTCGCCTTCCAGACGCTGTCGGGCGACGCCTCGGTCGGCTTCTCCTACACGCTGAACTCGATCGCCGCGGTGGTGATCGGCGGCGCCTCGCTCGCCGGCGGCGTCGGCACCGTGATCGGCGTCATCGCGGGCGCCTACCTGCTCAGGACGATCAGCACGATCATGATCTTCACCGGGCTGCCACCGATGGCGCAGCCGCTGTTCGAGGGCCTCGTGCTGCTCGCTGCCGTCTCGGTCGGCGCGATCGAGATGATCACCAGCCGCAACAAGCTGAAGGTGCTCCGGTGATGGCCGCAGTCCTGCGCTCTCCGACGACGATCGTTGGCCTGATGATCATCGCCATCATCGCGGTGGGCGCCAGCGCCTCGCCGAACTTCCTGAGTGCGACCTACCTTTTGCAGCAGCTGCAGATCTCGTCCTTCCTCGGTGTTGTGGCGCTGGGAGCGCTCGGCGTCATCGTGCTCGGCCAGATCGATCTCTCGATCCCGTGGACGATGACGAGCGCGGCCATTGCCGCAACCTCGGTCGTGGGGGTCGGCGCCGCTGCGCAGGACGTCTGGTCGACCGAACTCGCGATGCCGATCGGCCTCGCCGTCGGCGCCTTTATCGGCCTCGTCAACGGCATCGGCGTCGCCTTGCTGCGCGTCCCGGCGATGATCTGGACGCTCGGCATCAACGCCGTCATCCTCGGCCTCTGCATCTTCATCACCGGCGGCTTCGCGCCCCCCGGTGAGGCCTCGCCGCTGATGCGCAGCCTCGCCGTCGGCCGCACGCTGGGGCTGCCGAACGCGCTCTATGTGTGGCTCGGCGTCAGCGCCGTCGCCGCCTTCCTGCTCACCCGCACCTACATCGGCCGGGCGATCGTCGCGATCGGCAACGGCGAGCGCGCCGCGTACCTGTCCGGCATCGCGACGCAGGGTGTCGTCATCCTCGTCTTCGTGTTTGCCGGCATGTGCAGCGCCCTCGGCGGCCTGCTGCTCGCCGGCTACGCCAACCAAGCCTACCAGACGATGGGCGATCCCTATCTGCTACCGGTCATCGCGGCGATCGTCATCGGCGGCACCAGCATCCAGGGCGGCAGCGGTTCCGTCACCGGCATGCTGCTCGGCGTGGTGTTCATGACGCTGCTGACGAGCGTCCTGTCCGTGTTGCAGATGCCGGACCCGCACCGCCAGATCATCTATGGCGCAGTGATCCTCGTCACGCTCCTCCTCTACGGCCGCTTCAACCGCCCGATAACCTGATCGCTGTCGCCGCCACCGAGGGAATGTGGCGGCCTGTGAAGCAACAAAAAGTGCAGTCGACGCAGGTCTAAAATTTCAGAACGCAGCATCGAGGTCACGTCGCGATGCGCGGGAAGCCAGGGAGACGACAGATGAAGCTCGGACTGTTCATGATGCCGCTTCATACGACGAAGCTGAGCTACAATGAAATGTATCGCCAGGACGTCGAGGCGGCGCTCTACGCGGACGAGCTGAAGTACGACGAGTTCTGGATCGGCGAGCACACCTCCACCAAGGTGGAGCCGGTGACGAACTCACTGCAGTTCCTGACGGGGCTGGCGTCACAGACGAAGCACGTCAAGCTCGGATCGGGCGTCGTCAACCTGCCGCAGTACCATCCGGCCCGTGTCGCCGCTGATGCCGCGATGCTCGACCACCTGTGCGACGGCCGCCTCATCCTCGGCATCGGGCCGGGCGGTCTCGCCTCCGACTTCGAGCTGTTCGGCACCACCGACAAGAACCGCCAGGAGATGATGGACGAGTCGGCCGGCATGATCCGGGCAATCTGGGAGGGCGAGGCCCCGTTCAACATGCAGGGCGCGCACTGGTCGGTGAAGGCGAGCGACACCTACCAGCCGGACATGACGATCGGCCTGATGCCGAAGCCGCTGCAGCAGCCGTTCCCGGCCTTCTGTACCTCGGCGATGTCGCCCTATTCCGGGACGGCGAAGCTCGCCGGCGCCCGCGGCTGGCACCTGATCTCGGCGAACTTCAACGCGCCCTGGATCGTCCGCAGCCAGTGGGAGTCCTATGTCGCCGGCGCCCAGTCGGCGGGGCTCAAGCCCGACCCGTCGACCTGGCGGGTGGCCCGCACCATCCTCGTCACCGAGACCGACAGCGAGGCCGAGGACTATCTGGCGACGCCCGGCAACGCCATCTGGAGCTACTACAACTACTTGTTGACGCAGCTGACGCGGGCCGGCGCGATCAAGATCTTCTCGATGACGCCGACCACCGAGCCGCAGGACGTCACCCTCGACAAGGTGATGGCCTCGATGGTGATCATCGGCAGCGCCCGCACGGTCACCGAGAAGCTCGCGAACTTCAGGGACGAGGTCGGGCCGTTCGGCGGACTTCTGTGCACCTTCCACGAGTGGGACGAGAAGGCGATGTGGAAGGCGTCGATGCGCCGCCTCATCGGCGAGGTGATGCCGGCGCTCCGCCGCCACACGCCGCAGCGCGCCGTCGCCTGAACCGACACCGAACCGAGCCGCCGCCGCGCCGCCTGTCCTTGCCGCGCACCGATCGAAGTATGGGGAAGCAGATATGGCCAAGAAGAAGCTGGTCGTCGCCGGCGCCGTCGGCGTCATCGGGCGCACCGTCATCGCGCACTTCGATACGCTGGACGACTGGTCGGTGGTCGGTCTTTCCCGCAGCAAGCCCGACTTCCCGATGAAAGCCGAGCACGTCTCCGTCGACCTCTTGGACGCGGCCGGCTCGCTGAAGACCTTGGGTGGCATCAAGGACGCCACCCACGCCGTCTTCGCGGCGCTGCAGTGGACGCCCGATCTCGCCGCCCAGGTGGCGCCGAACCGCGAGCTCGTCGTCAACCTGATCAAGGGACTCGAGGCCGGCTCCGGCGACACCCTGCGCCACGTCACGCTGATGCAGGGTGGCAAGGCCTATGGCTGCCACCTCGGCCCGTTCCGCACGCCGGCGAAGGAGAGCGACCCGCGCCACATGCCGCCGAATTTCTACTACGCCCAGGAGGACTTCTTGCGCGAGGCGAGTGTCGGCAAGGCTTGGTCGTGGACCGCGATCCGGCCGGAGGCGGTGATCGGTCCGGCCGTCGGCAACCCCTTCAACCTCTTGATGGTCATTGCCGTCTACGCGCTGATCTCCAAGGCGCTCGGCCTGCCGCTCGTCTTCCCCGGTACCCGCCAGAACTACGAGGTTCTGTATCAGTATACGGACGCTCGAATCCTCGCGCGCTCGACCGAATGGGCGGCGGAGACGCCGGAATGCGCGGGCGAGATCTTCAACATCACGAACGGCGACTACTTCCGCTGGGAGCGCATGTTCGAAAGGGTGGCGAAGTTCTTCGACATGCCGCTCGGCTACCCGCAGCCCTTCGAGATGACGACGATGATGGCCGACAAGGCGCCGATCTGGGATGCCCTCGTCAAGCGGCATGGCCTGAAGCCCTACGCCTACGACAAAATCGCCGCCTGGCATTTCGGCGACTTCATCTTCAAGACGCCCTACGACAACATCACGAGCACCATCAAGGCGCGCAAGTTCGGCTTCCAGGACTGCCTCGATTCCGAGGACACGATGGTCCAGCAACTGACCGAGCTGCAGCGTCTCGGCATCCTGCCGGCTGACATGACGAGCGTCGGCAAGCTCTGAGCGCTCACGATCCAACGAACCGGGCATCGTCGCCGCGCACCGCGGCGGCGGCGCCCGTCCGTCCGCTCGCCTTGACGGCGACGGGTGGAGAGAGACCAGGCCCTGTCCGGAGGTCCGATGCGCACAGTCGGTGAAGTGATCGTCGAGACGCTGGTGCTGAACGGCATCGACCGTGTGTTCTGCGTTCCCGGCGAGAGCTACCTCGGACTGCTCGACGCCCTCTACGGGCGGCCCGACATCGACACCGTCGTCTGTCGGCACGAGGCGGGGGCGGGCTTCATGGCGCTCGCCGACGCCCGTCTGACGCAGCGCCCCGGTGTCGCGCTGGTCAGTCGCGGCCCCGGCGCCTGCAACGCCTCGATCGCCGTCCATACGAGCCAGCAGGACGAGGTGCCGTTCATCCTGATCGTCGGCCAGGTGGCGGCCGCCGACGTGCGCCGAGACGCCTTCCAAGAGATCGACTTTGACCAGATGTTCGGGTCGATCGCCAAGTGGACGGCCGAGGTCACCGATCCCGCCCGCATCGCCGAGACGCTGCTGCGGTCGATCCAGGTCGCCACCACCGGCGTGCCCGGCCCGGTGGTGCTGGCGGTCCCGGAGGACGTGCTCACCGCCGTGACTGCGTCGGCGCCGGTGCGGCGTCAGGCACCGGTGCGCAGCGCACCGCTTGCCACCGACGTCGCCACGCTGCGCAGCTTGCTCGCTGCGGCGGAGCGGCCGCTGGTGCTGGCCGGGCCGGAGTTCGAGCGGCCGGGCGGACGGGACGCCCTGTTCGCCTTCCTGGAGGCGTGGGAGGTCCCCGCCGTTGTCAGCTTCCGCCGACAGGATCTGTTGCCGAACGCCCACCGCCTCTATGCCGGCGACATGGGCCTTTCCAATCCGCCGGCGCAGATGGAGCTGTTGCGGCAGAGCGATCTCGTCGTGGTTCTCGGCGCGCAGCTCACGGACATCACCACCCAGGGCTACAGCTTTCCGACGCTCGTGCGGCCGGAGATGGCGCTCGTCCACGTCCATTCCGATCCGTCGGTGATCGGCACGCATTTCGCCACCGACCTCGCCATCGCCTGCGACCCGAAGGAACTGATCGCCGCTCTCGGCACGTCCGTATCGGCTACCCCTGCCGGCCGCGCGGCCTGGATCGACCGCCTCAAGGCGGTGCAACGCGACATCGCGGCACCGCGCCGGCCGGCGGTCGACGACGGCGTGCCCTTCGAGGCGGTGATCGCGGCGCTCGCCACCAGTCTGCCGGCGGACGCGATCGTCACGGTCGACGCCGGCACCTTCGGCGCGCCTGTCTACCGCGTCGTGCCGTTCACGCCGCCGCAGCGGCTGCTCGCGCCGATCGCCGGCGCGATGGGCTTCGGCGTGCCCGCCGCGGTCGCCGCCGCGCTGCGTGCGCCGGAGCGGCCGGTGATCTGCTTCGTCGGCGACGGCGGTTTCCTGATGACCGGCAACGAGCTCGCGGTGGCGATCGAGCGCAAGCTCTCGATCAAGGTGATCCTGTCGGAGAACGGCTCCTACGGCTCGATCCGCCTGCACCAGGAGCGCGACTATCCCGGCCGCACCGTCGGCACCAGCTTCGCCAACCCGGACTTCGACCTGATCGGCCGGGCCTTCGGGATGGCGGTGACGCGCATCCGCCACGAGGAAGAACTGGCGCAGTTGCCGGCGATTCTAGTCGCGCCGGGAAGCGCGATGATCGTGGTCGAGACGAGCCTCGCCGCCATCCTGCCGAAGCCGCGGCCGGTTGCGGTCGGAGCGACGGCGGGCTCCGCCTGACGGTGAAAGCGAGGATGATGCCATGAACGCCGATGCGGACCTCGTTCGCGAGCAGATTCAGGCGATCCTCGAGGGCTGGGGGATGGCGGCGCCCGGAGCGGCCAGAACTGCCGCTCTGATGGCGGAGACCGACCTGCTCGGCGTCGATTCCCACGGCGTCTCAATGCTGATGATGTACGAGGCGATGCACTCCGCCGGGCAGCTGCAGCTGAACGCGGAGCCGCGGGCCGTCCGCGACGCGCCGTGCACGGCGCTGATCGACGCCGGCGCCGGCCTCGGCCACGCCGTCTCGGCGATGGCGATGAACCTCGCCGTCGACAAGGCGGCTATCTGCGGCGTCGGACTGGTTGGCGTGCGCAACTCGCACCATTTCGGTGCCGCCGGGCTTTACGCGCGGATCGCGGCGGCGCGCGGCATGATCGGTCTGGTGACGAGCTCGACGCGGATGATCACGATGGTGCCGACCAACGGCACGATGCCCGTGCTCGGCACCAACCCGATCGCCTTCGCGGCACCGGCCGGGCGGCACCCGCCCTTCGCGCTCGACATGGCGACGACCACCGCCGCCGTCAACAAGGTGAAGGTCTACGACCTCAACAACCGTCCGCTGCCCGCGGGGTGGGTGGTCGACGACAAGGGCGCCATCGTCACCGACGCTGCCGCAGCGATGACCTTCCTGTTCGAGCGCGTGGAAGGTGGCCTGACGCCGCTCGGCGGCACGCCGGAGCTTGGCAGTCACAAGGGTTACGGCCTCGGCATGCTCGTGCACATTCTCGGTGGGACGCTGATGGGCGGCTCGTTCTCGCCGATCCACCAGCGCACCAAGAAGCCGTCCGACGGCGACAACATCGGCCACTTCTTCCTCGCCATCGACCCGAAGTCGTTCCGCGACGAAGGCGACTTCGAGGACGACCTCGACGCGGCGATCGACGTGTTGCGGGCGACGCCGCCGGCCGATCCGGCGCGGCCGGTGCTGGTGGCCGGCGACCCCGAGGAGGCGGCGCGGGCCGAGCGACTGGCGCACGGCATCCCGATCCCTCAGAGGCTCGAGGAGCACCTGCGCGCCATCTGTGGCCGCGCCGGCGTACCGTTCGTGCTGGTCGAGAAGGGTGCCACGGCAGCAGGCGCCTGATCTTGCATCCGGCCGTCAGCCGCGCCGTGCAGGCCAGCACCAAGGCCCGTTCCTTCGCCCCGCGACGTCGTCCGCCGCGGTGCAGAGGCGCATTGTCGAGGTCTGGCGGGCCTCAGGGTGTCTGCACGCCGCGGGTGTTGAGGAAGACTGCGTAGAGCGAGGAGCTTGCGGTGATGAACAAGCGGTTCTTGCGCCGTCCGCCAAACGTCAGGTTGGCGACGGGCTCCGGAACGAGGATTTTGCCGAGCAGGTCGCCTTGCGGCGAGAAGCACTGCACTCCGTCGCCTGCGCTCGTCCAGACGTTGCCCTCGATGTCGAGCCGCAGGCCGTCCGGAATCCCTGGGTCGATCACCGCGAAGACGCGGTCGCCTGACACGCCGTTGCTGGACGAGACGTCGAAGGCACGGATGTGGTGCGGCTTGTCGGCGCCGTGCGACCAGCCGGAGTCTGCCACATAGAGCAGGCTCTCGTCGGGCGAGAAGGCGAGGCCGTTCGGCTTGTCGAAGTCGTCGGCAACGATCGCGATGCTGCCGTCCCGAGGGTCGCACCTGTAGACGTTGCAGCGGCCGATCTCGCTCTCGGCCTTGTGCCCCTCGTAGTCGGTCAGGATGCCGTACGTCGGATCGGTGAACCAGATCGTCCCGTCGGACTTTACCACAACGTCGTTCGGGGAATTCAGCCGCTTCCCCTCGTAGCGGTCGGCGAGAACGGTGATGGTGCCGTCGTGCTCGGTGCGTGTCACTCTCCGTGCACCGTGCTCGCAGCTGACGAGACGGCCCTCGCGGTCGCGGGTATTGCCGTTCGAGTAGTTCGCCGGGTAGCGGAACAGCGAGATCGCGCCGCTTTCCTCCTCCCAGCGCAACATGCGGTCGTTGGGGATGTCGCTCCACACGAGGAAACGCCCGTCGGCAAAGTAGACCGGCCCCTCCGCCCAGCGTGTCCCCTGGTACAGGCGCTCGAGCGTGCAGAGGGGAATGATGTACTCCGAGAAGCGAGGATCGATCGTCTGGAAATAGCTCATTCAGATGGGCTCCCAGGCTGTTGGAGGCGACTTTGCGCGGCGGCTTGCAAATCGTCCCGTCGTATCGCGCGACATCGTGCAAGGGCCGGCCATCTCTGTCGCTGCCTGGTCGGCATCCTACGTGCAATTCGCCGTGAAGATGCCCTCTGCATCCGCCAGCGAGGGCGAACGCCAACGTCGTGAGGGCGCTGCCGGGCGACATGTCGCAGCATCCGTCCGATCTACTCGCAGGGCGACGCAGGTTGGCGGCAGCGCGGCCTCAAGCGGGGAGGCGCGGCGGGTTGGCCTTCGCCTCCTCCAGCATCCAGCGGCGGAACGCCATCACGCCCTCGTTTGCGCGACGGCTCTCGTGGACCAGGAGGTGATAGGCGCCCGCACTCTCGATCGAGGGTGGCCTGAGCGTCACTAGGTCGGTGCGGCCCTCGTAGTGGGCGAGCACGACGTCGGGGATGATGGCGACGCCGCGCCCCTTGCGTGCCGCCTCGAGCGACATGAAAAAGTGGCCGAACTCCAGCCGGTCGCGGTCCGATCGGGGCGCGCGCAGGCCGTGCGCCTTCAGCCAGTCCGGCCAGGCGTAGCGGCGCGACGAGGTGTGGATGAGCGGGTGCTCGAGGATGCGCGATATCTGGTCGTCAGCGAGCGGCCGGTCGATCAGCGCGAGCGCCGCGACGGGAACCAGCCGGTCGGGGAACAGCTCGTCGGCGCTCACCCCCGTCCAGCTGCGCACCATCTCGAGCTCGATGCGCGGCTGCTCGGGCGCGTAGTGGTGGCCGGGCAGGCGGCCGACGCGGATCGCCACGTCGGCGTCGTGGGCGAGCAGTTCCGCCGGCTCGATCGACGACAGGATGCGCACGTCGATCTGCTTGTTCGCCTGGGTGAACAGGTGCAGCCGCGGCATCAGCCACATCGATGCGATGGTCGGAAGCGCCGAGATCGTCAGGGTGCGGCTCTGGCCGACGTCCCGCAGCCGGCCGGCGGCGCGCTCGAGCTCACCGAACACCTCCTGCACGGTGGCGAAGAACTCCGCGCCGGCGTCGGTCAGCTCGATGCGCCGCGTCAGGCGGCGGAACAGCGGCTTGCCGAAATAGCCCTCGAGGTCGCGGATCTGCCGGCTGACCGCGCCTTGCGTCACGTGCAGTTCCTCGGCCGCCTGCGTGAACGACAGATGGCGGGCGGCGGCGTCGAAGCCGCGCAGCGTGTTCAGCGGCGGCAGTCCCCGTTTCGCCATGACGCCTCCTCATGCATGAGTCTAAATCATGCATGAGGGCCGTACAATTCGTTTGTCGCCCCGCACCCCGGCTTCCATCCTCCGCATCGACCGCAGCGCCCCTTCATCCCGGCGCCGTCCCCTCCGGAGACACGATGCGAGCCACCGCCAGCCCCTCGCCGAACGACGCCGCACGCAGCGATGCCGCGCCCGCCGGCGGCGCCGTGCTGGAAGCCGTCGGCATCGCCAAGCACTACGGGGCGACGGTCGCGCTCCGACAGGCCGACCTGCTCCTGCTGCCCGGCCGCGTCCACGCGTTGCTCGGCGAGAACGGCGCCGGCAAGTCGACGCTCGTGAAGATCCTTGTCGGCGCCGTCGCCGCCGACCACGGCCGCATTCTCGTCGACGGCGTGCCGGCCGAGTTCTCCGACGTGCGCGGCGCCGTGGCGGCCGGCATCGTGCCGATCTACCAGCACCTCAGCCTGTTCCCGCACCTCTCGGTGCTGGAGAACCTGTCGGCCTTCGCCCTCGGCTCGACCCGCAGTGTGCGTGCGTCCGGTGCCACGGTTCCGCCCGCCACCGCCCGCGCCTGGCTGGAGGCCGTCGGCCTTTCCTGCGACCTCGCGGCGCCGGTCTCCGCCCTGACGCTCGGCGAACGGCAGCTCGTCGAGATCGCCCGCGGCCTCGGCCAGCGCTGCAAGGTGCTGGTGCTGGACGAGCCGACGGCGGCGCTCTCCCACGATGAGGTGGAGCGGCTGTTCACCGTGGTCCGCCGCCTGTGCGGGCAGGGCACCGCGGTCTTGTTCATCAGCCACCGCTTCGACGAGATCGACGCACTCTGTGACGACGTCACGGTGTTGCGCGACGGCCGTACCGTCATCGCCGGTGCGCCGCTCGCCGCGCTGTCGCGAGCCGAACTCGTGCGGGCGATGCTCGGCGAGGCGGTCGACGTCGCCGACCGCCGGCTGCCGGAGGCCGGCGCGATCGTGCTCTCGGCACAAGGGCTTGCCGTCCACCGCCGGGCGCCGGCCTTCGACTTCGAGGTGCGCGCGGGCGAGATCGTCGGCCTCGCCGGCCTCGTCGGCTCCGGAGCCCTCGAGATCGCCGCAGCGCTCGCCGGTGCGCTGCCGGAGGCGAGCGGACGCCTGACGCTCGACGGCGCCGAAGTGCCGGCTGGATCGCGCGGCGACGCCGTGGTGCTCGGCATCGGCTACGTGCCGGCCGACCGCCATGCCGATGGACTGTTCCCGGTGCTGTCGGCGCTCGCCAACGCGTCTGCCTCGTCCCTTGACGGGTTCTCCCGCGCGGGCTTCGTCGATCACGCGGGGGAGGGCGCGCTGCTGCGGCCGTGGCTCGAGCGGATGCGCCTGCACCCGCTCGAGCCGGAGCGGGCGGCGTCGGGCTTCAGCGGCGGCAACCAGCAGAAGCTGGTGATGGCACGCAACCTTGCCCTCGACGGCCTGCGCGTCCTCGTGCTCGTCGAGCCGACGCGCGGCGTAGACATCGCCGCCCGCGAGACGATCCACGACGCCATCGTCGAGGCGGCCATGCGCGGTGTCGCCGTCGTCGTCGCCTCCACCGACCTCGACGAGGTGGCGGCGCTGTCGCATCGCGTGCTCGTCGTCCGCCACGGCCGCATCGCGGACGAACTGCCGCGCGGCGCGAGCCGCACCGCGCTGCTCGACGCGCTCGGCGGAAGGGTCGCCGCATGATGGCGCGCACCCTGCCTCTGCCGCGGGCGATCCGCCGCTTCGCACCGCCGGCATCGTTCTGGATCGCGCTCGCGATCTTCGTCGCCTTCGCGCTGCTGGTGCCGCGCTTCGCCACGCTCGGAAACATCGAGAACGTGCTGCGCGTCGCCGCGATCCTCTGCATCGTCGCCTGCGGCCAGGCGATCGTGCTCATCCTCGGCGGCATCGAGTTCTCCTTCGGCGCCGCCGTGGCGCTCGCCAGCGTTTCGACCGTGCTGGCGCTTCCCTATGGCGGGCCGCTCGTCGGCTTCGCAGCAGGCGCGGCGACGGTGCTCGCCATCGGCGCCATCAACGGCACGCTGATCGCCCGCTTCGCCCTGCCGCCCTTCCTCGTCACCCTCGGCATGCTGATGATCGCAGCGGGTGCCGCCGCCTCGCTCGCCGGCGGACTGCCGATCGACGCGCCGCCGAGCGAGGTGTTCTCCTGGCCGGCGCGCGGCCGCATCGCCGGCGTGCCGGTGCCGGTGATCGCCGCCGCCGTCAGCGTTGCCGTCCTCTACGGGCTGCTCGTCCACACCCGCCTCGGCCGGCTCTGGTACCTCGTCGGCGCGAACGAGCGCGCCGCCCGGCTCGCCGGCGTGCCCGTCCGCCTCGCGACCTTCCTCGGCTACCTCGCAGCGGCGGGCTTCTGCTCGGTGTCGGCGATCATCCTGACGAGCCGCGTCGCCTCCGGACAGCCGAGCCTCGCGCCGAACCTCTCCTTCGACACCATCGCGGCCTGCGCCATCGGCGGCATCCCGCTTGCCGGCGGCCAGGGGCGGGCCTCGCAGGTCGTCTGCGGCGTGCTCGTCATCGCGATGATGAACAACGCCGTGGTGCTCCTGAACCTGCCGGTCGCCTTCCAGCAGCTGATGATCGCCACCGTCATCATCGGCGCCGTGCTGCTGCAGAAGGGCGCCGGCCCGCTCGGCGGCTTCCTGTCGACCTTGGTCAAGCGGGGGCGGCAATGAGCAACCTCACCGCCCGCCTACCGTCCGGTGGCCGCTTCCTCGTCGCGCCGCTCTGCCTCCTCGCGACGGTGGCGCTGTTCTCCGTCACCACGCCGCAGTTCGCGACGCCGGGCAACATCGCCGGCATCGCCTCGCAGATGTGGCTCCTGGCGCTGCTCGCCGTCGGGCAATGCTTCGCCATCGCGAGCCGCGGCTTCGACATCTCGATCGGCGCGGTGGCGGCGCTGTCGAGCACGCTCGCGGGGATGGCGGTGAACGCCGTCGGCCCGATCGGCCTGCTCGCCGGGCCGATCGCGGGCCTCGCCTGCGGCACCCTCAATGGCGTCCTCATCGGCCGCGCCGGCCTGCAGCCGATCGTCGCCACGCTCGGCGTGCTGATCGGCGCGCGCGGGCTGTCGCTGCTGATCACCGACGACGGCCAGGTCGTGCCGCTCGCGGATGCCGGCCGCTACACCCGCTTCGCCTACGAGACCGTGCTCGGCCTGCCGCCGCTCGCCTGGGCGGCGCTTGCCGCCGTCATCTTCGCGGGCTGGGTGATGCGGCGCACCGTCGTCGGCCGGCGCATCGTCATGCTCGGGTCAAACCCCGAGGCCGTCCACCTCGTCGGCATCGACCCAGCCCGCAC